>CAUVBZ010000010.1:0-26354 GCA_963550455.1 uncultured Erysipelotrichaceae bacterium
GCCTTGTTTTTTTCATAGCCATTTTTTCGCGCCTGTTTTCGCGGACCGACAACAACAAGATTGCACCGACGCCGACGCCGGATCCGATCTATCCGCACGACTACGACTGGACGCATCTGGAGACCGCGTCGGATTTTTATGCCTATGCGGACGCCCGCCATACGTCTAAAATCGGCGTCGATGTTTCCTATATACAGAAAGAAATTGACTGGCAGGCGGTCAAAGACGCCGGCGTTCAGTTCGCCATGATCCGCGTCGGCTATCGCGGCTATGCCGAAGGCCTGCTGCATGAAGACGAATACTATCGGGCGAATATGAACGGAGCCCGTGCGGCAGGCCTGCCGACGGGAGTTTACTGGGTTTCACATGCGGTCGATGAAGAAGAGGTGCTGGCGGAGGCGGATTATGTTCTTCTTTTGATTCGGGACTATGATCTGGCTCTGCCGATCGCGTATGACATGGAATACAGCCACGATGAGGATCGTATCCGTTCCCTTTCCCGCAAAGAAAAAACCCGGCTTGCGGCTTTATTCATACAGCGCATAAAAGACGCCGGCTACGTCCCGCTTGTCTATGGCTCGGCAAGCTGGCTGCGGGATGAAATCAATATGGTTTCCCTGCAGGACGAGACGGACTTCTGGCTGGCCAATTACGGCGTCCGCCATCCGGCTTTCCCTTATCGGTTTACAATGTGGCAGTATACGGAAAACGGACACGTAGACGGCATTACGACGGATGTCGATCTGAATCTTCTTCTGGAACCAGCCGCATCTGTTCACAAAGGAACGTAACGACGGCCTTGCCGCCGCTTTGCACAACGATCTGCTCTTCAATATCCGGTTCCGTCGAGGCAAGCAGAACGGAGACGGTCTCACCATACGTTTCCTGCATGAACTGCGTATGCCGTCGCAGCCAGCCGGCAAAGGCGCCGGATAAGGCGTACGGATAACGGACCGTATACAGGCGCGTCATGATGCGGCGCGCTTTTTTCGCCATCCGCAGGACGGCGCCCGCACTGCTTCCGTACGCGCGGATAAGACCGCCGGTTCCTAATTTGATACCGCCGAAATAGCGGACGACGCAGACACACGCCTGATCGATGGAAGCGTATTGAATCTGTTCCAGAATGACACGTCCGGCGGTGCCGGCCGGTTCGCCGTCATCGTTCGAGTGCACCTGTTGTCCGCACCGATATGCGCTGCATACATGCGTGGCGTCATGAAACTCCCTGCGGACGGAAAGGATGGCGGCCCGCGCTTCCGTCATATCGTTTACCGGCATTGCGCAGGCGATAAAGCGCGATTTCCGAATGCATGTTTCAAAACGTTCCGGAGCGAGGATATACATAGCCTCATTGTAACAGAGGACGGTATAATACAGGCATGGGAAAAATCAGACAGCTGGATACGCAGACCGCCAACCTGATCGCGGCCGGAGAAGTGGTGGAAAGGCCGCAGGGCGTCGTCAAAGAACTGGTCGAAAACGCGATTGACGCCGGCAGTACACGGATTGAAGTCACCTTGACGGAAGGCGGGCTGTCGCGCATCGTCGTCAGCGACAACGGCAGCGGCATGGACGCCATCGATGCGGCCGCCTGCTTTGCGCGCCATGCGACAAGCAAGATTCACGACGCGGACGATCTGTGGTCGATTCATACGCTGGGCTTTCGCGGAGAAGCACTGCCTTCCATCGCGGCCGTCGCGGCCGTCACCATGATGACATCGGACGGCGAAAGTGCAACGCGGGTCAAGATCGCCTATGGCGCCCTGCAGGAAACAACGCCCTATCCGTGCGATCAAGGCACGACCATAATCGTGGAGGGGCTGTTTTATCGTACTCCGGCGCGGCTGAAACACATGCGCAACGGCGCCTACGAGACTTCTTTGATTCAGGACCTGCTCATGCGTTTTGCCTTGAGCCGCCCGGACGTCGCTTTTTCACTGCGCACGCCGGACCGACAGCTTTTTCATACGAGCGGAAGCGGCGATCTTGCGGAAGTGATCTTTCAATGCTGGGGGCGGGGACCGGCCGAAAACGCGGTGCCGCTGCATTTAGAGGACGAGGATTATCAGATCGACGGCTTTCTGATCAAGCCCGCCGTGACGCGCGCGTCGAAAAATTTCATTCAGATTTTTCTTAACGGACGCCTTGTTCATTCGTACCGGCTGGATCGCGTCGTGCAGGAGGGCTACAGCGACTTTATACCGCATGACCGTCAGCCGATGGCGGTTTTATCCATCGTCATGGACCCGCATTTACTGGACGTCAACGTACATCCGGGAAAGTGGGAAGTCCGCCTGTCCAAAGAAAACCAGCTGGCTTACTTATTGCGGGACGGCATTCGGGAAACATTGGCGCACTTGAATCTGGCGCATACGGTGTCCGAAAGCGTACAGGAAGAAAATCCGACCTATTATGCCCAGACGGAGATGACCTTTCCTTTCGCTTCCGTAAGAAAAACACCGACGGAAAATTCAGCGCCGCTTACCGCCGTTCGTCAGCCGGAAAGAAATGAAGAGAAGAAGGAAGACGAGGACGAGGGCGGCGCACTGCCGGCCCTGACGGTTTTAGGCACTCTGCACGGCCGCTGGATCGTATGCAGCTGCGAAAAGGGGTTGGCGCTGGTCGATCAAAGAGGCGCCCATGCCCGCATACTGTACGAACAGCTGCAGAAACGGAAGGCGGGTACGCTGTCCGCCCTGCTGGTGCCGCTTACCGTCAAGGTGAAGGCGGCGACGGTATTGCGCTTGGAAGAGCTGAACGCATGGGCGAAGGAGTTTGGCGTCATCTATGAAGAGTTCGGGCCGGATTTACTGCGCGTTCGGCAGATACCGTCATGGCTGCAGGCGTATCAGCCGCAGGAATTTGTACAGGATCTCGTTGATCTGTTTGAGCAGGAGGCGGAGCGGCATACGCGTACCGTGCGGGAAAAGATGCTGGCGCAGCTGGCCTGTCGGCAGGCGATGCACGGCGGCAAGGCTCTTTCCAAAGAAGAAAGCGTCGCCCTGCTGGAACGTCTGGCCGCTTGTCGAAATCCGTGGCAGGACGCAAATCATCATCCGACGCTGGTTATCTATGACGCGCGCGTCATCGCCGGAGAATTTCGCTCATGAGGCAGGTGCTGGTCATCGCCGGCCCGACGGCTTCGGGGAAAAGTGCGTTTGCCGTCACGTGCGCCAAAAGATTCGGCGGTTCCATTATCAGCGGCGACAGCATTCAGGTTTACCGCGGCTTCGATATCGGCTCCGGCAAAATCAAAAAAGAAGAGATGGAGGGAATCCGCCACGATCTGCTCGATCTGCGGCAGGCGAATGAACCCTACAGCGTTCGGGATTTTCAGACGGAAGCACGGGCCTGCCTTGAACGTATCGACGGCCTGCCGATCGTGGTCGGCGGTACGGGTCTGTACCTGAAAGCCTTTTTATACGACTATGTCTTTCCGAAACAGGAGACGGCGGTGGACGCGAAATTGGCGGCGCTGTCGAATGAGGAACTTTATGCAAAGCTTTGTCGGGCGGATCCCGAGCAGGCCGCAAAGATTCATCCGCACAATCGGCGTCGTCTGCTGCGGTCACTGTCCATTGTGCAGATGAGCGGACAAAGGCAGAGCGATCTGATTCAGGCACAGGCGCATCGTCCGCTCTATGACGCATTGATTATCGGCTGTACGATGGACAGGAGCCGTCTGTATGCGCGCATCGACGAACGGGTGGAGACGATGTTTCGGGACGGTCTTGTACGGGAGGTGGAAGGACTGCTGGCCGGCGGGGCGACCTTTCGCGATCCGGCCATGCAGGGCATCGGCTACCGTGAGTTCGAGCCGTATTTCAAAGGCGAAAGCACGTTGGCAAAGGTGAAGACGAAGATTCAGCAGGATTCGCGCCGCTATGCCAAAAAGCAATACACATGGTTTCGTCACCAGATGCCGGTACATTGGTTTGACGTGACGGACGAAAAGCAAAAAGAGGAGATCATGCGAATGATTGAAAAATGGAGGAGAAATGAAAGACAATAAAAAACGACCGCATACGGAGGCCTTGATTCGCTACCTGCGGCGGGAGTATCTGCTGGACGCTTTGGCGTGGGGCGCGTTTGTGTCCGCGCCGATGGCCCTCCTCGCCTCGTTTTCTTCGTCCGTTGCGCTTTTTACGGGTTTTGTCACAGTCATGACGTTTGTGCTTATGGGCTTTATTGCATCCGGAAGCGCCATTGAGCGTCTGCGTCTGGAAGCTTGGCGGCAGGAGACGATCGCGTCCGGGAAGTCGTTTGAAGAAGAAAAATTTACCGCCGTCAACGGCTGTACGAGCCTGTATGTATCGGAGCACTGGTTACAGTATATCGACCGCCATACCCTGCGGCTTTATTTTCTGGCCGATGTACAGACGATCAGCGCCGTCGGCGGACAGATGCTTACCCTGACGTTTCAAAATGGAAAAGCGCCGCAGAACATAAAGGTGCGCAATGCCGATGCACGCACCGTCGCCGCCGCGCTTTCGCAAAGGCTTTTTGAAATACAGACGCAGGAAGAGCGGGTTTGCCGCTCGTGCGGCTATGTGAACGAGGCGCAGGCGCACTATTGCGGCAACTGCGGGGCGCCTTTGGAAGAAAAATAATGCGTGCGGTTTCGATCCGATTGACAAAATGGAGGGGTGATTTTAACCGGCCTCGGCGGTCAAATGTGCAGGCATATACGTTGCATTGTGCGTGAAGAATGTTATAGTGTTTACTACCGGATTCTTCCGGTGAAAGGAGTGTTGAGTGATGAGTGAATTTCAGTCAAACAAATCCGTTTATGTCGATGAGCAGGCGGGCTTGCGGGCTTATGTGGCGAATGTCTATACGCGGATGGGACTCGGGCTGTTACTGACGGCGATCGTCGCCTATGCGGTACATGCGCTCGGTCTTATTGAACGCCTTGCCATGCAGAGTCCGGGGATGCTGGGGCTTGTTTACCTCGGCGTCGTCATCGTCCAGTTTGTCATCGTCGTTAATCTGAGCGCTCGAATTTTGAAGCTGTCCACCGCACAGGCGCAGGTGATGTTCTATCTGTACGCGGCGATCACCGGTCTGACCTTTTCCGTGCTGTTGGACGCATACGACTACGGTACGGTCGGTATTTCTTTCGCCTTTACGGCGGCGCTTTTTTTCAGCTGTGCGGTTATCGGGCATTATACCCAAATCGATCTGACGCGTTTTTCAACGCTGCTGTTCGGCGGTCTGATCGCTCTGGTGATCGCTTCGGTATTGGGTATATTTATTCCGGCCGTGCGCGATTCTCTGCTTCTGACGTATATAGGCATCGTTTTGTTTTTGGGGTTGACGGCTTATGACGCCCAGCGGCTTAAGAATATCTATTACACGACCAACGGCGGCTATGGACAGGCGGGAGCGAATCTCGGTATCTACGGCGCGTTCAGCCTGTATCTGGACTTCATCAATATATTCCTGTATATCCTCCGTCTGTTCGGCAGCCGCAACCGGCGCTGAAAATAAAGTGTTTGTTTCATAAGGGGCGATCAAAAAGCCTCTTTTTATGTGCCGAAACGGTTACGGCATGCCTGCATGCCGTTGCTAAACTGCATGAGAGCGTGCTATTGTAACAGCGGAGAAGGGTCGTGCTGCTGAAAGAATTGACGTTTCGGGAGTATTACCATCAATACGTTGTCGTTGAAGCGGACGCTTTGACGTCCATGCTGAAAGGCGCCGGACAGGCGTCGGAACGGGACTGCTTTATGCTGTGCTCTTCTTTCATCGACGATCGGGGGCGGCTGCAGTTTCACGTGTTGAGCATGGGCGACGCCTGGGATCATTGCGACAGAGGTCTGTTTCGGCATGCCGTGCTCGGTATTTTCGACCCGTTCAGACTGCGCAATCTGCGCGTGAAATGCATTCATCCGAGTGCGCGCATGGAAATGAAAAATCAATATTTTCTGGCCCGAATGGAAAAGAATGCGAGCGCCGCCCTGAAAAGAACCCGCGAAGAAAAACGTCTGGATAATCTGCGCGATGACTTTTATCCGGACGTCGTAGCGGCCGGCGTTCTGGAAAGCGACGGTATCCATGAATATCCGATGTATCTGCGCTGTCTGGACGGCACGTTCGCGGTCGGAAGATTATTGGAGTCCAGCCGTCAGGGCGCCTATGTAAAAGGGGAAACTCTATATGCGCTGCCGTATGTAACGGGCGATGAAATTCATCTGCTGACGGTCTTTCACGGGCCGCTTTCACAGACGCAGAAGCAGAGTGAAAGGAATCTGGCGGCACAGGCCGAAGCCATCGGTTACGGGTTTTCCGGATCGGACTGGAAAGCGGCATGAAAGGATAGCGCTATGAGTCAATCACGTACCATCACCTACACCTGTCCGTATTGCGGCGGGACATTTGAAACGGAAATTTATGAAAGTGTTCATGCGGATAAGGATCCGGACCTGCGGGAGCGGTGTCTTTCCGGCGATCTGTTCCGGGTTTTCTGTCCGCACTGCAAGCATGATTTTATGATTCAGTTTCCGCTCGTCTATATGGATGCGCCGCATCGATTCGTGATCTGGCTTTCCGACCAGCCGCTGCCGCAGGAATTGGATCGGGCGGCGGCCATACTTGCGGAAAAGGGCTATACGCTGCGCCGCTGTACACAACTGCAGGCGTTTTCGGAAAAGATTCAGATTCTGGAAGACGGTATCGACGACCGTCTGGTCGAGTTGGCGAAATACGACAGCTTTATTGAATGCCTGGAAAATAAGCGGGTCGAAGAAAAGGATATTACCGGCGTTGAATACCAACGCGTGGAAAATGAAGTGATGAAGATCAACGTGCGGATTCGCGATGACCGCGGGCTGTCTTTTCTGATACCGCTGGCCGGCATTCGGGATGAATTTGAGCAGGATCGGGATTTGTTTCGGATCGACAATCGCCGCTTTCCGCAGATCGACGCCGCATGGCTTACGGCGATATACAAGAAAGTGAACGCGTCCGATGTCCATTGAGCTGGAAGAAGTCATCAGCGCCATACAGAATGCGGGAGACGGCATCGCTTTTTACTATTGGCCGCAACGCGAAATGATCATTTTTGACGACGAAGAAACGCCGGATGAGGAAGTGCCGCCCGGCTTTGATTTTCACGATGCGCACAACGGCCTGATTCCGCTTCCCGGCCGCTCTACCGCGCGAGACTATGAGCGGATAAAACAGTTTGCGGAAGAAAGCGTCGGACAGCGGAAAGAGTGGCTCGGCAACGCGATTCGGGGCGCCGGTGCGTTTCACCGCTTTCGGGCGGTGCTCGAGCGTTTCGACAGCGTGGAAGAATGGCGTGCTTTTCAAGAGCGGTGCGACCGTCTGCTTGCCATGGACTGGTGTGAAGAAAACGGCGTTCCATATCACATGGAAGAAAAGGAAGCGGAAGTCGTCGCGCTGTCGAAGAAGCCGGCCGATGTAAAGCCGGCATACCGCATCGTGCGCATCGGGAAGAAGAATGCGGCGCCGGCCGCCGTTTTAAAGGCGCCGGCCGCGGGGTCTCTGGAAGCAGCTTTAGCGGAAATCGACGCGCTTTTGCAAAGCGGCGGCATTCTCTTTGCGGCGTCGCAGAACGGCCGCTACATCGGCTATCTGCAGATTGAAGACGGAAACGTGGCGACGGATATTTATGTCGTTGAAAACAAACGGCGCATGAAAATCGGCACGGCTCTTGTCGCCGGTGGCGAGGCGGAATGTGGAGCGCTTTGCGTTCATGTTCCGTGCGGCAATGAAAGCGCCCTGGCCTTTTTCCGGGCGCTCGGTTATGATCGACAGACGTTCATCGCCTTGGCGAAAACGGACGCCGCTTCATGAACATGAGAAAGAAGCCGACTGTCCGATCGGCATAAGTGCAGCGGAAATTCCGGCCGACAACGGAGACGCACCTGTGGAAAAAATCAAGATTGAGAAAAACAGCATTCAGGAAACGCTGCTCGTTCCCTTGTATGGAAGAAAAATGTGTACGGAAAAATTCCCCGAGCTGTATACGGATGTTTTCGCCGCGCGTCTATGCGACAGTCTGGATTATGATTTTTCAAAACTGGAGAAGCGAAGCGATTCTTTCTTGTATGAATATGGTTCTCTTTTGGCGGCCATGCGGCAGCTGGATATGCGATGGGAGATTCAGGCTTATTTAAAGAAACGCCCGCGGGCGGCGGTCGTCAATCTCGGCTGCGGCCTGGATGAGACGGGGAAGGCCTGCGATAACGGGCTTTGCCGAATTGTGAATGTGGATTTCCCGGATATCATCGCAACGCGCCGACAGCTGATTCCGGAACAGGAGAGGGAAACGAATATCGCCTGTGACTTGAAAGAGGATGCCTGGATGGATACCATAGACGGCTCGCAGGGGGTTCTGTTCTTTGCGGCCGGCGTATTTCATTATTTCAGGAAAGAGGAAGTGAAGGCCATGGTTCTGGAACTGGCGGAACGTTTCCCGGGAGGCTGTCTGGTCTTTGACAGCGTCGGCAAGCTCGGTTTGAAGCTGATGATGGCCGGCGTCTTGAAGAATATGGGCATTCAGGATGTCGAAGGCGTGTTCCATGTCGATCGTCCTGACCGAGACTTGAACTGGTCGGAAAAGATCAAAGTGTCATCAAGGGGCTATATGCTCGGGTATTATGATATGAAAAGTCCACATGTCCGCTTTGCGCATCGTCTGTTGGCGCGAATCGGCGATCGCATGATGAAAATGTCGGTTCATAAGATGGAATTTGAATGAGGCGGGAATTTTTGTTCCCGCCGATTTTCTTTTCTATTTGTGAAAGC
The DNA here is from genome assembly GCA_963550455.1 of uncultured Erysipelotrichaceae bacterium. Classification (GTDB taxonomy): domain Bacteria; phylum Bacillota_I; class Bacilli_A; order Erysipelotrichales; family Erysipelotrichaceae; genus Bulleidia. The sequence goes on from CAUVBZ010000010.1 coordinate 8,779, forward strand.
TCAGGTGCACCAGTTTGGCACGCCCCAGATCGTCGCAGACTTTCATGGCGATGCGTGTATAGAGCTTTGTCCGCCTTCCGATCATCTTTCGCGCCGCCGTATAGAAAGGGCGGCATTCAATCAGCCGGGCGTGCGCCTTTTTGGCAAACGCTTCGCAGTCATCGACATAGAAATACATCATGGCCGAGGTGTTGCCGGTCTTTTTGACGTATCGCGTACTGTATTTCACGCCCGTGCTGTCGGTCGCGTCGAAGATGAGCTCGGCGTCCGCAAAGGCGGCTTTCGCTTTTTCGATAAAAGATAGAATTTCTTCTTCATGGAAATACTGAAAGACGCCGGAGACGATCAGGAGAGTGGGGAGCGCTCTGTCCGCAATCTGTTCCGCCCATTTCAGGTCGAACAGGTCGCCGGCGATCAGTCGATCGTTTTCCGTTTCGCCGAGAACGTTTTTTCGGATTTTGATCACTTCCGGCAGGTCCATCTCATAGAACATGGCGGTCGTATTGCCGATTCTTTCATACGCGGTTTCAAGACCGCAGCCCAGATAGACGATGTTGCATTGCGGGTGGAGGCCGATAAAATGTCTGACCATCGCATCGAGGTTGTAGTACCGGGCAACGGAAGCGATCATGGTATACTCGGAGGAATGTTTTTCAATATTGTCGTCGGGAAGTTCAGACTCCAGTTCCAGCGCTTTTGCGTCATAAAAATATTCGGGAAAACGTTTCGAAATATAGATTCTTGCCGTCAAAGGAATAAACATCGTGTCGGCCAGGCCGTCAAATTTGTGCATATTTTTATTCGCCTTTCTTTATCGGGGTACCTTTTTTCAGTTCGTCGACAGGAATCCGCGCGGGATAACGGCCTTCGACAAGAATGTCGCGCAGCAATTTGTTATCTAAAATCATATCGCTGCGGACAAGATTCCAGTCCGCCTTTTTACGGGCGATGACCTTGAAGATCAGAAAATTCAGAAGCGGGCCGATCACGGGTGTTCGCAAGCCGAATTCTTCGGTATGGCTGAAACGGCAGCCGTCGGGCGTCCGCCGGCCGGCAAAGGTGATGAGGGCTCCTTTGGAGTTTGACAGGAATACATAACGGAAGTGATCGAGGTCGGCTTCGCTTTCGATGATGGTTCCCGTCACGTCGTAGTCCAGCCCCGCCACGATTTCATAGAAGCGGACTTTACTTCCGACGGCGAGGCTTTTGTCATACAGGTTGCATTCCAGATGATAAGGGCTCCATTTTACAAATTCTTCTTCGAAATTTTCCGACCAGGCCACAAGCTTTTCAAAAGGCGCCGGAATATCGATCGCTTCATGTAAGGTGATCATTTTTGTTTTCCTTTTTTGTGTGCAGATTGTTTACGATATGCAGGACAAGTTCTTCAAATTCCTGCATCTTTTTGTCATTCAGACACAGCACGCGGCCGCAGTATGCGACAAAGTTTCGGCAAAAGGCTGAAAAATCCGCCGTGTTCGAGGCATGGAAGGACAATATCATCCGGCCGGTGCCGCCGGCCAGAAAGGAAGCCAGCGCTTCAATCTGCCGTTCGTCCATGTCGGCGTCGGTCAGATAGGGAATGCATTTTTTCCAGACCTGCACATAATGGAGAGTGACCTGTTCCGCAAGGTGCAGGTAAAACAGATGGCTCTCCGGGTCTTCGCTGTCCTTTCCGCCGTCCAGTATGAGGGCGCGCAGAAATATCTGCAGGAAATCCCGCATCATCGCCATCGGCTCCTGTGCTTTGTTCAGTACGGTGTTGATTGCGGCGAGGTACTGCTTTGTCTTCGCGTCCAGAACCTGGCGGTATAAATCTTCTTTGGAGTTGAAATAATAATAAAAAACGCTTGGCGAACGGTCGCCGACGGCGTGGAGAATATCGCGGATGGAAGTTTCATTGAAGCCCTTTGTAGAAAACAACGATCCGGCCGCGGTGATAAATTGTGTTCGGCGCGTGGCGGCGTCCATTTCTTTTGTGGCCATGAGGCTTCCTCCCTTTGGCTTATAGAACAATATTCTATATATCTAAAATGTAGAATATCGTTCTACAGATGTCAAGAGGCGAGATGGTGTACGGCAAATACATAACGAAGTCAGAAGATAAATGCGAACGAAAAAGGGACCGATAATGGGCGCGCCCTGTTTCCGGTTTAGAGAAATCAATGCCTGCGCTGCAGTCCGAGTTTATGCATAATCGCTTCTTGCAGTACACGTGAGAAATTGATATTTGCCACTTCGGCTTTTTCGTTCAGCCATGTCGGAAGCGTACAATTTTTCTTGACGGCTCTTGTATCAATCTTCCTGCGATATTCATCGGTATCGATATCGATCAAAGAAATCGACGCGTTGGAATATTTGAAGTCGGGCTCATCCGCTTTTTCTGCCGCAATCGCCCGTGCTTTTTTTTCGGTACTTGGCAAGGGCATTGTCTCATGGTTCAGACTTACGGTACCGAACAGATCGCGGGCCATGAAAATCGCTTCATAAAGCGACTTTCCGGAAGTGAAGGAATCAATGTCCGGCGCATATACAAGGCCAACTATGAAAACGGAAGGTTTGAAACAGTTCAGATTGAGCGCTGAACAAATCAAAGAGTCATTCAAACTGAATGGAGTTGATGTCAATGCCGCCCTGTTTTCCGTCCACTTTTCGGGGATAGTTAAAGGTAAGTTAAGGGAAGATGAAATAATAAAAAGCGGCTTAGTTATGCTATTTAGTGATGATTAAGCATAAGTTAGACCACTTTTTAACGTATAAATTTGGTCGGAATAACGGGATTCGAACCCGTGACCTCTTCGTCCCTAACGAAGCGCGCTACCAAACTGCGCCATATTCCGATGCGTGATAAATGGCACCCCCAGTAGGAATCGAACCTACAACTAACCCTTAGGAGGGGTTTGTAATATCCGTTTTACTATGGGGGCACGTCCGGACTTATTATACATTTTTTACCTTTAAAGAGAAATCAAGTGCAAAAATATATTTTGTTCAACCGACATTTTACGACCATTTTCGGGTTATAAACTATGTACCGTCTTGTCCCTGCCGGCCGCATATCCGACGCCGTCTTATCTTTAAAATAAGCTTTCATATAGCGATATTGAAAATAACAATATCAACCGTTTCCCATGACCTTTTTTATGCTTCCGGGAGAAATTAGTTGCAACCGAAATCAGTCTTTGTTTAGAATGGAAACGATAAGGGGAATGATCATGGCAGAGTATCAGATTTTTACCGACGCAACGTGCGATATGAATGTCGACATTCTGGATGACCATCATATTGAAGTATTGCCGATGGAAGTCACGATGGATGACGGCAATTCATTTCTGCATTTTCCGGATTTCCGCAACTATGCGGCAGATATTTTCTATAAAAAACTGGCCGAAGGCGTTTTGGCGCACACCTCACAGATTACACCGCCGAAATTCATAGAGGCGTTTCATCCCTATCTGGAAAAAGGAATCGACATTCTTTATGTCGCCTTTTCCAGCGGCTTGAGCAACACCTATCAATCGGCACTGTTAGCGCGTAACGAATTGTGTGAAGAATTTCCGGAACGGAAAATCATCGTCATCGATTCTCTTGCGGCAAGTACCGGAGAAGGCATCTTCGCCCTGCGTGCCGCCGACAATCAGGCCGCCGGAATGACGATTGAAGAAAATGCACAGTGGCTTGAAGCCCATAAAATGGAACCCATGCATTATTTTACCGTCGGCGATTTATTCTTTCTGCATAAGGGCGGCCGCGTTTCAGCCGGCACCGCCATCGTCGGCTCCGCGCTGAATATCAAGCCGGTCATGTACGTGGACGCGGCCGGCAAGCTGATTGTGAAAACAAAGGCGCATGGCCGGAAGGCGTCTTTACGCAAGCTGTACGATCTGACGCGGCAGACGCTGGTGAATGGCGAAGAACAGACGATTTTTGTCGCCCATGCCGATTGTCTTCCGGAAGCGGAAAACATAGCCGCGCTCATTCGTCAGAACATTCCCTGCAAAGATGTGGTCATCACGCGGGTCGGCCCGGTTGTCGGAACCCATACCGGCCCCAGTCTGATGTGCATCTTCTCTTGGGGAAACGGCGATCGCTCCTGAATTACGGCTCGCTTGCAAAGCATGAAAAAACTCCACCGCGCTGACGATGGAGTTTTTACGTTTCGGAAAGAACGCTCAGCTGAAATAAACATAAGGGTCATCCGGAACGGGACAGCGATAAACGCCGTCCGCATATAAAAGAACGGTTTTCCCGCCGTTTTCCAAATCGACGGTCTTCAACTTCCCGCTCACTTGAATCCATTCTCCTTTCTGCATTTCTTCAATGCGCACGCCGGTCACGGTGATGCCGCATAAAGAGGTATCGTTCTGACAACAGATCATGGCGTGCCGTCCGAAAATGAAACTTTGTTTGTACCCGGGCAGGTCTTCGGCATAGGCGCCGCGAAGAATGATTTTCTTGTCGTTATACTTTTCGGGATTTTCCATCACGTCCATATACCAGAGGCCGTAGTCGTCATCGGAGATATCCAGCGGTTCTTTTGTGATGTCAAACGGCAGACGGCCTTCTTTAAATTCACACGGCTTGCCGAACTTTTCCTCAAAGAACATCTGCGCCCGCCGATTGATGGCTTTGATATTGCCGCGGAACATCGTATAGGACATATCCGTTGTACAGCGATTAACGATGACGACGTCACTGTACCGCAGCTGTTCAAACAACATCGAACGCATGTTGGTCATGTACATGGCGAAAGTGGAACCGTCGACGGTCGTCAAAATCTCGACCAGCGGCCAGAAGTCCGGCATGTTCTTGAGCACATCCTCCGTAACAGGTATCGTTCCGTTCCATTCGATGAACACCTGAAAGGGGTGGTAGACGGTATCCAGCTCCCGACACTTTTCCGGCGTCAGAACATGCACGTCGTCGTATGTTTCCATGCATGCATTGTGTTCTTTCAAGAAAGCTTCGTCAAAATCGGTTTCACCTTCTTCAAAGCGCAGGATCAGCGTGCGCCCGGCGTTTTCCATAAAGCCGGGGTCTTCCAGCGTGGCTTTGATCAAGGTTGACTTGCCGGAATCCAGAAAGCCGGTGAACAAATAAACAGGCGTCATCAATGCACCCCGAAAATCCGCTTGATCAGCTCGACATCGACATGCTCGCCGATGACCGTGATCAGCCCGGTATAAGCGGGAGAGCCCTTGCGAATGTCAATATCGCCCGACACATAGTCGAAAAACAGCCAGTCGTTCTCCGGTGAAGGAACGATGCCTTTCGCGCGCACGACGGTTTCCGGGAGCTGTGCCAGAGCTTCCTGAATCTGCTCGCGGCTATAGACATTGATGGTTTCGATGCCGATGGAATCAAAGACATCGTCCGCATCCGGCCCGTGATGATGCTCATGGTGATGGTGCTCATGGTCATCACTGCCGATGTGGATACGGTTTCCTTCCGCAAGCCCCGCGTTGGCCTTTGCTTCAATGTCGTGATGGTGTTCATGTTCATGCTCGTGTTCATGTTCATGGTGATGCTCATGCTCGTGCGCATGGTCATGATGATGTTCGTGTTCGTGCTCGTGTTCTTCGTCTTCCGTCGGAAAGCGGAAGCCGGTATCGGTCATGGCGTCAAAGACCGCCTGCCCGCTGAGCTCGTCCAGCGGCGTTGTGATCACGTGCGCTTCAAGGTTCAGGGCGCGGATGATATCCACATCCTTCCGCAGCGTTTCCTCATCGACCGCTTCCGTCCTTGTAAGAATAATGCAGGAAGCATGCTGAATCTGATCGTCGAAGAACGCTCCGAAATTTTTATGATAAGTTTGGCACCGCTTGGCGTCGACGACCGTGCTGTAGCTGTCGATTTCCAGCTCCGGAACCGATCGGATGATCGCCAAGATATCGGACAGTTTGCCGACTCCGGACGGCTCGATCAAAATCCGCTGCGGATGATAGGTATGTACGACGTTTTCCAGTGCTTCACGAAAATCGCCTCGTAAAGAACAGCAGATACAGCCGCCGTTCACTTCCCGAACGACGATATTCGACCCCTGCAGAAAGCCGGCGTCAACGCCGACCTCGCCATACTCATTTTCAACAAGGACAACATTCTGACCCGCAAAGACGTCTTTCAGCAGCTTCCTGAAGAGCGTCGTTTTTCCGGCTCCAAGAAAACCGGAGATTACATTTACTTTTATCATAAAACATACGACCTTTCTATTTCGCTTTCTCATTATAGCAACGTGAAAATCAGAACGAAAGAAAACCGCCCGCAAGAAGCGAAGACCCGATCGCTTTCGCGACGATGAACAAAAAACCGCATCGTTATGCGGCTTACATGTGCTTATATGGTGCACCAGGCGGGATTTGAACCCGCACGAATCTCTTCATACGCCCCTCAAGCGTACGTGTCTGCCATTCCACCACTGGTGCGTGCCCAGACATTATATATGGCGGATTTCGATTCGTCAAAGGGGAATGCTATAATCGAAACATGAGCAGAAAACAAATGCTGCGAACAGGAATGGCCTTCCTGTTTATCGTTGTCGTCGGCGTCTCCATTCTTGGCAGAACCGGCCGCAACGAGACCATACCGCAAGCCGATCCGTCGACCTATGAACCGATGCAAAAGCCCACCCTTTTCAGCGACGCCTACTTTCTGGTTGACCGCGACAGCGGACAGGTGATTCTGGAACAGAACAGCACGGAGCGCATTTATCCCGCCAGCCTGACCAAGATGATGACGGTGCTGGTGGCGCTGGATGCGATTGCCGATCCCGCACAGGTGCGGATTCCGATGGACAAAGAAGTGCTGGATCGCCTTGAAGAAGAAAACGCCGCCAAGGCCGGCTTCGACGTCGGCGATGAACCGACCGCATTAGACTGCATGTATGGTTCTCTTCTGCCCAGCGGCGCCGACTGCACGGAGGCTCTCGCTACTTATGTTGACGGCAGCACGGAGGCTTTTGTCGAGCGCATGAACGAAAAAGCCGCGCTTTTAGGCATGGCCGATACACATTTCACCAACACGACCGGCCTGCACGACGATAACCTGTACAGCACCTGCCGCGACATGGCGAAGCTGCTGGAAGCCGGAATGCAGAACAAGACGTTCGCCGATATCATGAAGACTCGTTTTTACACATCGACGCCGGTGCAGACGTATCCCGAAGGACTGGACATGGACAACAACGTTCTGCAATACATCGACGCTTTCGAGCCGCGCTTCGAAACCCACTTTGCCATTCCCGGTTTTATCGCCGGCAAGGCCGGCTATACGATTGAGGCGCAGTATACGTTAGCCTCCGTCGCGCATATCAACGATACGAACCTGCTGTTGGTCAGCGCCCACGGATACAAAGAACCGCATTACCCGGCCGGCGTGGCGGATGCGGCGACCGTCTATACGTGGTATCGCGACAACCTGTCCAAACATGCCGGCGTGCGACAGGGCGAATCCTTCGGAACCGTACCCGTTTCAAACAGTCTGCAGGACAGCGTGCGGGCGGTGGCCGAAGAAACATTCGTGGCCGATCTGCCCGGCGGTTCCCATCAGCATACGTTCCGAACCCTGGTCGATGAACTTGAAGCTCCGGTAGTAAAAGGACAGATCATCGGTCGTGTGGATATTTATGCCTACGATCAGAAAATCGGCAGTATCAATCTGACGGCGAAGGACGACTGCCCTCGGACGGCGGCCGGCATGATACTCTGGTTTCTGCGTCGTCATCAGCTGTCCGTCTGCCTGCTGGCGGCGGTTCTCACAAGCCTTGTCATCCTGATTCGCGAGTATCGCCGGCGCTTTTGTTATCGTGGTTTACGAAGACGATGAAATTGTGTTTTAGAGGCAATATCTTTATAATAGGATATCGTTTCGAGCGAGGTGGAAGATGAACTATCAGAAGGTCATAAACATTGCGGTCATCGCCCATGTCGATGCCGGTAAATCGACGTTGGTCAATGCGTTCCTCAAGCAGTCGCATGTTTTCAAGGATAACGAAAAAGTTGTCGACTGTATCATGGACAGCAACGCGCTCGAACGTGAGAGGGGCATTACGATCTACTCCAAAAACTGTTCCGTTCAATATAAAGATTATAAGATCAACATCGTCGATACTCCGGGGCACGCCGATTTTTCCTCGGAAGTCGAACGTATCATCCGCACGGTCGACACCGTCATTCTGCTGGTGGATTCGGCGGAAGGGCCGATGCCGCAGACCCGCTTCGTATTGCAGAAATCATTGGAGATCGGCTTACGCCCGATTCTTCTGATCAATAAGATGGACAAGCCCGATCAAAGAGCGGAGCAGGTTATCGACGAAGTCTACGATCTGTTCCTGGATCTCAACGCCGCCGACGATCAGCTTGATTTTCCGATTCTGTATGGTGTCGCTCGCGAAGGAATCGTCCGCTACGACTGGAACAACGATACGAATACAGATATCGTACCGCTGTTTGAAACCATTTTGGCCCATACCCAAGCCTATCCGGATTTGACGGAAGAGCCGCTGCAGATGCAGGTGTGCGCACTGGCTTACGATGATTATATCGGCCGTCTGGGCATCGGCCGCATTTACGCCGGCACCTTGAAGGCCGCCACGGAATATGAAATCTGCAACGCCGACGGTTCCGCCCGCAAAGGCCGTCTGAATAAAATCTTTGTTTATAAAGGATTGTCGCGCATTGACGTGCCGATGATTCAATGTGGCGAAATCTGCATCATTTCCGGCATCGCGGATATCTCCATCGGTGATACGATCTGCCCCTGTGGACAGCCGGATCCTTTACCGATGCTCAAGATTGAAGAGCCGACCCTGTCGATGAATTTCATGGTTAACGATTCACCCTTTGCCGGCCAGAGCGGCAAATATGTTACGTCGCGCAATATCCGCGAACGCCTGGAAAAGGAATTGGAAGTCAACGTCGGTCTGAAAGTGGAAGATACGGAGACGACCGATACGTTCAAGGTTTCCGGACGTGGGGAGTTGCATCTGACGATTCTTCTGGAACAGATGCGCCGCGAAGGCTATGAAGTCGCCGTTTCCAAGCCGCAGGTCATTTTGAAAAAAAACGACGGCGTCACGTGCGAGCCGGTCGAGAAAGTGGTGATCGACGTGCCGAGCGGATATGCCGGTACGGTGATCGCGTCATTAAATGTCCGCAAGGGACTTTTGACGGACATGGCCGAAGAGGGCTCCTATACCCGAATCACCTATATGGTGCCTACGCGCGGCCTGATCGGCTACCGTTCCGAATTTATCAACCAGACGCATGGTGAAGGCACGCTTGTACAGCGGCTGGCCGACTATGAGCCGTGGAAAGGGGAGATTCCCCAGCGTGAAAACGGCGCGCTGATTTCCACGGAGACGGGAACGGCCATGACCTATGCGCTTTGGAATATTCAGGAACGCGGCGCTTTATTCATCGGCGCGCAGACGCCGGTTTACGAAGGGATGATCATCGGCGTATCGGCCAAGAACATGGACATGGGCGTCAATCCGATCAAAAACAAGCACATGACGTCCATCCGCTCAACCGGCAACGATGAAGCGATGAAGCTCGTTCCTCCCCGCACGCTGACGCTGGAGTCGGCGATTGAATTTATCAATGATGACGAACTGGTTGAAATCACGCCGACGGATATCCGTATCCGCAAGCGTTATCTGACGGAAATTGATCGCCGCCGCCATGCCCGCCAACGGTTGGCCGCGGAAGAAGAAAAGGCATAACGACAAAAGGGTGCGGCGAATGTCGCACCCTTATCTATCAGTATAGCAAAAAAAAGTCGAAATGTAAGGGGTTACAAAAGGCTTTTTTTCAGGTATAAAAAAGGTAGAAAAGGACAGCATTCCAAAGAAGAAAGAGGAATCGTAAACAGATTCCGGGCGTGATTCATCGACGAATCAAAAGGAAGGCATGTCGTTTACGGGAGGTCGTTATGAGAAGACCGGGAATTTGTTTAGGCAGGGCGCCGTTATAGGCGTTCCTGCAATCATCGTTTCGCGTTTCAGGTCCGCTGTGCGGGCGAGGTGATCCAGCGGTGCAAAAAGTCGTCGTGTGTGTAAAGAAGTGGATTGTTGATCAAAAATAGAAGAGATTCACGACAGCAAAGAAAAGTATTGGGAAGTACTGAGATTGTTGCACAGGACGAGGGACACAAGTAACAGCCGAAACGACAGCGGACGTTTTTTCAGGGAACCCGCATAAAGTTGCGGGTTCTTTTACGTGGTTTTCCGTCGTCGCAGCTGGTATAATTCTGTTATGTTGGATAAATCACAAATGCGATGTGCCCTTCTTCTGGCGGAAGGATTTGAAGAATGTGAGGCGCTGATTCCGGTCGATATGTTCCGACGCGCCGGCCTTACGATTGATATGGTATCAATTGGAGAAAATCCGACGGTGTGCGGGTCGCACGGCATCCGGATTACGGCCGATAAGATGCTGGCGCAGATTGATCAGAGCGGATACGACGTTCTGCTGTTGCCGGGCGGGAAAGCCGGGAAAGAAAATCTGGAGAAAAACCGCGCCGTAAAAGAGATGATTCTGGCGCAGGTGCAGGCGGATCGATGGCTGGGGGCGATCTGTGCGGCGCCCGCCATTCTGGGCCATCTCGGCTTGCTGAAAGGAAAGAAGTATACATGCTTTCCGACCTTTGACGAAGAGGCATTCAACGGCGCTTATCAGGACGTACCGGCGGTGCAGGACGGAAAGCTGGTCACCGGCCGCGGCATGGGCGCGGCGATGGCGTTCGCTTATCTGTTATTGGAGAATCTTACAGATGCCAAGGCACTGCGGCAGGTGACATACGGCATGCAGTATGGCACGACATAGACGGCAAATGAACGAATAGGGGAAAACAGGAGAACCGTATCATGGCAAATATGTTTACAAATGAAGCGCGCATGTTCAAATTCGACGTGCTGGTCGAATATGCCCGACAGGCGTTCAGGGGCGATGTCAACGATGCCGACGTGCATGCCTATGCGCGCCGTCTCGTCAGCATGGATTCACCGCGGGTCCGCTGCTGCGTTTATAAAGAACGCGAAATTCTAAGACAGCGCGTCCGTCTGGCCGGCGGCCATATGGCCAATGATGTCGCCCAATACAATCCGCGCCAGATCGTCCAGGTGATCGACGCCGCGTGCGACGGCTGTACGATTCATAAGATTCGCGTGACGGACAACTGCCGGAAATGTATGGCGAAAAGTTGTGTGGCCGCCTGTCATTTTGACGCCATGCATATCGGTACGTTCCGCTCGGAAATCGATTATGACAAATGCAAGGAGTGCGGCGCATGCGTAAGAGCCTGCCCATATAACGCCATCGTCGAAACGGAACGTCCGTGCTATGCGCACTGCCCGGTGCAGGCGATCAGCTGGAACGAAAGTCACATCGCGGTCATCGACGAGAAGCGCTGTATCAATTGCGGCGCCTGCGAAAGCGCCTGCCCGTTCGGCGCGATCGAAGATATTTCCTGGGTCGTTCCGGTGGCGCAGTTATTGCGGATGAAGACGCCCTGCTATGCCATCGTGGCGCCGTCCATTCAGGGCCAGTTCGATCATGCCTCCCTGTCGCAGATTATGAAGGCGGTGGAGAAGATCGGCTTTACAAAGTGCTATGAGGTGGCGGTCGGTGCGGATGCGGTCGCCGATCACGAATACGAGGAACTGAAGGAACACCATGAAAAGGGAATCCCGCTGACGACTTCCTGCTGTCCGGGCTTCGTGAATATGTTGCGGATTCATTATCCCAAAGTGTATCAGGAAAATACGTCGACGACCTTGTCGCCGATGATGGCGCTGGCGGTGAAGCTGAAACAAGATCATCCGGATCACGGCATCGTCTTCATCGGCCCGTGTCTGGCGAAAAAGCAGGAAGCGATGGAAGACGTATCGCCGGTGGACTATGTCCTGACGTTTGAAGAACTGGCCGCCATGTTTGTGGCCTGCCATATCCTGCCGCACGAAATGGAGGTTGAAGAGAATCCGCTGGCGTCAAACTACGGACGCAATTTCGCGCATTCCGGCGGCGTGGCGGCGGCCGTGATGCAGGCGGCGAAAGAAAAAGGCGATACGACCGTTTATAAAGCGGTCAACGCCAACGGCGGCAAAATGTGCAAGACACAGCTCATGCTCATGCAGATGGGGAGATTCCAGGGCGATATTCTGGAAGGCATGTGTTGTGAAGGCGGCTGTATCGGCGGACCGGCATGTATTGTCGACGCCCCCACCGCGCAGGGCCGCATGGCGAAAGAAAACATACCGAATCAAAGCCGTACAATTGAGCAGTCGCTCGATGCGTATGCGTTTCATGCCTATGACATTACCGCGCCGAAGACGGAACCGGCGGAAAGGAAGGGGGAATAGCGTATGGTGACGGTTGAAATCTGCATCGGCTCCGCCTGCTACGTCAAGGGCAGCAGTCAGCTGATCGATGTGGTGAAGCAGCTGCTTGAGGAAAAAGGCTGGCAGGATCAGGTGGAACTGAAAGGCTGCTTCTGTATCAAATCCTGTCAATATCATCTGGGGCTGGGCGTCCGCATCGACGGCCGGCTCGTGGAAAACGTAACGCTGGCCAACTGCCGAACGCTTGTCGAAAAAGAACTTCAGGAGGTTTTAGCATGACCGCTTCCGCATGGGCGCCCAAGTCGCTCGCCGAGGTGGTGATCGCCAATACGCCGAACGGCATTTTGGTTTTGGATCGGAATTTCACGGTCCGGGAAATGAATCCGAGCGCGCGCCAAATGACGAATCTTGGCATGATCGATCCGACCGGTATGTATGTACGGGCGGTTTTGCCGGATGATGCGGTGGAGCGTCTGATTAAGATGACCATGTCGGCACATACGGAATATATCCGGGTACATTATGCGGAGTTTCATAAGGTCATCGATCATGCGATCGTCAAGCTTTCCGATCAGGAATACACGATCGTGATTCTGATGGACCGTACGGCGGAAGACCAGAAGGAAAAGAAGATGCGTTCCATGCGCGAACGCACGCTGGAAATAACCGATCAGGTCATTGAGGAACAGATGCGCACCGTGCAGGAAATCGCGTCTTTGCTGGGCGAGACGACGGCCCATTCCAAGGTGGCGCTGACGCGGCTGAAAGAAACGATGGAAGATCATCATGAGCGCTGAACCGAACCTGTATATCGACGCCGCCTGGCGCTCGTTGAACAAGCAGAATGAAGAACTGTGCGGCGATCGGGTTCAGATTCGCCGCAACGAAAAGGGCGTCGTCCTTGTGCTGGCGGACGGTCTGGGCTCGGGCGTCAAGGCCAATATTCTTTCGACGCTTACCTCGACCATTATCGCGGAGATGATTTTCTCGGGCATGGCACTGGGGGAGGCGGTGGAAACGATTGCGGCGACATTGCCTGTGTGCAAGGAACGCGGGATCGCCTACAGCACCTTTACGATTATTCAGATCGACTATACGGGTGAAGTCTACATCGCCGAGTTTGACAATCCCGCCGTCGTCGTTTTGCGCAACGGAAAACGTCTGCCCCATGAAAGAACGGTGCAGAAGACGAACGGACGAACGGTTTTCGTGACCAAGATGACGGCCGCGGTGGGCGACTGCTTCGTGGCTTTTTCCGACGGCGTTTTGCATGCCGGTACGGGAATCGTATTGAATTTCGGGTGGGGGCAGAGCGAGGTGGAAGCCTTTCTGCAGGCGGAGATACGTCCCGAAGATCCGGCTCGCGAGATCGCCCGTATCTTATTGGCGAACGTCAATTATCTCTACGGATCAAGGCCGCAGGACGACAGTACGGTGGCGTGCCTGCGCATCGTCAAGGCTACCGATACGCGGGTGATGGTGGGGCCGCCGAGCCGGGCGGAAGATGATGAAAAAGTAGTGCGCCGTCTGCTGGAAGCCGACGGTAAAAAAATTTGCTGCGGCGGAACGACGTCGCAGATCGCCGCCCGTTTTTTGAAGAAAGAAGTGACGGTCGATGCGCAGGATATCTTGAACCGCAGCGCCCACGTGCCGCCTAAGGGCTATATCGAGGGCATCGATCTGGTGACCGAAGGGATGCTGACGTTACAGCGGGCGGCGCTTCTGATCGCCAAAGCGGTTTTGAAGCCGGAATACATGGAGGATTTATTGCTTTCCAAACAGCAGGACGGGGCGACCTTGTTGGCGAAGATGCTGCTTGAAGCGAGCCGAATTACGTTTTTGGTCGGCCTGAGCGACAACCCGGCCCATGCGGCTATCGACTATTCGCCGATTTCCCTGAATGCAAAAGTACAGCTGATTCAGGAAATGGCGGAGAACCTGCGTCAGGCCGGTCGAATTGTACATGTTGAAATGTATTGAGAAAGACGTCCGGCGTGTACAATAGATAAGATACGAAACGAAAAAGGAGACTATATGAGCGCAAGAGAACGGCTGATCGCCTATTGTAAGATCGATACCAAATCGGATCCCGATTCCGGAACCCATCCGTCCGCGGCCAAAGAATTTGATCTGGCCCACATTCTGGTGAAACAACTGCGGGAACTGGGACTGGAAGATGCGGCGGTCGATGCTCATTGCTACGTCTATGCCCATCTGGCGGGAAATGTACAAAAGAATGTCGAGACGATCGGTTTTATCGCCCATATGGATACGGCGCCCGACTTTACGGGTACAAACGTCAATCCGCATATTATCGAAAATTTTGACGGCAAAGATATTGTGCTGGGAAACGGGGTCGTGACACGGATGGCCGATTTTCCGCAGATGCCGGCTTTAAAAGGCAAGACGCTGCTGGTGACGGACGGTTCGACCTTGTTGGGAGCCGACGACAAGGCGGGCATCGCCTGCATCATGGAGGCGCTTTCTTTCTGGAAGGCACATCCGGAAGCGCCGCACGGATCGATCGCTGTCGCTTTTACGCCGGATGAGGAGATCGGGGAAGGGCCGCTCTACTTTGATGTTCAAAAGTTCGGCGCCGCCTTCGCCTACACCATGGACGGGGACACGATATCCGTCGTGGCGGATGAAACTTTCCATGCCGTGCGGGCGCAGGTGACGTGTACCGGTTTCTCCATTCATCCCGGTGAAGCTAAGAATAAGATGATCAACGCGGCCGCCGCGGCCGCCCTGTTTCAGGCGACCCTGCCGGATTATCTGACCCCGGAACATACCGAAGGGCGCGAAGGCTTTATCCACCTTGTCGGCATGGAAGGGAATTGTGAGAAAGCGGTGCTGGAGTATATTCTGCGCGATCACGATGCCGCTCGTATCGCCTGCTACAAGGAACTGATGGAAGCCGCGGCCGCCTGGGTCAATGCTTCCCGCGGCGCCGGAGTCGTCACCGTTTCTTTTACCGAACAGTATCGGAACATGAAGGAGATCATGCGCGACCATCCGGAAGTTACACAACTGGCATGGCGGGCATTGGAGAATCTGGGTGTTCATCCGGAATTGGTGCCGATTCGCGGCGGTACGGACGGCGCGCAGTTATCGTTTATGGGGCTGCCTTGTCCAAATCTTGGCGCCGGGGGCGGCAACTTTCATGGCCGCTATGAGTATTGTGTGCTGGAAGAATTGGATATGGCGGTGGAGCTGATCAAAGAGATCGCCCGTCTGCAGGCGGTCGGGAACGGGCGATGATCTGCACATGTACGATGAACCCGGCGCTGGATTATTTTCTGCATCTGAAGACGCCGATGCGGATCGGCGGCCTGAATCGCGGAGCGAGTGCGTATTATCGTCCGGCGGGGAAGGGAATCAACGTCTCCATTGTTTTGAATCACCTGCAGATTCCTTCGCGCGCCACCGGCTTTCTGGGCGGCTTTACGCGGGATTATTTCATCACGTTGCTGCAGGAATATCCGTTTATCGAGCCGAATTTCACCTATATTCAGGATCACACACGCATCAATGTCAAATTGCAGGACATGGAAGCCGATACCGAAATCAACGCCGGCGGCCCGACCGTTAGCGCGGGCGATATGCGGAATCTCTGTGAAAAGGTGCTTCGGTTAGGCAGGGGCGATTATTTTGTGCTGGCCGGCGCATCGCCTGAGACGCTTGATCGGGAAGTGATGATGCTGATACAATCATGCGCGGCGGAAGGCGTCCGTCTTTGTCTGGACATGGACAGCCGCCTGATGGCGCAGAGCATGGGATCGGCTCCGTTTCTGGCGGTGCGGCGCATGCGCGACTTTCAGGAGAAGGATGGTTTGGAACAGGCGCAGGCGATGCATCGCGCCGGGGCGAAACACGTCTTACTGCTGGACGGGGACAGGAAACAAGCATGGCTTGTCTTTGCGGGCGGTACCTGGCGCTGTCGTCTGTTGAAGGAAGACGAGAAGCCGTTGCGCTCGGTTGGCACGGCCGATGCGCTCATGGCAGGTTTCATCGCCGATTATCTGCGTTCCAACGATGCGCTGGACAGCTTCCGTTTCGCCTGCCGCACCGCCGGAGCGATGCTGTTGTCGAATGAGGTGACCGGGCGCGAGACGACGAATGGATATGAAGAAATGCAGTTGGAGGAAATAAAGAAATGAAGAAGTTGATTAAAGTGATGGCGGTGGTGCTTTTTATGGCCGGTTGCGGACGGGGGACGATGCCGCAGGAAAGTCCGGAGGCGACCGGCAAGGCCGGCTATACGTTCACCAATTCGGTGCAGCTGGAAACAAAGCCGGCGGATATGTCGGGGTATCATTGGCTCTATGACCCCAATCCCGCCTTTGCCGAGATTTCATTTGCGGATTCCGTGCGTATGTTTACCGAAAACGGTACCGGGATTCTTTATTATGGGCGCACGAACTGTCCATGGTGTCAGCGGGCCGTTCCGATTTTGGATGAGGCGGCGCAGGAGGCGGGGCTGACGGTGTATTACATCGACGCCACGGTGCCGATCGCATTGAAGGAAGACGGCGAAGTTGATCAGCAGAAGTCGACGGAAATTTATAATCAGCTGGTCGATCAGATCAAGGAAATTCTGCCTCAGGATGAAAATGGGAACTATAACTTTCAGATTCCGGAGGTCATCGCCGTGAAAGACGGCAAGATCGTCGGCCATCATCTGTCTTTGGTGGACGATTTCACATTGACCGATGAAGAGGCGCAGATGAGCGATGAACAGCAGGCGGAATTGAAAAAGATTTATGCGGAGATGATCCGCTCCATCGCCGATTAAAAGCAAGCGGAACCGGGCGGGATGTCATCGTGGGGCATGCCGCTTTTTCTCATGTCTGAAAAATATACAATTACGATCGGTGAAAATCATACATCCGTTTTTATCACTTTTGCGAATAGGCCGGCAAAGACTTGTTTTAAGATTACATTTTTTTGATAAAATCGCCTGTTACAGGTGCATTTTTAATTGCGAAATGGATTTTTAAGCGCTAATGTGAAATTAAATACAAATATTTTGCGTACTATCGCGTATTACTGAAATATACAAAATTTGAAAGCTGTAAATTCCCTCTTTTTCCTTAAAAAGTCGTTATACTCAAAATAGTGTAAGCGATTTCACCGACTGCGTAAAAGGGAGAAACCGCTCACGAAAAAAGAAAATGGAGGTAAACATGAAAGGAATTAATGTTCACAGTGAAGTAGCTCCTTTGAAAAAGGTACTGCTTCA
>CAUVBZ010000011.1:0-25539 GCA_963550455.1 uncultured Erysipelotrichaceae bacterium
CGACCTGCGACGGCGCTTTCTATAAAGATAAGATTGTTGCGGTGATCGGCGGCAGTCCCAAAGAAGAGGAAGAGGCGGAATTTCTGCTGTCCTATGCCGCCGCCGTCCTGTATTTCCCGCTGTATCCGGAAGAAGTCCGGGTGAAGAACGACCGTTTGAGCGTGCATCGTGAAATACCCAAGGAAGTGGCGGGCGATCAGAAGGTGGAAGCTTTGGTGACCGATCGGGGGTCTCATGCCGTCGACGGCGTCTTTATCCTGCGCGATGCATTGGCGCCCGGACAGCTGGTGCCGGGCATTCGAACGGAAGGAGCGCACGTCGTAACGGCGCTGGATATGTCGACCTCGATTCCCGGCATCTTTGCGGCGGGCGATATTGCCGGTCTGCCGTATCAGTACATCAAATCCGCCGGGCAGGGAAATATCGCGGCGCTTTCGGCGGTCGGGTATTTGAGCAGACAGGCTTTACAGGCGAAAGGTTAAATCCCATGTGTTTTCGTACAAAGCTGAATTTTCGCGACATCGGCGGTCTTGAAACGCGCGACGGACGCCGCCTGCGCAGCGGGCTGCTCTTTCGCTCCGGAAGTCCGGCGCTGTTGAGCGAGTCGGAAAGACGGGCGGTACAGGATCTGCATCTGCGCTGTATTTTAGACCTGCGCAGCAAGGCGGAGGCGGAAGCGTATCCGGATCCGTCGTTTCCGGGGGTACGCATGCTGCAACATGCCGGGGTTGTCAGCGCGGGCGGCGAGCAGATTGACTTTTCACCCGCCGGCATGTATCAGACGGGCGTCGATGCGGAAGAACAATATGAACGCCTTCTGCATTATTATGGCCGGATGCCGTTTGCGAACGAATCGTTTCATGTCCTGATGGAAGCGATACGAAAGCGGGACGTGCCGCTTCTTTTTCACTGCGCGACCGGAAAAGATCGGACCGGCGTGGCGGCGATGATTGTGGAGATGGCGCTGAACGTCGGCGAAGATGTTCTTTTCGCCGACTATATGGCCAGCAACCATTATCACAAACAGGCCCTTGCGCGCTTGTTGAAGGCGCATGCGGCAGAGACGGAAGGACACCCGGAGCTGGAACGCCTTTTAAAAATGCGGGCCGGCGTGATCGAGGAGGCGGGCCGCCATGTTCTGCAGAAGATCAAAGAGCGGGACGGTGATTTTGACCGCTATATCAAACGTGAATACGGCTGGTCGGACGCCGATCTGAAAGCGTCCCGCGTTTTTTACAGCACGGAAAACGGATGACGTATGTTTTTGGCGGACGATGCGGTCCGCTTTTTTGTATGCAGACGCACTCTGTTGTAAGATTACGGAAGTAAAAAAGAAAGGGGAAAGCATGCGCGACCTGAAGCAGAAAGCGATTCGCAGTCAGATCGTCTATCAGGGGGCGATCTTCAACGTGCGGAAGGATGAAGCGGTCATGGCGAATGATCGTCCTGTGTCGCGGGAAGTTGTCGAGCATTACGGCGGCGCGGCGGTCGCCATGGAAAACGCGGACGGAACCTTTTTCATGGTGCGGCAGTGGCGTTATGCGTATCGCGGTATCCTGCTGGAATACCCGGCCGGGAAAAAAGAGGCAGATGAAGACGCGCTGGTAACGGCCAAACGTGAAATCCGTGAAGAAACAGGCTACGAGGGCGAAAACTGGCTTTATCTGGGGCGGATGGTACCGACGCCGGCCTATGATGAGGAAGTGATCGATCTGTTTTACGCAACATGCGGAGCGTATCGGGGCCAGCGCCTGGACGTCGATGAAGAACTGGACGTCTGCAGAATGCCGCTGGCGGCGATCCGCAAGGCGATTCTGGACGGAGAGATCATCGACGCCAAGACCATCGCGCTGACCTATCTTGTACAGGAAAAAATACGAAAGGGAAAAGAAATATGAACAAATTGAATCGGGCGATTGAAATCAGCGATCTGGCGGCCTATCGGATGCCGATGCATCTTTGCGAAAATCCGTCGGCCACGGTTGTCGCCTTTGAGGTACAGCGCGCCGACAATGAAAAGAATGCCTACCACCGGGATATATGGGTGCTGGAAAACGGCGCGCTGCGGCAATTGACGGCGACGTCCGACGCCGGCATTCTTGCATGGCAGGACGAGCGCCATCTGCTCATCAGCCGGCATATGCCGGAAGATAAACGCGGGCAGACGTATGTCTATCGCATTTCGCTGGATGGGGGCGAAGCGGTGTTGTGGAAAACACTGCCGTTTATCTGTACCGCTCTGGAAAAGACGAGCGCCGGTTATTACGTGGCCTGCGGGCAGATTGACGCATCGGCTCCCGATCTGTATATGGCTTCGGAAAAAGAGCGGGAAGACTATTTCAAGGAAGTTGACAAAAACAAGGATTACGCCGTATTGGACGAAGTGCCTTATTGGGCAAACGGCATGCGGTTTACAAACAAGAAGCGGACCGCCGTCTTTCTGGTCGGTGATACGTGCCGCCGCCTGAGCGAACCGCTCTTTGACGTCGCCTCCATAGCGACCGACAAAGACACGCTGTATGTGCATGGGGCCAAGATGAAGTCGCGACTTTCTTTATATGGACAGATCGACGCGTACGATTTGAAAACGGGGAAACGCCATGTCGTCTATGGCCGCCGGACGCACGCCATGACCAAGCTGTTTGTGCTTCGTCATCAACTTTATGTTCTGGCTACGGATATGAAGGCCTACGGCATCAATGAAACGGCGTCCATCTATAAGGTGGAAAAAAAGGAACTGAAGCGCGTCTATCAACCGCAGGTATCGCTGTACAACAGCGTGCTAAGCGATACGATCGAGTCGTTCGGGAAGCAGCTTGTCTATAACGATCATCTCTACAGCCTGGCGACGGTGGAAAACAGAACCGTACTGTATCGGTTTGATGAGAAATTCAAACCGCACGTGCTCTGGGACCGCGACGGCATGGTTGCAGATTTTGCGATCACAAAGGAACAGATCGTTCTGCTTTATCAGGACTGGAAAGGGCCGGGAAATCTTTACGTATACGCGCAGAAAAAATTGCGGCAGATCAGCGATTTCAGCAAAGAGGCGATGGCGGGCCGGTTTGTCTCAAAACCGCTTCCGATCACGTACACCTCGGGCGTCGACAAGCTGACAGGATGGGTATTGATGCCGCGGAATTTCCAGCCGCATAAAAAATACCCGGCCGTTCTGGATGTGCACGGCGGGCCGCGGTGCGCTTACGGGGCGACGTTCTTTCATGAAATGCAGGTCTGGGCGTCCAGAGGATACTTTGTCTTTTTCACGAATATACGCGGTTCGGACGGACGCGGCGATGCGTTTGCAGATATCCGCGGACAATACGGCGCAATCGATTATCAAAATCTGATGGATTTTACGGACGCGGTGCTGCGAAAGTATCCGATGATTGACGCCGACCGCATCTGCGTGACCGGAGGAAGCTACGGCGGCTTTATGACCAACTGGATTATCACGCATACAGATCGGTATTGTTGCGCGGCGAGTCAGCGGTCGATTTCCAACTGGATATCGATGAGCTTTATCGCCGACATCGGTCCTTATTTCGGTTTTGATCAATGCGGAACCAAATCGCCCTTTGACTTTGAAACGCAATGGCGCTTTTCGCCTTTGCGCTATGCGCAGAACGCCAAGACGCCGACGTTATTTATCCACAGCGATGAAGACTATCGCTGTCCGCTTGATCAGGGCATGCAGATGATGCAGGCATTGACCGTGCATGGAGTCAAGACGCGCATGGTCGTCTTCCACGGGGAAAATCATGAGCTCTCCCGCAGCGGCAAGCCGCAGCATCGGATTCGCCGCCTGGAAGAGATGACCGGCTGGTTTGATGACCATGCATGCAGGGGCATAAAAAAATGAAGCCGGCAATCATCGGCGCCATGGATATCGAGGTGGAAACGATACGGGCGGCCATGACGCGGAAACATACGGCGAGTGAAGCGGGCATGGACTTTACGGAGGGCATGCTCGCTGATCAACCGACGGTCGTCGTGCGATGCGGCGTCGGCAAGGTGCGCGCAGGCATGTGCGTACAGATCTTGAAAGACCGCTATGCGATAACGCATGTTTTGAATACGGGCGCGGCCGGCGCTTTGCATCCGCGCCTGCGGGTCAAAGACGTCGTTATTTCAAAAGACGCCGTCTATCATGACGTGGACGCGACCGCTTTCGGCTATGCGCCGGGCGAAGTTCCGCAGATGAAACGGGTCGCTTATCCGGCCGATGCCAAGCTGATCGCCGTTGCGGAAAAAGCAATTTTGAACGTTGATCAAAATCTTCATTATCAGATCGGCCGGATCGCCACGGGCGATCAGTTTATTTCCGACCCCCGACAAAAGCGGCGGATTTTTGAAATGTTTCAGGCGGACTGCTGTGAGATGGAAGGGGCGGCGATTGCGCAGGCGTCGTTTTTAAACGGTCTGCCTTTTGTCATTCTGCGGGCGATTTCCGATCAGGCGGACGGTTCCGATCTGATCACGTACGCGGAATTTGAAAAGAAAGCGGCGGACAACAGCGCGCGCATCGTGCTGGAAATGCTGCGGGTGATGGCTTCATGGGAACATTGCTGAATGTGATCGGTATTCTGGCCGGAGGCATGGCGGGCTTATTATTCGGCCGCTTCCTTTTGCCGCGCTATCAGGAGACGCTGATGATGGCGACCGGAACGGCGGTTCTGTTTGTCGGCATCGGCGGGGCGATACGGCATATGCTCGTCTACAGCAACGGCGCTTTTACATTGCAGGGAACCGTCATGATGATCGTCTCTTTAGCGCTGGGGGCCGTCCTTGGCGAGTGGTGGAATCTGGCCGCGCGCCTGGAGCGGTTCGGCGAATGGTTGAAAAAGAAAACCGGGAACGGTTCCGACCGCCAGTTTGTCCATGCCTTCGTGACCTCGTCCATGACAGTATGTATCGGGGCGATGGCGGTAGTCGGCGCGATCGAAGACGGGATTCATGGCGACCCTTCCATTCTGGCGGCAAAGGCGGCGCTGGACTTTCTGCTCATTTTGGTCATGAGCGTATCGCTGGGAAAGGGGTGTCTGTTTTCGGCGATTCCCGTGGCCTTGTTTCAGGGGAGCATCATGGTGCTGGCGCGGGCGTTGAAACCGCTTCTGACGGCGAGGGCGGTCACCAATCTTTCTCTGGTCGGCTCGGTTTTGATTTTCTGCGTCGGGGTGAATCTTGTCTTTCAAAAGCGCATCCGCGTGGCGAATCTCTTGCCGGCTCTTTTGGTGGCGATTGCATGGGCGTTTCTGCCTTTTTAGCAAAACGCATTATAATAGTATCTGCGGCTTAAGAGCCGCCGTCAGTAGCGGCTACCTGACGTAACTGAAAATAAGGAGATTTTTTTACATGAAAACAGAAGATTTAACGCGGATCGCCATGATTGCGGCGATCTACACGGCGCTGACGCTCGCTTTGGCGCCGCTGTCTTTCGGGATGATGCAGATTCGATTCGCCGAGGCGCTGACGATGTTACCGCTGGTATACATGCCGTCCGTCTGGGGGGTCGCGCTGGGGTGCTTTCTGGCCAATCTTGTCGGAGTAATGACGGGCGCCAACGCTCTTGGCGCCATCGACTGCATTGTCGGCACGGTCGCAACGCTGATTGCGGCATGGTGCACGTGGAAATTGCGTGATCGACGGGTACGCGGTATTCCGCTCTGGTCGATCTTGATGCCGTCCGTCTGGAATTTTCTTTTTATCGGCACGGAGCTCGGCCTTTTATTTCCCGTCGGGAAGAGTATTCCGCTCAGTATCCTGATCAATGGAACCTGGGTGGCGATCGGAGAACTGGCGGCCTGCGTACTGGGCTATGGCCTTGTTAAAATGCTTGTCCGTCTCCCGCTTTTTAAACAAAGTAAAATCAGCTGACAGGAGGGCGATATGGCACAAAAGCGAAAGAAAAGACATATCCGAAAAGGAGCGCTTGCGGCCCTGTTCGTGCTGGCGGTATTGATTGCCGCCGGTTTCGGGTTGTGGCGGTATGGACAAAAGCCGAAGAGCGGTAAAACGGAAGCGACACCGACACCGACACCGACGCTTGCGCCTACGCCGGAGCCGACGCTTGACCCGGCGGTTTTTTCCGACCCGCAGTCGATCTTGCTGTTGGCCAACAAGAAACATCCCCTGCCTTCGGGCTATGAGCCGGACGATCTGGTACCGGTCACCATTCCGACGTCCAATGCCGGCGTAACGATGCGCTTAGAGGCAAACGAAGCGATGACGATGATGGCGGAGGCGGCGCGGCGGGACGACGTCACGTTAAAGGTATCGAGCGCGTTTCGCGGCGAAAGCTATCAACATAATCTGTACAGCGGCTATGCGGCGTCGTACGGCTCTGCGCAGGCGGACCGCATCAGTTCACGGCCCGGCTATTCGGAGCATCAGACCGGCTTGTGCGCCGACTTTGTCGAAGGTTCCGGAGCGGACTTCCGGCCGGAGTTTGAGGATACCGCATCCGGGAAATGGCTTGCCGCGCATGCGCATGAATATGGTTTTATCCTCCGTTACCCAAAGGGAAAAGAAGAGATCACGGGCTATGCCTATGAGCCTTGGCATTTCCGCTATGTCGGCAAGCAATATGCGAAAGAGATATATGCGCAGGGCGCGGATATGACGTTTGAGGAGTTTTTTCATCAGGAAGGCGGCGACTATGTATCGCCTTCGCCTTCACCGGAGAATTAGGACGCCTGCAAAAAGCGAACCTCGGTATGTAAACCGAAATGAAAACAAGAGAACCGGGAGTGCTCTTGTTTTTTTGCATTCAAGGCATGGAACAGAGATAATAAAAGCAAAGATGCGTAAGAAACAAGGGAGGATCGGCTGATGGGAAAGGAAATTTTGAATATTGCCTGTCCGCATTGCGGGTCTCCAGCAAACTTTGACATCATTCAACAGATTTATCGGTGCCCTTCCTGCGGGCAGAAAGTGGAAATCGAGGATGCGCGTCAGGAAAAGATCGCTTTTCAACAAGAACAGCGGCAGCGAATAAAGAAATCCGCCGCTTCTTTTTCCATGTCCACGACGTCCTGCACCGGGTGCGGAGCGACGCTTGTATTTGCAAAAAATGAACCGGTGTCGAACTGCGCGTTCTGCGGACGAAGTCTTGTCCGCAAGGATTATGTCTATGATAAGAAACTGCCGCAGAATATTATCCCTTTCGCCTTGACGAAGGAAGAAGCCGTAACGCTTCTGAAAAAATGGTGCGAGCAAAATCAGAAGCGGGCGGAAGCGAAACATCTTTTGCAAAAGGCGGCGCATGTGCAGGGCTATTATCTCCCGTATGAAATGGTTCGCGGCCCGGTGCGGTGCGCCGTTTGGAAGAAGGGCGAAACGAAAAGATTTAATGCGGACGGTTATGTAAAGGACAGTTTTGTAAACTGTTCTTCGCAGCTGAACAACCTGCTGTTGGACAATATGGAACCGTTTGATACGGAACAGCTTAAGGAATTTGATTTTTCCTATGTCGCCGGACAGCGCGTCAAGATTGGCGATATTGATGAAAAAGATGTGCAGAATCGACTGAATGACGAAACGGCGGAGAATTACAGAAGCGGCATGGAGAAAATCTGGAGAACAAGAGCGATCGAGCTTTCCGCGCGGGTCGACCCGGTCGTCAAAATTCCGGTGCTTCTTCCCGTCTATTATATTGCGGACGGTAATGTGAATGTTGCCGTGAACGGGCAGACCGGCAAGGTGAGCGTTCGCGCCGAAAAGGATTCAAGTTTTATTTCCGCACCGTGGTGGCTGGGCGGCAGTTTCGTCTTGATTCTGGTATGTGCGGTGATTTATCTGGCCGTTTGGTCCAGCGGTTTTAGTCGGGAAGAGACATGGGGCATAATCGGAGTCGTGGGTCTCTTTTTTGTGATTGTATTTAACGCCAAGTTAAGTGACAGTTCCAGCAACGGCTTTCATAAGATAACGTATCGGGATATCTTTTCGACCGGCACGCAGACATACAGCCGCAAACAGGGGAGACTGGTTCTCAACGAAGAGATCGTCAAGCGCAAGATTGAAGCGCCGGTGTTCAAAGAAGTGCTGGACGGGAAAGAGCGGGCGGTTACGTATACTTTCCGTTCATTAAAACGAATCACGGGCATGGCTCTGATCAGCATCGCGGTGATGTTCTTTCCGGTCATCCTTGCGCCGATTATCCTTGTTTTATTTACGCACGGATTTGACTTTTCAAGGATCTATATAGGCGGTTCTGCGGTGTGGTTTTGCATTACCGTGCCGACCGTGCCGATTATCTTTATACGGTACAGCATACAGTTCCTGTATGATTCTCCGCTTATTTATACAATTGCGGAAAACGGCAAAAAGAAGCGTTATCGCAGGAAATCGGAAGTAAAAGCGAAAGATGTCTTCCATATTTTGTTGCGGGCATTGTTTTCGTTTCCGCTCTGCTTGGCCACGTGGTTTGCGCTTGCGATACTTGTCCTGACGATCTATTTCACGGCTTTCGGTGCCTGAGACTTGCATACGAACCGTTTGCAAAAGAAAAACGTCATGTTTCCCATGTAATACCGGAGAAAGCGGTCGAAGCATAAATCGCGCTATAAGATAGAACGGATTTTATCGACAAGTGAAACAGAGGTTTCTTTAATGTGTAAGCTTGCGCACCAGAAGATCGTCGGCGTCGGCCGGCGTAAAGCCGCGTTTCAGGAAAAAAGAACGATGTATGCTGTTTGAAGACAACACAACCTGTATTTGAGCATAGCCGTGCGTTTTGGCATTTGCACACAACTGTTCCAAAAGAGAAGACCCGAAACCGCAGTGCCGGTAATCCCGATCGATCAACATCTGCAGATATGGCACGCCGTCGATCGCCTCCCAGCTTCCTTCGCCGACAAACAGTCCGCAATGTACGCAATAGGCCAAGGCGAAAAACCGCTCTTCTCCGCTCTTTACCCAGCGGTGATAAAAAGACGGAAAGGCGTCCGGTAAAAAAGGCTCCAGCTGATGCCGGGCATGAAGCCGGGTGCGATACGTCAGTTCTTCCATCTGCGGCTGTACCAGTTCCAGAAACATAAACAGACCTCATTTCAAAAACAGTATAAAGAATACGGGCGGGAAACACCGACAATATGCCCGCGGCATCGTGTTACAATAAACCCATGACCAACGCAAAATTCATCACATTTGAAGGCCCCGACGGCAGCGGTAAGACGACGATTTCACGCGCCGTAACCGATCGCCTGCTGGAGCAGGGATATGCCGTCCGCTATACAAGAGAGCCGGGCGGCTCCCGCATCGCCGAGCAGATTCGCAAGATTATTCTGGATCCGGCGAATACGGAAGAAGACGCCCGTACGGAAGCGCTGCTGTATGCGGCCAGCCGCCGCCAGCACCTGACGGACGTTGTTCTGCCGGCTTTGGAAGAAGGCATTCATGTCATCAGCGACCGCTTTATCGACAGTTCTTTAGCCTATCAGGGATGCGGCCGCCATCTTGGCATTGAAGAAGTCTATGCGATCAACCGCTTTGCGATTGAGGAACATATGCCGGATAAAACGATCTTTCTGGATGTACCGGCGGAAATCGGTCTGGCCCGCATCAGGGCGAATCGTTCTTCGCTCGACCGCCTCGACCGGGAAGTGCTGCAGTTTCATGAAGACGTCTTCGCCGGCTATCGAAAAGTTATCGACATGTACCGTTCACGCATGATACTGATCGACGCGGCAAGAGACATGGAAGCGGTGATTGAAGACGCCTATCAGGCGGTCAAGGAAATATTGGATGGCAGTGACCCGGACTAAAAAAGAACAGGCCGCTCTTGCCGAAATGGAACGCCGCCGGCAGCAGGAAGAAGCGGAACGGGACGAACGTATCCGGACCCGCAGACTTCTAGGGGAAACCCAGCCCTATGCCTATACCTTTTTTGAACGCAGCCTAAAAAACGGCACGCTGGCGCATGGCTATCTGCTGTACGGAGCAAAGAACGCGATGAAGGAAGAGATGGCGCTTCTGTTGGCGGAGAGTATTCTGCTGGACTGCAAGGACGGACTGATTATTGAAGAAGAACGGACGCCGGAAGAAGGTGTCCGCATCCGCCAGATGGTCAATCAGACCGCACGCAGCCTGATCTGCCTGGACGGCCGCCGGGAGAAGGCGATTACCAAAGAAGAGGTCGACGCGGTGCAGAGACGTTTTTCTCATACGACGACGGAACAAAACGGACGACGCGTATGGATGATGATCGGCTGTGAAAATGCGTCGCGCGGCGCGCAGAATTCACTTCTTAAATTTCTGGAAGAACCGGCGGACGACGTCTATGCCGTTTTATGTACGGACGCGATCGATCAGGTTTTGCCGACCATCCGCTCACGCTGTATAACGGTGCCGTTCCGACCTTTATCCGCTTCTTATTTATACGAGCAGGCGCTGCGGCAGGGGTTGGACGAAGAGGATGCGTTCTTCTTAAGCACCTGCGGTTTAACGCCGATCGCTCTTACAAGTGCGGCGGCTTCTCTGCCTTATCAGCGCGCCAAGACGATGTTTCGGCAATGGTGCGGCCCGTCCCGATGGTCGCTGGCGGCGGATTTCGATGTCCGCCATCGGTTTAAAAGCGGGCAGGAAGGCGTCAATGCCGACCTTAAGACCATGAACATGGAATTGCTGCGCTATTTCTTTTCCTTTCTGGCTGAATTTTGTCGCCGCGTGCTGGGAGAAAGTGACGGTAAGGAACCGGCATGGTATCATAAAGTTGTTGAACGCGCGGAAAAGGAAGCGGATGCGTATGCCCGCTATCGGACTGTCCGGCGTATTGCATGGGAAGAAAATGATCGTGTGAATCGAAGGAATGATCTCAGCCTGCTGTTTGATCAGACGTTCGATCGTTTGGAGGATATCCATGGATGACAGAAAAAAAGCGGAGGCCGAAAGCACTTCGGTCGTATCTTCGTTTTTGTATACGGTACCGCTGAAATTTAAAAACACCGACCGTACATACAGCTTCGGCACCGACGACGACACTTTGCGCAAGGGTGATCGGGTGGTGGTGGAAACGGCGCAGGGACTGGAGATCGGACAATGTCTGGACGATGCCGGCTCCATCAGTTTTTTTCATGCCCACGTGCCGTTAAAACCGGTTTTGCGCAAAGCCGATGAAGAAGACCTGCGGCGCGATGAAGAGAACGTCGCCTATTCAAAGGAAGCCTTTCATGTGTGCGAAAATGAAATCCACAATCTGAACCTGGGCATGGATTTACTGTCGGCGGAATATATGCTGGATCGCTCGCGCATTCTTTTCATCTATAAAGCGGAACAGCGAGTCGATTTCCGCGAACTGCTCAAACGCCTGGGCTCGCGTTTGCATTGCCGCATTGAACTGCGCCAGATCGGCGACCGCGACAAGGCGAAGATGGTCGGCGGCATCGGCATGTGCGGCATGGAGTGCTGCTGTGCGCGCTTTAAGACGCATATGGACGTCATCTCCATTAACATGGCCAAAACCCAGCTGTTGGCTTTGAATACGGAAAAACTTTCCGGCGTCTGCGGCAAGCTGATGTGCTGTCTGAAATATGAAAATGAAAACTATAAAGCGCTCACGGAAGGTCTGCCGAAAATGGGCGCGCACGTCGAGTACGAGGGCAATATGTATCGCGTAACGTCGATGAACGTCATGACCGACGAAGCCCGCCTGGAAAACAGCGAAACGGTACAGACGGTGACGCTGGATACACTGCGCAATGAGACGGTCGTCCGCAAGGGCGTGACCGTTTCCCGCAAAGGGCCGGGTCGTACCCGTCCCGTCACAACCGCACCGGGCGTCCATAAAAACGGCATGAGTTCCGGCCCGATCAGCACCAATTTTTCGACGAGCGCCGAAAGCCGCCGGCACGAAAGTGGCGGTGCGATACCGAAAGCGCGGCCTCAGAAGCGTTCTTCGGCACATGCCGGTCTACGCCCGCAGAAGAAAGAGCGTCCGCTCGGCAGCCGGCGGCGGGAAAGTGCGGCCGGAAATAATGCGAACGTGACGGTGCGCAGTTTTAAATCATCCCGGACAAGAGCGAAGGAAGCGGAAGGCAAAGGGAAATGACGGACGCATTTGACCCGGATGCAGGCAAGGCGAAGTTGTATCTGGTGGCGACGCCGATCGGCAATCTCAATGAAATGTCGCCTCGCGCCATCGCGGTTTTAAAGGCCGTTGACGTCATCGCCTGCGAAGATACGCGTACGTCCGGCGTGCTGTTGAAGCATTTTTCAATTCAGAAAAAACGGATTGCGTATCATAAGTTCAACGAAGAACAAAGCGCCGCGGGAATTTTGGCGCTGTTGCGGGAAGGGAAGAGCGTCGCCCTGATTTCCGACGCCGGCTATCCGTTGATCAACGATCCCGGCCAGCTTCTGGTGTCGGCGGTCGTTTGCGCCGACATTGAAGTCGTACCGATTTCCGGCCCCAACGCGGCCGTCGATGCGCTGGTGGCGTCCGGTCTGACCGTACAGCCTTATGCGTTCATCGGCTTTTTGCCGCAGAGCGGAACGGAGCGGCGTAAAAAACTGAAAGAATATGAAAGTCTGTCGATGACGCTGATTTTCTATGAAGCTCCGCACCGCATTGAAAAGATGTTGACGGACGCTCTGCATATTCTAGGCGACCGCCCCTGTTGCATCGGGCGGGAGCTGACGAAAATCCATGAAGAGTTTCTGCGCGGAACGATCGCGGAAGTTCTGGAAGCGGTAAAAGGGCGCAAAGGCGAGATGGTCGTCATTATCGCCGGGGCGCAGAAAAAGGCCGCTTCACCCTCCTTGGCGGAAGGGCTGGCTCTGGTACAGAAAAAAATCGCCTCCGGTGCGCGCATGAGCGCGGCGGTTAAAGAAGCGGCAGCGGAAACCGGTATCGCCCGCAATATACTTTATGATCTTGTACAGGAAAAGAGGAACGAAGCATGATCTTATGGATGGCGTCTGTATGGAACGCTCGGATTTGCGTATTGGCCGCGTTATTACCGGCCATTTATCTGATGCTCTATATTTATCGGCTGGATCGGGTGGAGAAAGAACCGCTGTCCGTCTTATTGCAGCTGGCGGGGTACGGCGTTCTGGCCGCGTTATTGGCCATCGCTTTTGAAGCCGCCTTTGAAGACTTTCTGCTTCCGGTTCTGAACATCACCGATACGACCGTTTTGGCCATCGTCACGGCCACGGGGGTGGGCGTTATCGAGGAAGGGTGCAAGTTTATTCTTCTGCGTCGCCGCACGTGGGAAGATGCGAACTTCAACTTCCGTTATGACGGCATCGTCTATGCGGTTTTTGTGTCGCTCGGCTTCGCCGCTTTTGAAAATATTTTGTATGTTTTCCAATATGGTCTTGAAATCGCGCCTTCCCGCGCGTTGTTGGCCGTTCCGGCACATTTCGGTTTCGCCGTCGTGATGGGAATGTTTTACGGCCGGGCGAAGGTCTGTCAGGTCTATGGGGACGATGGCGGCACGGATGCCAACCTTCGGTTCGGCTATCTGCTGGCGGTCGGCTTGCATGCCTTTTATGATGCGGCGGCGATGATCGAGACGTCGGTGTCGATACTCATTTTTCTGACGTTTGTCGTCGTGATGTATATCGTGATCTATCGTCTGGTTCGCAAGGAAGCTGCCATGGACAGGCCCTTAGGCCGCTAGCGTGAGGCGTCGCCGTTTTTATTTGCTGAAAAACGTTCTATAATTGCACCGGTCATGCAGGTGATCGAGGTTGAGAAATATGGAAATAGAAGCGATTCAAGATCTGATCAAAAATGATGAGGAAACGCGCCGTCGCATTGCCGCGCAATATGAAAAGCGCCACAAACTGAAACAGGAGCTGGACGCGGAAAAAAAGCGCCTGACGGAAGCGGCGCAGGCCGCCGTTCAGGCGCAGGTGGAGGCGGAGCGCCAAAAGCTGGACGCGCAGATCAAAGAAGAGGCAGAGAAAAACCGGGACTATCTTGCCCGGGCTTCCGCCGGCCTGCAGACAATGTATACGGAAAATAAAGAGCGCTGGCGCCGCGAACTTTTTGAGCGCGCGATTAAGGAGAAACAAGGATAGCATGAGCGTCGATGAAGCGATGGCGGTAAAGGCCAGAGCCATGTTCGGGAAACGGCTTACGGAGGCGGACTATCTGGCTTTGATGCAGAAGAAATCCGTCGCGGATATCGCGGCCGCTCTGAAACAAAATGCGCTCTTTGCAGAGTCGCTGACCGGCGTCAATGAAAAGGCGGTGCACCGCGGCCAGCTGGAAACCCTGCTGCGAATGAACGTCTATCATCGTCTGAAAAGACTGCTGCGCTACAGCAGCGTCGATTACGGCAATTTTATTTATGCCGTCGTGGAGACGGAAGAAATCGACCTGATTCTGAGCTGTGTCCGCTGGTTGATGAATCAGGACGTCGAAGCGCGCAGCGCCATGATCGCCGACATGCCGATCTATATTGACCGCTACCTGTCGTTTGATGTCAAAAAGCTCCCGGACGTGCAGAGCTTTGACGAGCTTCTGACCTTGTTGAAAGGAACGCGCTATGAGGCGATCGTGATGAAATATAAGGTGTCATCGGCGGAAGAAATCAATTATATCGGCCTGGAGCATGAACTGCGGGTGAACTATTATGATACGGTCATGGAAGTTGTCTCCGCGTATAAAGGCGCCGGCGAAGGCATGCGTCAGATCGTGCTGGCCCGCATCGAGTTGGACAATATCGCCCTGATCTATCGGCTCAAGAAATATTTCAAGGTTCCTGCCGCGGGCATCAAGGCGATGGTGACGCATCGCTACTGTCTGTTTACCCCGAAGCAGATCGAGGCGTTGATCGACGAATGCACGGCGGAAGAAGTCCCCGCCCAGCTGCAGAAGAAATACAGGCGCTATGCGCAGGATATCCGCTTTACGACCATCGAGCAATATACAAGCCGGCTTCGGTACCGGATGAACCGGCAGTATATGGAGACCTGCACGCTGCCGCAGATGGTTCTGTTCAGTTATCTGATCTTGTCGCGTCTGGAAATTCAGAACGTGATTGATATTATGGAGGGCGTCGCATACGGCGTCGGCATCGAGCGTATGAAAGCGCTTCTGGTGTATTAGAAGGGAGGGAGAATGGCGATTGTACCGATGAAATTTGTCAGCCTGTGCACCGATCGGGCGCATCTGGATGCGATGCTGGCAAGAGCTTTGGAAACCGGCCGTTTACATCCGGTTGCCGCGGCCGACATCATTACGGAACAGAATAACGGCAAGCTTCTGAACGAAGATAATCCGTATGCCGCGTATCGGCAGACGATTGAAAATCTGACGCACAGTCTGAGCTATACGGTTCGCGCAAAGGAACATGCTGAAAAGGCGTACACGAAAGAAGAGATCGAAAGCTTTATACAGGAGCTGACGGAAACGTTCGGCATCAATTCCGACGCGCAGGAAGTCATCCTGACGCCGGACGATGAAAAGGCGCTGCGGGCGCTGAGCGTCTGCGGCTTTGAGCGCATGCATGTATGCCGCTATCTGAATTTCGGTTTCGGACGTCTGCCGAAAACAAGCTTTCCGAAACTGTCGATGTATCAGGACGAGTTTTTTGTCCATCACCGTCTGCACACCAACAGTCAATACATCTGGATGGTCTACGTCACCTCCGATTCGTACGCCCGCCGCGTTCAGAAGATCTTTCACGACCTCTATTTTGAGCCGATTGAAATTCCGGCCATCGACGTGCCGAAATTATTGGAGAAATATGCCGACCGCATCGACGACATTTATACGTATTGCCAAGAGGAAAGTGCGATTCATTCCCTTTATACGGATGTGGCGGTTTTGGAAAACAAGATGATTCTGTCCGGCTTTGTATGCGAAAAAGACGTCGCTGAATTTCAGAAGGCGTTTGCCGATCTGCCGGTCGATTTTCGCTTCAGACAGCCGGCGGAGAGGCCCAACTGTATCTGCCCGACGATTTTGAAAAACAACTGGTTCGTGCGGCCGTTTGAACTGTTTGTGGAAATGTATTCTCTGCCGCGCTATGGCGACATGGATCCGACCTTCTTCATGGCGATAACCTACTGCGTTCTCTTCGGCCTCATGTTCGGCGATCTGGGGCAGGGGCTTGTATTGACGGCGCTGGGCTTTGCGCTTGAAAAAAAGGGAAAGCTGTTCGGCATCATCGGCCGCGTCGGGATTACGTCGTCCGTCTTCGGTTTTCTGTTCGGTTCGCTCTTCGGCTATGAAGACGTGCTGAATCCGCTTCATCAGCGGCTGTTCCATGTGCGGACGAAGCTGTTTGAAGTCATGGACAACTCCAATACGATGTTTCTGCTGTTGGCGGCCATCGTGATCGGGGCTGTGCTGATTGTGACGACACAGCTGATTAGCACGGTCAATCATGCTCGCAAGAAGGACTGGGGCGCGGCTCTGTTTTCGCAAAACGGACTGGCCGGTCTGATCTTCTACGGAGCGATTTTAACGGCAGCGGCACTGTCCGTTCTACATGTCCGTGTCTTGACACCGCTTTATATCGTCCTATGCTTTATCGTGCCGTTGCTTTGTTTCTTGTTGGAGGAGCCGTTATCGCATCTGCTCAAAAAAGAAGCGATGCGGCCTCGGGAAGGATGGGGCGGCTATATCACACAGTCGCTTTTTGAGACGATCGAGATTCTGCTGTCTTTCGTGACCAACTCCATGTCGTATCTGCGCGTGGGCGGCTTTGTGCTCTCACATGCCGGCATGATGCTCGTCGTGATGACGCTGGTCGAGATGGCCGGTCGCGGCGGCATCGTCGTCCTGTTGGCGGGGAATGCGTTCGTCATGGTGCTGGAAGGATTGATTGTCGGGATTCAGACTCTGCGACTGGAATATTATGAGATGTTCAGCCGTTATTATACCGGCGGCGGAATTAAATTCGCGGCCTTGACCACACATGTCAATTAAAGAGGAAGAAGGAGAAAAATGATGCTTACGATGAATGAAATGTTCTTGTCGCTGCTTGCCGTCGTCTTGTTGATCGGGCCGCTGGCGTTGACCTTTTCGGGCCGCTTGAACCGTGATAACGCGCGAAGGAAGATGCTTGCGCAGATCGCGGTCTTTGCCGGCGCGTTCCTGATTCTGCTGTTGGTGCAGGCGGGGCATTTTACCGTCCTTGCGGAAAGCGGCGATCTGGCCGACGCTTCAAAATCGACGGGCTTTCTGGCGGCGGCGATCGCGGTCGCGGCCTCTTCGCTGGGAGCGGCGTGGGCGCTTGCCAAAGCAGCGCCGGCGGCTCTGGGCGCGATTTCGGAAAATCCGGACAACTTCGGTAAGGCTCTTATCTTTGTCGCGATGGGCGAGGGCGTCGCCATCTACGGTCTGTTGATTTCGATCCTGATTCTCAACAATCTCTGATATGAAAGCATTTGTCATCAGCGGCAGTATCGATACGGTGATCGGCATGCGACTGGCCGGTTTTGAGGGTGAAGTGCTGTCGGAGCGCGACAGTATTTTAAAGCGCTTAAAGGCGCTGATCGCCGATCCGGAAATCGCGGTCGTCCTGTTGACGAGCGATGTGATCGGCGAGGTGGCGGATGTTGTTTCGCATGCGAAACTGACGCTGGCCCGCCCTTTGATCGTTGAAATTCCCGATCGAAAGGGAACGGCGACGATCGGCGAAACCATCAATCGTTATGTCAGCGAAGCGATCGGCATTCAGCTTTGAAAGTGAGGTGAGGGCGTGGAAGAAAATGAAATGAAAATTCTGGAGGCGATTAAGGCCGACGTTCGCGCCAATGCGGAACTGGTTGAACAACGGGTGACGGCCGAAACAAAGGCGATGCAGGACGATCAGATCCGTTTCTTTAAAAAAAGTCTTGCGAAAGAAAACGAAACTTACCTGGAGGGCGAGCTGCAGGATCTGCGCCTGTATGCGGCCATGAAGTCGTCGCGCGACCGGCTGGAGACGCGCAAACAGCTGTTGGGGATGCGTCGGAGGCTTACGGAAGAACTGTTTCAGCAGGTGAAGGAAGACCTGCGGGCCTTTGTCAAAAGTGACGATTACGCCCGCTATCTGCGCGACCATCTGCAAAAGATCACGATCGGCGCCGACGGCGTTTTTCTGGTTCGGGAAGAGGATATCCGCCTGATGCGATCTCTTCTTGAGGAATCCGGATACGACAATACGATTGAGAAGGCTTGTTTTCCGTTGGGTGGATTTCGCTATTTCGATCAACATGCTCGCATGGAATATTCGTGCCTTTTGACAGACCGTTTTACGGAAGCGCAAGAATGGTTTTATGAAAACTCGGGATTCTGTCTATCGGAACGGGAGGAGCAAAGATGAATGATGTGATTGCTTCGATCAACGGACCGGTTATCACGGTGCGCGACACCGCTTCTTTTTCCATGCGCGAAACCGTCTATGTCGGTGAGAAAGGGTTGCTGGGCGAGGTTATCCGCATTGATGATCGGGCGACGACCATTCAGGTTTATGAAGCTACAGCCGGTTTAAAACCGGGCGAAGTTGTCAAGGGCACGGGTTCCTTGCTACATGCTGTTCTCGGACCGGGCATGCTGGGAAATATTTATGACGGCATCGAGCGTCCGTTAGAGAAAATTTATCGGCAACAGGGCGCTCTTCTTGCCGAGGGGAAAACGATTCCGGCTTTGGATGAAGAAGCCGTCTGGGACGTGAACATGTTGCTGAAGGCGGGCGATACGGTGAAAGACGGGCAGATTTTCGCCACCTGCATGGAGACGGCGGTTATTCAGCACAAGGCCATGGTTCCATGCGGCGTGCACGGCACCGTCGTTTCCGCCGTGCATAACGGGCGGTATACGGTGAAAGATGTGCTGGCCGTGATTCGGGATGAAGAGACGGGGAAAGAAACGAATCTGACCCTGCAACAGAAGTGGCCGGTGCGCATTCCGCGTCCGATCGGCCATCGCGAACCGCTGTCGATACCGTTGATTACGGGACAGCGGGTATTGGATACGCTGTTTCCGCTTGCCAAAGGCGGCTCGGCGGCCGTGCCGGGCGGTTTCGGCGCCGGCAAAACCATGTTACAGCATTCCATCGCCAAGTACTGTGACGCCGACGTCATCGTCTATGTCGGGTGCGGCGAAAGGGGCAACGAGATGACG
The DNA here is from genome assembly GCA_963550455.1 of uncultured Erysipelotrichaceae bacterium. GTDB lineage: Bacteria > Bacillota_I > Bacilli_A > Erysipelotrichales > Erysipelotrichaceae > Bulleidia. The sequence goes on from CAUVBZ010000011.1 coordinate 19,067, forward strand.
CAGGTGTTGGAGGAGTTCCGTTCGCTGACGGATCCCAAGAGCGGACTTTCGCTGCTGAACCGCACCGTATTGATCGCCAACACGTCCAATATGCCGGTGGCGGCACGCGAAGCCTCCATTTATACGGGAGTGACGATCGCCGAATATTATCGGGACATGGGGTATCATGTGGCCTTGATGGCCGATTCGACGTCGCGTTGGGCGGAGGCGCTGCGTGAGATTTCGGGGCGGCTGGAGGAAATGCCGGCGGAGGAAGGGTTTCCGGCTTATCTTCCTTCGCGTATCGCGCAGTTTTATGAGCGGGCCGGCTATGTGGAAACGCTGGCGGGAGAAAAAGGCAGTGTCACGTTGATCGGCGCCGTTTCGCCGCAGGGCGGAGATTTTTCCGAACCGGTGACGCAGAATACGCGTCGTTTTGTCCGCTGCTTCTGGGCGCTGGACAAGGCGTTGGCTTATGAGCGCCACTATCCGGCCGTGAACTGGCACGACAGTTCTTCGCAATATGTCGACGATCTGGCACATTATGACGCGCAGAATGTGGCGCGCGATTTTTTGACGCTGCGTGCGGAAATGCAGGAAATTCTGCATCGGGAAGATACGCTCATGGAGGTGGTCAAGCTGATCGGTTCGGACGTTCTGCCGGAAGAGCAGAAGTTGGCGCTGCAGATTGCCAGAGTGGTGCGGGTCGGATACTTGCAGCAGAATGCTTTCCATCCGCAGGACGCTTCGGTATCGCTGGAAAAGCAATATAAGATGATGCGGGTCATTTCCTATCTGCACCATGCATGCATTGAAAAGATCGCCAAGAAAATCCCGGTATCTTTGATTTTGAAGACGGGTATTTTCGAAACGGTGATCAAGATGAAGTACGATGTGCCCAATGCGAACATCGCGCTGTTGGACCGGTATCCGGAAAGGATCGATCAAGCCTTGGCTTCGATTTTATAGAAAGGTGGAGCGGGATATGAGCTTGCAGTATCTTGGTTTAGATCAGATTGAAGGCTCCCTGATTGCGCTGGATCACGTCAAGGATGTCTTTAATGAGGAGATGGTGGAGATTACGCTTGCAAACGGCACGCGTCGGACCGGACGGGTGATGGCCATTGAAGGGGAGAAGGCAATCATCCAGGTGTTTCAGGGGACGGACGGTCTTTCTCTGCAGAACACCAAGACGAAACTTCTCGGCCACACGATGGAACTGGGTTTTTCCCGGGAAATATTGGGACGGATTTTCAACGGTATCGGCGAGCCGATCGACGGTCTGGGGCCGATCTATGCCGAGGCGTTTGCGGATGTAAACGGACGCCCGCTCAATCCGGTCGCCCGGCAGTATCCGTGCAACTACATTCAGACGGGAATTTCGGCGATCGACGGTTTGAATACGCTGATCCGCGGGCAGAAACTGCCGATTTTTTCGGGCTCCGGTCTGCCGCACGATCAGCTGGCCATGCAGATTGTCCGGCAGGCGAAATTGACGGGCGACGATGCGGATACATTCTGCATTGTCTTCGGAGCCATGGGTGTCAAGAACGATGTGGCGGATATGTTTAAGCGTTCGTTTGAAGAAACCGGCATCATGGAAAAAACGGTGATGTATGTCAATCTGTCCGATGACCCGATAGTGGAACGTATTTTAACGCCGCGCTGCGCCTTGACGGCGGCGGAATATCTGGCTTATACGTGCGGCATGAACGTGCTTGTCATTTTGACGGATATGACGTCGTATTGTGAGGCGGTGCGGGAGTTTTCGTCGCTGAACGGAGAAATCCCGTCGCGCAAAGGCTATCCGGGGTATCTGTATTCGGATTTGGCGTCTCTGTATGAACGGGCCGGCATTGTTAAAGGGGGCCGGGGCTCGGTTACCCAGCTGCCGATTTTGACGATGCCCAACGATGATATTACGCACCCGGTTCCGGATTTGACGGGCTATATCACGGAGGGGCAGATCGTATTGGATCGCGATTTGTTTATGAACGGCATCAATCCGCCGATCGGCGTGCTTTCATCGTTATCACGTTTGATGAAGGACGGCATCGGAGAGGCTTATACGCGCAAAGATCATCAGGATGTGGCGAATCAGCTGTTTGCGTCGTATGCCAAAGTCATGGATGCCCGCTCGCTGGCGGCGGTTATCGGGGAAGATGAACTGTCGGAAATCGATCAGCAGTATATGCAGTTCGGGCGGCGGTTCGAGCGGATTTTTATCGGGCAGGGATTTCATGCCCGCCGCTCAATGGTTGAAACGCTGAATCTGGGCTGGGCTTTATTGTCCACGTTGCCGCAGTCGGCTTTAGATCGTCTGGATCCGCAGCTGATTAAGGAAAATTATGATCCGGAACATGCGGAAGAGACGATTCACCTTGTCCTGCAGGGAGAAGAAGCGTGAGTGCACAGCCGGCGGCGACCAAAGGAAATCTGCTTCGGCTTCGGCGCGCTTTGCGGCTTTCGGAAAGCGGCTATACCTTGATGGATCGCAAGCGGAATATTCTCATCGGGGAGATGATGCGTCTGGTTGATCGGGTGCGTCTGATTCGTGATCAGATCGCGGATGCGTATGCGCTTGGTTATTATCTGTTGCAGCAGGCGAATCTGTATTCGGGTCAGATCGACGCCGTTACGGAAGAGGTTCCGGTGGAGGCTGGGATTCAGCTGACGTATCGTTCGGTGATGGGCGTCGAGGTTCCGGAGGTTTTGTTTCAGTCGACGAATACTCGTGAGGTGCCGTATGGGCTGGAGTCGACCAATTCGCGGATTGATGAAGCGTATCTGCAATTTCAGAAAATCAAGGAACTGACCATGGCGTTGGCGGAGGTGGACAACAGTGTCTATCGGCTTGCAAATGCGATTTCCAAAACGCAGAAGCGGGCGAATGCGCTGAAGAATATCGTCATTCCGCGCTATCGGGAACAGATTCGGAATATCAGCGATCAGCTGGAAGAGAAAGATCGGGAAGAGTTTTCGCGTATGAAAGTGATCAAGGCCAAACAGGCCAAGGTCGATGCGGATAAATAAAAAGAGCCCCGAGCGTTGAACCTGAATTGACGGAAAGAGCTTTTTAATATGGTGAACGCGTCCGAAAAGGGCAGTATTTCAGTTTTCCGGCGACTGTAGATCAGAGCGCGGACGGTGTGTACTGCTTCATAAACAGAAACCGGATTGCCGTTGACTTCGTATTTTCTGAAAAGTTGAAATAAATAAAATGCTAAGCCATGGGCTTTGATACACGGCTTAGCACTATTTCCCCGATTCAATTTTGAAAGACAAGTAAGATTATTTGATGAACCGGATTAAGCAATCACCCGGTTTCCATCCATACATTGGATAGGCATACAAACCGTTGAAACAGGTATGGCGGCAGATGAAACATGGCATTTATTTCATTAACTTTTGTATAGCATATGCGACCCATTCTCCTCCTGTTTTTCCGGAAGCGGCCAGGACGATTCCATTGATTAGCATATAGAACATAACCGTGATAAGAAGCGAAAAAAATTTTTTTAATGTACGCATATACCTTGTCCCCTATTAAAGAATAACATAATCATGTTTAAAAGTGGTCACCCTCTTAAACGGCCGGTCGTGCGGCTGTAATAGCATTTATTATTTGATAAATGATAGAATCAAAGCGGCAGAGATAAAATCAGACGATTTGGAGGGAGAATGGATATAAAGGCATTTTGGCAGGACATCATAACGCAGAATCGGCTTGCCTTGCCGGCGTATTTTTGTGATGATGCCGTGATACGCTGGCATTGTACAAATGAAAAATTTACGGTTGGTGAATATATTAGAGTGAATTGTGATTATCCGGGAAAATGGTATGGCGAAATTGAAAGAACGGAGCAATTTGGCTCAAAAATAATTCTTGCAGGGAAAGTACAGTCTTTTGATCATACTGTTTCTTGTCATGTAACAACTTTTATAAAGCTTCGTGATGATAAGATTTGCGAAATGGATGAATATTGGGCTGATGATGGAGGGATACCCTCTTGGCGAAAAGAATTAGGTATCGGAACAGCAATAAGGTAAATTGAAGTTTTATCTGTGCGAAACCTGCGATTCCATGGTCTGCCGTATTCTGCCATTTCATTCCTGAAAACTTCAGGTCAAGTCAATTTCTGTAAAAGCATTCGCAGAGCGCTTCGTGAAGAGAGCGCTGTTGAAAGGGAACGGGTGTTTAGAAGATGAAAAGGAATACGAAAATTGTATGCGCGGTTATGATCACTGTTATAGTAATTACAGGAGGCGTATTTGCGTCTATGTATTTATTCGGAAAGATTGCCGGGATTGAAAAAGAGAAACTTACGGGTTATCAATACAGCAGCGGCGGGGGTATGTTGGGAAGATCGTATTCTGAATCTGTGCGTGAATACGATGAAAACAGTGCCCTTGTTACGATCATGCAGCGCAATTGGCACGGCGACGACGGCACCGTAAAAGAGTATCTTGTTGATAAAGAAATTCTTGATGAATTAAAAGCGGTATTTGTTAAATACCACATGAAAAACTGGAGAAACAAGAAGTTTACGAATATATTTGTTGCCGACGGCGCAAGTTATAGCTATAGCTTTGATTTTGAAACAGACAGCGTGTCATTCTCGTCACAGATTTATCCCGAGAAGTATTCCGTCAAGCTTAAAAATCTCGACGAGGTGGTGGATAAGTATCTTAAGAATGCAGAGCTTTTGCCCGGTCTTGTTACGGAGGATGCCGCAAATAAAGATGATTATACGTTGCCGTACGATATAAACAGTGGAATGCTAGAACTATCTGTTTACTCGTATTATCGGAAGGACCTCTGCTACCGTGCAGTAAACGGCACGGATGAAAACAAGGAGCTTGATCGCACGGCCCGCCTGTACAGAGAGGGTGAAAGCATTCCAATCCACGAAGAATCTTCCGAGTACAAAAAAACCCTTTATGCACACAGTCAGGATGAAGATTCCATGATGCTTAGCGAGAGACTTCTTCCCGGTAAATATCGTCTCGAGATGTTTGGCTGTGAAACAGAGTTTGAAATACGGTAAAGAGATTGGGAGGGTAAGAGCCATGGCGGAGATGGCTGCTCTTAGATTGCACTTTATCTGGATACGTCAACGGGAGAATACCGGCTGCACACTGTGGATTCGACTTGATTCCGGAAATAGGTCGGATAATCAGAAAGCATTTATGGAGATTGATTCTATGCTGCATGCCAAGGCGTCGGAAGAGAACAGACGTTATGCGGATTAGAGATTCTTACCAACAAGGAAGCGAACAAACCGGAAGGAAAAACAGCAGAAATGCTTGAAAAAGAAAATTAGGGTCTTCGATTTTGCAGGACTAAATAAATTGGAATTTTCAGGAGTAAATCAGATGAAAAGTGCGGTTATATATGTTCATGGTAAAGGCGGTTCCGCCGGCGAAGCGGATTATTATCAGAAGTTTTTTAACGAAAAGTATGATGTTATAGGATTTGATTATAAATCGGAATTGCCATGGGAAGCCAAGGCGGAATTTCAAAACTATTTTACCGATATTTTTTCAAGGTACGATGAAGTTTTACTGATTGCAAATAGCATAGGGGCATATTTTTCTTTCCTATCTTTATCGGAAAGCCTTATTAAAAAAGCAATGTTTATTTCACCGATCGTAGATATGGAAAAACTGATTTTAGACATGATGAAAAGAGCGGATATATCTGAAAAAGAACTCTTTTTGCAAAAAGAAATAAATACGCCGTTTGGCGTGCCTTTGTCTTGGGAATATCTTTCTTATGTCCGAGATAACCCGATCACATGGAATGTTCCAAGCCGTATTCTCTATGGTAAAAATGATAATATGATGTCTTTAAAAACAATGACGGATTTTTCAAATAGAATAAATGCAGATTTAACGATTATGGAAAACGGAGAACATTGGTTCCATACAGAAGAGCAGATGCGTTTTCTGGATGATTGGCTGAAGAAATCGATATAACAAAATTGGAAGGCTGCAGAGGAGTGCTATGGAAATGTGTAAAGAATGTTATGTTGATAAGAAAAGAATAACACCGCTTTTAAATCCAATTGACTGCTTAGAAAATCATACGCAATATATCTGTGGAACTTGCGGCAGATGCATTTGCATTGAGCGTGATCAAAAGCGAGGTTTGCAGCGGTGGAATTTTCCTTTTAAGTCCTTGGAAATTGCCAAGCTATATTTAAGGACTGCCGATTATACAATGAAAAAGTCTTGTGGAATCTATGTGATCAAAAGCAAGAACGGCCGATCTTCCTACAAGATCTTTGCGGATTGTGAAGACCTGCAGGCATATTTGAGCAAGAATAAGGATAAAACCTGCGAAACAATGTCTCCTGTTTTTCGGGTGGAAGAATATAAGGAATACCCTAATACGCAGATTAGAAAATTAACTTCTGACGAAATACAAAGATATATGTCGGACAGACAGCTTTGATTTTGAGGAAGATAAATGGGAAAATTCTTAACATCTT
>CAUVBZ010000012.1:0-25169 GCA_963550455.1 uncultured Erysipelotrichaceae bacterium
AAAAGCAGAGTATAAAACCCAGCAGAAAGAAGAAATCGTATCTTGGCTGAAAGAACATCCGGGTCAACACGTGACCGCGGCCGAGTTGTGCGCACAGATGGAAAAGCCGGTCGGTATGGCCACCGTCTATCGACAGTTGGATAAACTGGTGGAAGCCGGTCTGGTCATGAAATATGTACTGGGCCCCAATACGCCCGCCTGTTTTTCCTATGGCGAACATGTGCGGGGAGAGGAAGAGGTTTTTCATTGCCGCTGCGAAAAATGCGGCACGTTATTTCATGTCCGCTGTCGTGAACTGGCCGGACTTGCGCGGCATCTGAAAGAGGGCCACGGTTTTCATTTACTGCCGGCGCGGACGGTCTTTTACGGGATCTGTTCGGATTGTTACAAGAAGACGGCCGGGGATGCACAATGAAACGGCAGGCGTTCTGTTCGCGAAAAGTCGGCGCCGGTCTTTTCGCTCTTATTTTCAGTTTGGCGCTCATCGGCACATGGATATTGATTGTCGCAAAAGCGGAGCATCACTGCACGGGTGAGGATTGTCCGCACTGTGCCTGTATCCGCCAGTGTGAACAAAATCTGGAAGTGCCGCTGTTGCTGACGGCTGTCGGGGCGGCGGTTATCCGTGTCTTTTACAGCCGGCGGGAACCGTTTCGACAAGCGGCCGCAAGCTCTTGCGCATGGACGTTGATCGGTTTGAAAGTCCGCATGAACAATTGAGTCGATACGATGCTTACGGAATTGGAATAAAAAAGAAAATGGAGAAATAAAAATGAAAATGAAATTGGTAATAAAAACAATGGCGGCGGTTCTTTTGACATCGACGCTGGCGGCCTGCGGTCATGCGGCGTCCGCCGATACGAAATCGGAAACGAGCGCGTCGCCGGAAGCGGCGAAGAGACCGTCGATCGTCTGCACGAATTTTCCGTCTTATGATTTTGCCAGACAGATTGTCGGCGATCACGCCGATGTGACGATGCTGTTGAAGCCGGGAGCGGAGAGTCATACCTATGAACCGACGCCGGAAGACTTGATCACGATTCAGAACAGCGATATGTTCGTCTACGTCGGCGGCGATTCGGATGCGTGGGTGGACGGCGTTCTGGATTCCATGGACAACAGCAAGCGCACGGTGTTTAAGCTGATGGAGCAGGTTCAAACGGTGGAAGAAGAACTTGTCGAAGGTATGGAAGAAGCCGAAGAAGAAGAGGAAGGCGAAGAAGAAGGGCCGGAAATGGATGAACATGTCTGGACTTCGCCGGTCAACGCGGCGACAATTGTCGATAAAATGGCGGCGGCCATCGGTAAAATCGATCCGCAGAATCAGGCGGCCTATGAAAACGGCGCGCAGGCGTATATTGCAAAGATCAATGCTTTGGACGCGCAGTTTCGCGAAGTAATCGATCATGCCGAGCGCAAAGAAATCGTCGTCGGCGATCGCTTCCCGTTCCGCTATTTCTGCGATGAATACGGATTGACTTACTATGCGGCTTTCCCGGGCTGCTCGACCGATACGCAGCCTTCGGCCAAGACGGTCGCTTTCCTGATCGACAAGGTGAAAGAAGATCAGATTCCGGTTGTCTTTCATATTGAGCTCTCCAATCCGCAGATGGCCGATTCTATCGCCGAGGCGACCGGAGCTAAGAGTATGTTGCTGAACGCGGTACATAATGTGACCGATGAAGATTTCAATCAGGGCGCCACATACGTTTCACTGATGGAAAAGAATGTGGAAGCGTTGAAAGAGGCTTTGAACTGATGCCTTTATTGACATGCGACCATGTCAGCTTTGCCTATGAGGGCAGGAAGGTCGTCACCGATATCCATTTCTCCGTTCACGCCGGTGATTATGTATGTATTATCGGTGAAAACGGAGCCGGAAAGAGTACGCTGCTGAAGGGGCTGCTTCATTTGAAGAAGCCCTCTTCAGGCACCGTTTCCTACGGCGATGATCTGCGGCCGAATGAAATCGGATACCTGCCGCAGCAGACCTTCGTGCAGAAAGATTTCCCGGCAAGCGTGCAGGAAGTCGTCTTGTCCGGATGTCTGAATGCACTCGGACGTCGGCCTTTTTTTGACGCGTCCGCCAAAGCGCTGGCCGTGGAAAAAATGGAACGTCTCAATATCAAGGATCTGCAGCATCGCTGCTATCGCGATCTTTCCGGCGGCCAGCAGCAGCGGGTATTGCTGGCACGCGCGCTTTGCGCAACGAAAAAGCTTTTATTGCTGGATGAGCCGGTGGCCGGACTGGATCCGGTGATCGCGATGGAGCTGTATCGTCTGATTCGTGAATTACATACGAAAGAAAAGTTGACCATCATCATGGTCTCGCATGATATTCAGGGGGCGATTCAGGAGGCGGATCATGTATTGCACATTGCCAATCAGCAGAAATTTTTCGGGTCGAAAGAGGCGTATATCGATTCTCCGGTCGGCAAAGCGTTTTTAGGAGGGATGTCCGCATGCATGTTTTAATGGAAATGTTGTCTTATCCGTTTCTGGTACGCGCTTTTATCGTCGGCATTCTGGTTTCTCTCTGCGCTTCTTTATTGGGGACGAGCTTGGTATTGAAACGTTATTCCATGATCGGCGACGGACTGTCGCACGTCGGCTTTGCGGCGTTGGCGATCGCTTATCCGCTGGGACTGGCTCCCCTGTATGTTTCGATTCCGGTCTGCGTGATCGCCGCATTTATTATTTTGCAGATTAAAGACAGCTCGCGGATTAAAGGCGATGCGGCAACCGCTTTATTGTGCAGCGGATCGCTGGCGGTAGGCGTCATGACGATTTCCCTGACGACCGGCATGAACACGGACGTCTGCAATTACATGTTCGGCAGTATACTGGCCATGAGCAAGGCGGATCTTTACATTTCCATTCTGCTGAGCGTCGTGGTGTTGATTTTATTTGTGCTTTTCTACAACCGCATTTTTGCGGTGACGTTCGATGAATCATTCGCGGCCGCAACCGGCTTGGATACGCCTTTCTATAATATGATTCTGGCGACGTTGACGGCGATCACGGTCGTATTGGGAATGCGAATGATGGGCACGCTGTTGATATCCAGCCTGATCGTCTTTCCGTCCATGACCGCGATGCGTATATGCCGACAGTTTCGTACGACCATTCTCGTTTCGGCATTTGTTTCGATTTCCTGTTTTCTGGTGGGTCTTGTCTTCTCTTATCTTTATTCCGTGCCGACCGGCGCCTGTATCGTCATCATGGACATGCTTGTCTTTTTTATCTTTTGGGGCATTGAGAAAGGAAGGAATCGGGTATGAAAAAATCTTGGCTGCAAATTACGGTGATCGGTCTCATCCTGATCATGGCCTGTTTTACGGGAGGCGCTCTGGTTAAGAGATCCTTTCATCAATATGAAAATAAACCGGAAGAAGAACCGGAGCCGACGCTTTCCGCCCAGCCGATTCCCAGAGTGACACAGACGCCTTCCGACAGTGACCCGATGAAATTGCTGGCGGATGAATATCCGTATTCAATCGCGGAAGACCGCGAAACCTTTGATCCAAAGAACGTCGATATTACGGTCGGCGATCATCTCTATATGACCCAGATCAACGACTGGTTCATCAATTTTGCCGACTATGCGGATAAAACGGTCGCCATCGAAGGCTATTATCTGAATTTCGGCAACGGTTATCAATTTGTCGGCCGCAACGGGCCGACATGCCCTTACTGTACCGGCGGTTATGTCGATTTTGAAATACAGACCGATTACGACACCTCCAAGTTTCAATCGGGAGAGACGTGGATTTCCGTCAAGGGGATTCTGCGGCAGGGAAAAAGTAAATTCAGCAACGGCAGCGAAAAAGTTTTTTATTACATCGAGGCGATTACCGTCGAGCCGATGGCGACGCGCGGCATCGATCCGATTACCGATTAGTCCGATCTTAACAGCAATTTAACCGCCGTCATGTTAAAGTGCGGTTGAAAAGATGAAGGAGAAGCAGGATGACGAACGAAAAGAAACGTTCTCTTGCAGGTGTGATCTTGGCATTTGTCGGTATTGGATTATGCCTGTATGGAGCATACCGAGGCGAAATCAACGTTGTTTTCGCCAAGGCGACACGAATATGCATGGAGTGCATCGGGATCGGCTGATATGAAGAGATCAATGAAAGAATGGCCGCGTCATGCGGCGCAGTCGGTCTGGGCGGTTTTGACAAACAGCTACGGAAAGGGTTTTCTTACCGGAAAAATTTATCAGGGAAATCTGAAAAAGCTTTGTGTGCCCGGTATGAACTGCTACTCCTGTCCGGGGGCGCGCGGCGCCTGCCCGATCGGCTCTTTACAGGCGGTCATCGGAAATTACAACTATTCGTTTTCTTATTATCTGGCCGGTTTTCTGATTTTCATCGGCGCCATGATCGGCCGGTTTGTATGCGGCTGGCTTTGTCCGTTCGGACTGATTCAAGATCTGCTTTATAAAATTCCGGGAAAGAAAATCAAGCTGATTCCCGGCGATAAGATACTGCGAAAACTGAAGTATGTCTTTTTGGGAGTATTTGTTATTCTTCTGCCTTTGGTTTTGACGGATGTGATCGGGCAGGGATCGCCTTACTTCTGCAAGCTGGTCTGTCCGGTCGGGACGCTGGAAGGCGGCATTCCGATGGTTCTTTTGAATCAGTCGATGCGCGGCGCGATCGGTTTTATCTATCTCTGGAAAAATACCATCCTGATCGCGCTTATTATTCTGTCGATTCTCTGGTATCGTCCGTTTTGTAAATACATCTGTCCGCTGGGCGCGATCTATTCGTTTTTCAACGGCGTTTCCGTATTCCGGTATCAGTTCAATAAAGAAAAATGTGTTTCCTGCGGAGCTTGCCGGCGGGCATGTAAAATGCAGGTCGATCCGGTGAAAAACTGCAATTCGGCAGAGTGTATCCGATGCGGACAATGCCTGAAAGCATGCCCGACGAAGGCGCTGCAGTGGAGGATTCCTTTCGCCCGGGACAAAAAATAAAAACGAAAGGGGGAACGAGATGCGTATTCTGGTTATTGAAGATGAAAAGGAGCTGCTGGAGGGTATCGGCGAAGGACTGCGTTTGTCCGGCTATGCGGTCGATCTGGCGGATAATGGTATCGACGGCGAAGAGATGGCCTTAACCAACGGGTACGATCTTGTGGTTTTGGATATCAATCTTCCGGGTAAAGACGGCTTTGCCGTCTTACGGGAGATTCGCAAAGAAAATCAGACCCTCAACGTCCTTGTGCTCAGCGCCCGCAGCGACGTTCAGGATCGCGTAAAAGGTTTGGATCTTGGCGCCAACGATTACCTGATCAAACCGTTTCATTTTGTCGAACTGGAGGCTCGCATCCGCTCCCTGCTGCGCCGGCGGCAGATTCAGAATGCCGTCTTGCTGGAATACCGTGATCTTTCGTTCGATACAAAGACGAAGACGGCCTATGTCAAAGGCGTCCAGCTGCACCTGACCGGCAAAGAGAGCGGTATATTGGAGTATCTTTTATTGAATCAAGGCAGTTATGTCAGTCAGGAAGAACTGCTGGAACACGTATGGGATGCGGATATGAACGCTTTCAGCAACACCGTGCGCGTGCATGTCTCTTCTTTGCGCCGCAAGCTTAAAGATGTTTTGGGCTATTCCGTCATTCGCAACGAGATCGGCAAAGGCTATATCATCGAAGGGGATGAAAATGAAACGAAATCGGCATAATCGCTCCATCATTCTGAACATGCTGGCGTCCACCTTTTTGATTTTTGCGGCCATGCTGGTTTCCTCCAGTTACATGATCGGCCGCAAGCAGGCGGAACTGACGCAGCGACTGGAACAGCAGGTGGAAGAACAGCTGCTGGCGGATTTCGACCGATTTCAGAATGACGGTCAGCTGACCCTGCTCATTGATGAAACGCAGGTGCGCGCATTGACGGAATATCGTCTGTATGCGGTCACGGTCATCGGCGTCTCGCTTTTAATCGGCGGGCTTTTGATTTACTGGAGCATCATGTGGCAGTTGAAGCCTTTCGCGCATCTGACCGGACGGATTGAAGAGATCGACGTTGAAAAGCTTCCTTTGGCGCATGTGCCCGTTCTGCAGGAAGAGGGCAGTTACGAGGTGTATCAGCTCTCGCTTGCTTTTCAGACCGTGCTGGATAAACTGATCGACGGTTATAATCGGCAGAAACGATTCAGCGTCAATGTGGCGCATGAGCTGCGCACGCCGCTGGCGATTCTTTTGACAAGGATTGATCTGTATAAACGGCAGAATCATGCGATGAGCGCCGAGACGGCGGATTTTATTGCCGGCCTTGAAGACAGTATCGGCCGTCTCTCCAAACTTGTTGAAGATATTTTGCTGTTGAGCAAGGACTATGCGATCGAAAAACATCCTGTTTCCGTCCGTACGATTGCGGAAGAGGTCGTTTTAGATCTGGAAGATCGCGCCCGTACGAAAAATATTTCCCTGATGGTGGCCGGAAATGATTTCATTCTGGATGCGGACGATTCTCTTCTGGCTCGCATTCTGTTCAACCTGACGGAAAATGCGATCAAATATACGCCGGACGGCGGCTTTTGCAAAATTGTCCTGCAGGTTGAAGGACAGACGGGCGTCCTTTCCGTTTTGGATAACGGAATCGGCATGTCCGACGCCCAGAAACAGGCCGCGTTTGATTTGTTCTATCGCGCCGACGATTCCCGCAGTAAGAAGATAGAAGGGTACGGAATCGGCCTGGCGCTTGTAAAAGATATGGTCTTGCATATGAACGGAACCGTCTCGATCACCGACAATCGTCCGCAAGGCAGTATCTTCACTATCCGCTTTCCGTTATCGGAAAAATAGGATGAAAGCCGGCCACTTCTATCTTTCGACGCAGGCCGTACGCACAAGTGGTATGATCAATAGCGTCGGGATGTAGGCGATGAAGAAGCTGGCTGTATATTTAAAAGACGATAAAAAAGAATGCGTTCTGGCGCCGGTATTCAAGCTTCTGGAAGCGGGCATGGATCTTCTGGTGCCGCTTGTCGTGGCCGATATGTTGAATCATGGCGTCGGCGGCGCTGATCCGGCGCTTTTATATCGGGATTTTCTGTGGCTATTGTTTTTGGCGGCGGCCGGATTGTTGTTTTCCTTTACGGCGCAGTGGTTTGCGGCTAAGGCCGGCGTCGATTTTGCGACGCGTATCCGTCAGGCGGTCTTCGATCATGTGCAGGCTTTATCCTATAAACAGCTGGATAAGCTCGGCGCCGATACCCTGATCACCCGCATGACCAGCGATGTAAATCAGGTGCAGACCGGTTTGAATATGGCGCTGCGACTGTTGCTGCGCTCGCCGTTTATCGTTTTCGGCTCCTTGATCATGGCATTTCGGATCAACGTTTGCTGTGCGTTGGTTTTTGCGGTTTCCATTCCGCTGCTGGGAGCGATTATCTTCGGCATCATGCAGGCAAGTATTCCTTTATATGCCCGCGCCCAAGAAGCGTTGGACCGGCTGATGGTTGTCGCGCGGGAAAATCTCAACGGCGTGCGTGTGATCCGTGCTTTTAATGCCGAACGGCAGGAAACGGAAGCCTTTGAGGCATGCAGTCATGAAGTGACGCGGCTCAATGAGCTGGTCGGCCGCCTCTCCGCCGCCTTGAATCCGTTGACCTTCGCTTTGATTAACGTAGCGACCGTTTTTTTAATTCAGACCGGCATGCTGGAAGTACATCTGGGACAGATCGCGCAGGGCGACGTGGTGGCGCTGTATAACTATATGGCGCAGATGATCGTTGAACTGATCAAACTCGCCTCTTTGATCATTATCCTGAATCGCGCCCTTGCCTGCGCCAAACGACTTGAAGGGGTGTTGGAAATCGAGGCCGGTATGTCGTATGGCCAAGAAGCGGAAATCAATTTGGCTGAGGAAAATGCGGTTGTGTTTCGCCATGTGTCGTTTCATTACGGCGAGCAGGCCGGCGATGCGCTCAGCGATATTTCATTTACGGCGAAGGCCGGCGAAACGATCGGCATCATCGGCGGCACCGGCAGCGGCAAGTCTTCTCTGCTGAACCTGATTTTGCGCCTGTATGATGCGGATGAAGGAGAGATTTCCGTCTTCGGCAAAAATGTACGATCTTATGCAAAAGGGGAATTGCCTCGCAGGATCGGCATGGTTCCGCAGCAGGCGGTTTTATTTGCCGGAACGGTCCGCGAAAATATGCAGGTTGCCGATTCGTCTGTCGGCGACGATGAAATTTGGCGGGCTCTCACCATTACGCAGGCCAAGAATATCGTGGCGGAAAAGGAAGGCGGCCTGGACGCGCCGGTTGAACAAAACGGACAGAATTTTTCGGGCGGTCAGAGACAGCGCCTGACGATCGCCAGAGCATTGGTTAAAGATCCGGCCGTTTTACTGCTGGACGATGCCGCCAGCGCTCTTGATCTGGCGACCGATCTGCAATTGCGAAAGGCGCTTCGCGCATGGCGGGGGAAACATACCGTTTTCATTGTTTCCCAACGGATTTCCGGCGTTAAAAACGCCGATCATATTCTGGTTCTGCAGGACGGCCGGCTGGTCGGCGACGATACGCATGAAAATCTGCTGCGCTCCTGCGGAGTGTATCGGGAACTGTATGCTTCACAAAACGGGGGTATACGATGAAGGAATTGAAGCGTATTTTACGATTCCTCAATGCCTATCGCTGCCCGCTGCTTTTCAGTATGGTTCTGGCAATGCTTGCCGCCGGTCTGCAACTGTACATTCCGATCTTATTCGGCCGGGCAATCGACTGTATTGCCGCCTCAGCGGCTTCCGCGCGCTTTGCGAACATTCTGTTTCGCTTACTTTTGTTTATTGCGCTGACTTCCGCGTTAACGTGGATGATGAATGTGATTCACAATCATCTTGCCTATCATACCGTGCAGGATATGCGCGTCTTCGCAATCCGGACTTTGCAGAAATTACCGCTCCGTTATTTTGACGCGCACAGTACGGGCGATCTGGTACAGCGCATCATCGCGGACGCCGATCAGATTTCCGACGGTCTGCTGCTGGGCTTTTCACAAGTCTTTTCCGGCGTTTTTACGATCATTCTGACGCTGGTCATCATGTTCCGTATGAACACGACGATCATGTGGATTGTGTTGCTGCTGACGCCCGTCAGCTTTCTGGTTTCGAAATTTATCGCCCGCCGTTCGTTTCACGCGTTTCAGACACAGACGGAAATACGCGGGAAGCAGACGGCGCTGATCAATGAAATGATCGGTTTTCAAAAAGTGGTGCAGGTTTTCAACTACCAGCCGACCGCCTCAAAACGCTTTTCAGCATTGAATGAAGAATTGAAGGTATGTTCCACGCAGGCGCTGTTTTTCAGCTCGCTGGCAAATCCGTCCACCCGCGCCGTGAACAATGTCATCTATGCTTTGGTCGCTCTGTTGGGCGCGCAGGCGGTAATGCGCGGGACACTGAGCGTCGGATCGCTTGCCGTATTGCTCACTTATGCCAATCAGTTCATGAAACCGTTTAACGATATCGCCGCGGTCATCAGCGAATTGCAAGGTTCTCTGGCCTGCGCAAAGCGTTTGTCCGACCTGTTTGATGCGAAGCGGGAGGAAAGCGATCGCGATTTGAGCCTGACGGTCACCGATGGAGGTGTGCGGATTGAAAACGTTTCCTTTTCGTACGATGTGAAAAAGCCGCTGCTTGAAGATTTTTCCATTTTTGCAAAAGGCGGCTCGACGGTGGCGATTGTCGGGCCGACCGGCTGCGGAAAAACAACGCTGATCAATCTGTTGATGCGTTTTTACGACATTCGCCGCGGCGCCCTTTTTATTGACGGACAGAATGTGTATTCCTGTTCTCGTTCTTCTTTGCGAGATGCGTTCGGGATGGTGCTGCAGGACACGTGGCTCAAAGAAGGAACGGTTCGGGAAAATATCGCCTTCGGTCAGCCGTCGGCGACGGATGCGGATATTATCGCCGCGGCAAAGGCGGCGCACTGCTGGGAGATGATCGCGCGTTTTCCGAACGGGTTGGATGAAATCATCCGCGGCGATGCGCTTTCACAGGGACAGAAACAGCTGTTGTGCATCAGTCGTGTGTTTTTGAAAAAACCGAAAATGCTCATTCTGGACGAAGCGACGTCGAATATCGATACGCGCACGGAGGCGCAGATTCAGGCGGCGTTCGAACGCCTGATGCAGGGGCGTACGAGCTTTGTCGTCGCTCATCGCCTTTCAACGATTCAGCATGCCGATCAGATTATCGTGATGAATCACGGAAGAATTGTGGAGCGGGGAAAACATGATGAACTTTTGGAACATAACGGCTTCTATGCACAGTTGTATTATGCTCAATTCGCCGACATGCAGGAATGAAAAATCCGGGTATGTGCCCGGATTGAGAATGCGGTAATGTTTCTCTACGCGTCGTTGCCTTACGATTCTTTGATGTGAAGAGCGGCCTGAAGATAATTGTAGGCCATATAAAAACAGACGATCGTCACGGCGAAGGAAACGCCGAGAAACAGAAGCGGCGCATGCTGCTG
Source organism: uncultured Erysipelotrichaceae bacterium (assembly GCA_963550455.1). GTDB lineage: Bacteria > Bacillota_I > Bacilli_A > Erysipelotrichales > Erysipelotrichaceae > Bulleidia. Next base: position 10,506 of record CAUVBZ010000012.1, read on the forward strand.
TAATTCATAAATCGGAAATAAGATGCCGAAAGCCATATAAAGAACGAACAGAAGAAAGCAGCGCGGTTTATTGCCGGCCTCAATCAGCGCTTTTTGCAGGGTGCGCTTTTCTTCCGGCTTAAAGTTTTCAATGCGCACCAGCGAAGGCAGGTAGTTTTTTCGGTAGCGGTATTCGAGAACGGCATAGACGACGATCGCGCCGACGATCGGAATGATGTAATTGTTCAATATGCTCGCTCCTAAAACACCGGCGGCCAGGGCGACAAAGAAGCGGCCGTGATAAACGCTGAAACCCGCTTCATCCTTGGCGCGGATGATGTAACCGGTATGGGTGCGCGGATCATAGAGAACCGAATTGCCGTGCCGATCGCGATAGACGTTGCGGCCGGCCACGACGCTTGCTTTATTGCCTCCCTTTGCAAAGATCGATTGTTTTTTAGTCATAATCAGAACTGCGCGACCCCTTTGCAATAGGTTTGTGCGACTTCATAAGAATCTTCCAGAACGACGATATCGGCGTCATAGCCGGCGCAGAGTCTGCCGATATGATCTTGCAGACCAAGCAGGGTGGCCGGGTTGATCGTAGCGGCATTGAGAGCCACGTCAAACGGAACGCCGGCCCGTTCCACAAGATTATAAAGTCCGTCGCAGATACGCATGGTACTGCCGGCAAGGCTTCCGCTTTCTTTCAGGTGCGCGCTTCCGTCCGGATAAATTTCAATTTCATGGCCGCCGAATTGGAAGGTATCGCCGGGTTTGAACCCCTTGGCCATCAGGGCGTCGGAAATCATGATGCCGTGATTTCTTCCCTTGGAAGTGAAGAAGATATTCAAAGCTTCCGGCGTCGTGTGATTGCAGTCGCAGATAATTTCGGAATAAAGATCGTGCAGACGCAGCGCCGCGCCGGTCACACCGTTTTTGCGGTGGTTGAACGGAGACTGCCCGTTGTAGGTGTGCGTAATGGATTTGGCGCCGTTGGCGACGGCAAGCATGGCTTCCTCGAAGGTGGCGCCGGAATGACCGATGGAAACAATCACGCCGTTTTCGCTTGCATAGCGTGTCAAGGCCAGATCCGGATCATGTTCCGGGGCCAGCGTGATGATTTTGATCAGGCCTTCGGCCGCCTCCTGGTATTCTTTAAATTCTTCGACGGACGGCGCGACAATCGCTTCCGGGGGCTGGGCGCCTTTATACGTCATATCCAGATAGGGGCCCTCAAAGTGAATGCCCAAAATATCCGCGCCGTCTTTACCGGCATGGAATGCTTTTTTGACGTTCGCCACATTGCGAACCGCCTTGTCCAAAACCGGATGCAATTCCGTAATGGTTGTTGAAAGAAAACCCGTGACGCCTTCATGGGTGATGTTTTTCGCCCAGTTGCGCAAACCGTCCTCCCGGGCGTAATTTGTATCATAACCGTATGCGCCGTGACAGTGAATATCCAGAAAGCCGGGAACAATGCGCCTGTCGCCGTAATCGACATCCGCCGGTCTTGTGTTGTAGGGGTCAATTTTTTTGATTTTCCCATTTTCAATTTCAATTTCAGCAGGAATAAAATCGCCGGCAACCCATACACGTTTACTTTGTATCAACATTTCGATTCTCCTTACTTGTCGTTAAATGTATTTTAACATAGCTTTTTTTGAAAGACGGTTTTACATACCGCACTTATACATTTCAACATCCTTTTGGCATGTTTTAATCGAAAATAATCCAAGCTTTACAAAGTGTTGTTATAATCACGTTGCAAAGAAAGGAAGATCACGATATGACAGAAATTTTCGGAATGAGTTTGGAACAGCTTGACGCGGCCAAAGCGATTTTTACGGCGACCGAAATTCATCAACAGCCGGACACGTGGATGAAGACCGTCGCGCAGATTCGCGCCCGAAAAGAGGAAATTCATTCTTTTATTTCCAAAGTGACCGGCCGGCCGGATTATGACATCATTCTGACCGGCGCCGGGACGAGCGAGTTTGTCGGCAATGCATTGTTTTCCTATCTCAATCGACTGACGGATTTCAAGGTGAAAAGTTATGCCAGCACCGATTTGACGCCGACGCCGGAAAATTTTGTCAGCGCACATAAGCCGACGCTTCTGATCAGCTTCGCCCGCTCCGGCGATTCGCCGGAATCTGTCGGTGCGATTCAGTCCGTCGAGGCGGTGAACGATCAGGTCTATCATCTGTTCATCACCTGCAACAAGGACGGCGCCTTAAGCCGGCGGGCGGAAAAAGAAGGTGATCGCTGTCTGGCGATCAATCTTACGCCGGAGACGCTGGATAAAAGTTTTGCCATGACGTCCAGCTTTTCCAACATGTATCTGGCCTGCCTGCTGTGCTTTTCTCTGGAACGTCTGGAAGCCGTTGAAGAAATGATCAGGGAAGCGGCGGAAGCCGGCCGCCGCCTGCTGGATGAAGACTGGCCAATGATGCGGCGCCTGGATGAAGCCTATGCGTACGATCGCATCGTGTATCTTGGCACCAATACGTTAAAGGGAATCGCGCAGGAGTCCGCGCTTAAGATGCTGGAATTGAACGCCGGCCGTATCGTGACGATGTATGATACGCCGCTGGGCTTTCGACATGGCCCCAAGTCAATTGTCAATGATTCGACGCTGGTTGTCGTTTATCTTTCCGATCACGCTTATCAACGGCAATATGAACTGGATCTGATCCGGGAAATGGCGCAGCAGCGCAAGGGAAATCGGATTCTTGCCATCTGCAACGTCCCCTGCGAAGAGGCGGAAAAGCTGGCGGATTTCTACTACAGCTTCAATACCGAAGCCAAGGATAATGTGTACCTTGGTCTGGATTATATTCTCTGCGCGCAGTTGATTGCTCTGTTCCGCTCGCTTCAAAACAAGATCACGCCGGACAATCCCTGTCCGACGGGAGAAGTCAATCGGGTTGTCAAGGGAGTCACGCTGTATCCATATGTGAAGTAAATAGAGGGAAAGGAAAACAGAAAAATGATCGGAATTGTAGTTACGGGACATGGCAGTTTTGCGACGGGGTTGACGAGTTCCGTCCGTCTGATCGCCGGCGAGCCGACACAGTATGAAACGGTTGATTTTTTACCGGAGGATTCGGTTGAAACCTTAACGGAAAAATTGCGGGAGGCTTTTTCTCAACTGGCGTCGTGCAAGGAAGGAATCCTTGTGTTTACCGATCTGACCGGCGGTTCTCCGTTTAAGGCGGCGGCCGAGTTATCCATGCAGGCAGGGAAACAAAAAATCGTGGTTTTGTCCGGAACGAATCTCGGCATGTTGATTGAGGCGAACATGATGCGGCAGTTTACGGAAGATGACGTCGTGACTTTCGCCGATCATATGGTGGAGACGGGCCGATCGCTTCCGATGCGGTTTGAATTTAAAGAACCGACGCATGAAGAAAGCGCGGACGGCGAAGGTATTTGATCAAAAGAGCGGCACAGCGCCGCTTTTTTTGATCAGCTGTTGTAAATCTGGCGGGCAAATTCACTCGGGGTAATGCCATAACTGGCGGTAAATTTGCGGGAGAAATAATGAATGGAACTGAAACCGAGTTTTTCGGCGATTTCCGAAATGGTCATGTCGCCTTTGCGTATCATGGTGCGGCTCAGGTGCAGTTTGGCGTTGTTGATATATTGCTTGGGGGCGATTTTCAGGTTGTTTTTAAAGAGGTTCTGCAAAGTACTGCGGGAAATGGAAAAGCGGACGCAGATCTGTTCGATCGGCAGCGGCTCGTCCAGATGATGGGTGATATATTCGATGATTTCTTCGACCAGACGGTTCTCAAAATGTTGATTGATCGGCGACGTCGGCTTCGGCAGCGCGTGCGCCGAAGTGCTTTCGTCCAGAACCGTGATCAGCAGGACGTTCAGCGCAAAAAGCATCAGATCACTGCGATAGGGGCTCTTACTGTCGGAGCCGTTGACGAAATCGTTGATAAAGGTCACCGCTTTGCGGCTGCAGGTAAATACATGATTCAAAAGATGTTCCGGGATATTTCCGCCCGCTTCAAAAATGACGGTCAGATAGGAGCAGGCGTCATTGGAGGTGACACGCTGATCGTGAAATTGTCCGGGGCCGTAAATCATGCATTGACTGGCGCGGATATTGAAAGCCTGTTTATCGACGGTTGTCGCTAAAGAACCGTGATCGACATAGGTGAGTTCATAATAACGGTGCACTTCGCCGGCAAAACGGTAGCCCGGCCGCTTGACGACATAGTAATAAGCGAGGATTTCTTTGATTGAAAAAGAGGGGACGATGTGATTGAAAGGAATCGGAGAAGGAAGCACGTATGTACTGCGAGCCGGATTACGGCTCGTGTAGAGATTATAAATTGCATATTTGCTCATCGGAACGAGGGCGAACCAGCACCCTTTATTGATACGGATCACGCGGTGAAGGGCGAAGCTTTTCATACTGTCGGTTTGCGGATTGGCGCGCACGATACGTAAAAGAGCCATTCCTTCCATCGGCTCAATATAGACGTCTTCGTCAAAACTGTTCAGGGATGTGGTCAGATCGTCGTAAATGGTAAATTCCCGCCGGATGTAATTTTTACCGATCGAATGTGCGGAGGTAATCGCCCCGTAGGGAAGAAAGTCGGAGTCGGTTGTTTTGCTGTACATAGCTGCACCTGCCTTGTAAATGGAGCATAACACAATTTCCCATAATGCACATTATTCAATAAGGATAAAAAAATCGCGAACAAAAAGTGCAAACGTTGTGCAAAAAAATGTAAAGACCCGGGCTCTTGATGCGACTAGCATAATAACTGTCGTAAGCGGTTACTTTTTATACCCGCCTGCTGATGCTACTGGTGAAAGGAGACAGAATCATTTATGCCGGATATCGTACTTTGCAGAATTGACAATCGTTTAATTCACGGACAGGTCGCGACCCAATGGAGCGGCTCGATCGGAGCCAATCTTTTGCTGGTGGCAAATGATGAAGTTGCCGGTAACACGCTTCGCCAGGGATTGATGGATATGGCGGCGCCCTCGTATGCGCAAACCCGCTATTGGACGCTGGAAAAAACCATCAATACCATCGACAAGGCTTCACCGAAACAGCATATTTTCCTGATCTGTGAAACGCCGGAAGATGTCCTGAAGCTTGTCGAAGGCGGTGTTCCGATTAAGAAAGTCAATATCGGGAACATGCACATGGCGGAAGGGAAGCGTCAGGTCGCAGGATCGGTAGCCGTTAACGATGAAGATGTCGCCGCTTTCAAAAAAATGCGGGAGCTGGGGGTTGAATTGGAAATCCGCCGCGTTCCGCAGGAAGGGGCGGAAGACATCGAAAAATTATTCCGTTGATGCGGAATAACAAGCGAGGGGAAGAAAGGGAGGATTAGTCAATGCAAGTCATTCTTCTAGCAATTGTCACATTTATCTTTGCAATTGATCAGTTCTCACTGACAGAATTACTGTATCGTCCGATTATTGCGTGCCCGATCATCGGGGCCATTCTCGGCGATGCAAAGACCGGATTAGCCGTAGGCGGTACATACGAGCTGATGATGGTCGGTAATATGCCTGTCGGTGGGGCGCAGCCGCCAAATGCCGTTCTCGGCGGGGTTGTTGCGATGATCTTTGCCGTCAAATCACAGCTTCCGATTGAGCAGGCGCTCGGACTGGCGGTCGTTTTCTCGATTTTCGGCCAGTATGCCGTAACCTTGACGTTTACGTTCATGTCCGGCATGATGGCGCAGGCGGACAAGGCGGCGGAAAATGCGGATGCGGGCGCTATTACGCGTGTCAATCTGATTTCCATGTGCTTCCTGGGAACGTTGTTTGCCATCCTTGCCGTCATCGCTTATTTCGGCGGTTCGGCGGCCGGCGAAGCGCTGCAGGCTTTCTCTGAAAAGGCGTCCTGGTTTATGGGCGGCCTTGGCGTGGCCGGCGGTATGATGCGCTATGTCGGTTTTGCGGTTCTTCTGAAAATTATGCTGGCGGATGACATGTGGGGAATTTATCTGGCCGGATTTGCGGCGGCCGCATTGTTCGGAAATGTCGCGGCGACATCCGGCGCAACGCTGGTTCTTGTCGCTTTCGTCGGCGTTGCCATTGCCATGTATGACTACAATGCGAACGTAAAATTGAAGGGCATGGCTGGTCAGGGAGGTGAAGAAGATGGCATCTAACGTTTATGTCAATACGACGCCGGCTCAGAACCTTGACCGGGCGACGCTCAACAAAATGGTTTGGCGTTCTTTGAATCTGCAGGCTTCATTCAACTATGAGCGCATGCAGGCGGCCGGCTGGCTGTGGTCCATTCTTCCTGGTCTGGAAAAGATCCACACGGATAAAGAGGATCTTTCCTTATCCATGCAGCACAACCTGGAATTCTTTAACACGCACCCGTTCCTCGTAACATTTGTTATGGGTATCGTTCTGTCGATGGAACAGCAGAAGGCGGATATCAACTCCATCCGTGCCGTACGTGTTGCGGCGATGGGCCCCTTGGGCGGTATCGGCGACGCATTGTTCTGGTTCACGCTCGTTCCGATCACGGCCGGAATTACGGCCAGCATGGCGATTAACGGTTCTTGGAGCGGACCGATCATCTACTTCCTGATTACGTTCATCGTACAGATGGCTCTGCGTTACTGGCTCATGTACTGGTCCTATGACATGGGAACCAAGGCGATTGAAATTCTGACCGCCAACGCACGTGAGTTTACGCATGCGGCTTCCATGCTCGGCGTCTTCGTCGTCGGCGCACTGACGTGCAACTATGGCGCGACAAGCCTCGGCATCGTCATTCCCAACGGTGAAGGAGCGGTTGATCTGCAGGCGTTGCTGAACGGTATTTTACCGGCGGCGATTCCGCTGGCCTTGACCTTGATGTGCTACAACCTGATCAAGAAAAAGCAGTGGAGTCCGACAAAGTGCATTCTTCTGCTTCTGGGGATCGGTATTGTCGGCTGCATATTCGGTATCTGGGCCGGAGATTACAAATCCTTGATTCACGTTATCTGGCACGCTTGATTACAGTTGAAAAAAGGGCCGTCGGCAATTGACCGGCGGTCCTTTTCTATTGTTTCTTATCGTTCGTTTTTTGATAGTACAGACGCTCAACATCTTCGCTGAGCGGTATGGTCGGCGCCTGTCCTCGCCGCGCTTTTTCCGTCAGCCTGCGGCGATGCAAAAAGGAAATCGTTCCGATACCTGCAAGAAGCAGGATTAAGAAGATTGTCGATGTGTCGATTTTCGGCAGATTCATATCCAAATTCCCTCACGAAGATGGTAGCATAAAAGAACAGTACAGTGTATAGATTCAAGAAAGGATTTTGTTCATGGACTGGAAATTATTCGGCTTGCTGTGCGGCATCGGTATCGTCCTGTATATTTTATATCTGTTTTATTCGCAGCGTGAATTTGCCTATCTTTCCATTCTCCTGTATCGCCAAGGCGACGGAGACGCCTATTTGAAGGAATTGGATACGGTACGGGCGAAGCTTTTCTTTTCCCGAAAAATCCGCCTGCTGATGTCCATCGATGCATATATGCTCAAGGAAGATCAGGCGGCTTTAGAAAAAATATTCGCGCAGGTGATGCATACAAAACTGCGCAACGGTGATCGTTTTTTAGTTTTGCAGAAAGAAATGGTCTTTCAGATCGATCAGGGTGAATTACGGCGTGCGGAAGAAATTGACCGGCAGATGCATGAACTGTATCAAAAAATGACGGAAAAGCAGCAGAAAATCCATCGGGAAGCATTGAAAGAAGAAGAATACCTCTATGCGATTCATGTCCGGAAAGACGGGAAATATGCAGCGGAGCTTTTGGAAAAAGCGCATGCCTTGAAAGAGACGCTGCCGGCCGGCGTGTGTTTCTATCGGAGCGCACAGTCCTATCTTCTGCAAGACAATAAAAAAGCTGCCCGCAAAGCCTTGGAAGAAGCGGAGAAGAAATTGCGGGATACTCCCGTACATGCTCGGATCGCGGCAATTCTGAAAGAGCCGGATCTTCAAGGCTTATGCAAGCAGCGTATCTGAATTTAGAAAATGGACAGTTTCTGAAAAGTATCAGAAGTTGATTTCCTGCTGATGCGAACCGTAAAGATATTCGTCGATCGTATAGATGACACGATCTTTGACAAGATCGAACGGGTTATTGGCCAGTCTGCCTTCCCGCACCTTTGTATAAGCGATCGGCATGAACTGACTCAATACGCCTAACGGAACGCCGTCTTTGAAATTTTCGAATAATCTCTTCTGCGCTTCGGCAACTTTCGGAACCGGCAGATAATAGCGGCAGCGATCAGAGAAAGAGAATTTGCGCTTGTAGGCGATTTCCGCTTCACTGCCGTGATAATGTTTCTGAAAGTACTTCGGATCGGCGAGCATCGCCTGGTCAAGAACCTCCATGAACCGGCTTTGCCGTTCCGGCTGATCTTTATAGACTTCTTTTTCGGCATAGGCAAGAGCGAACAGCCCCTCCCGCATCGCATAAGTCAGCCCCGGGCCGACTTTCAGAATGCCGACGCCGTCTTCGACAAGCTGCCGCAGATGTTCTTTTGTCTGATAATCGGTGGAGTGGCCTTCAAATACAAAGCGGGGATATTCTTTGATGGACGCCATCAGCTCCCTTGCTTTCGCGCGATCATACGCCGTACATCCGGCGTCTTTTTCTTCCACGCCGGGCTGCACGACAAAGGCGATGACTTGGTTCCACGCTTCATCCAGTCCCTGTTCATGGAAGGCTTTTTCAAAGATAGAGACGGTATTTTTAAAATCGGCAACTTTTGTAACCTGTAAACCGTTGTCGACCGCTTCTTGCGAACCGCCCGGGATCGGCACTTCCGAGCCGACGATGTAAACCGGATGAACGGCATCGGGATTGAATTTCTGACGCTGAGCAAACGCCTCTTCCGCAACTTTTGCCAGACGGCTTCCGCGCCGCGAAATCACATCGTCACAAAGGCGAGAATCGGGATCGTCGCTGGCTACTTTCATGGATGTGTCCAGATGAATTTTCGTAAAACCGGCCAGTACAAACTGGCGAACCAGTTCTTCCGCTTCGGCCATGGCTTTTTCTTCCGCATATTGCGTAAAGGTCAGCGGGCCGAGGTGATCGCCGCCCAGAATGATCTGTTCCATCGGCAGATCTTCTTCTTTCGCCAGCGTCTGTACAAAATTCATGAAATCGGCCGGTTTCATACCGGTATAGCCGCCGTATTGATCGACTTGGTTGGCCGTCGCTTCAATCAATAAGATGGATTTTGTTTCTTTAGCCCGCTGCATGCATGCTCGCAGTACGATGCCGTTGCTGGTGCAGGCGCTGTAAATGCCGACCTGCTTTCCTTCTTTTTGAAGTCGGACGATGTTTTTTAAAGGATTTTCGTTCATGAGATGCTCCCTTCTGCAATTATTATAAACAGGAATGGTTGCGGAATCCGCTTGGATGTTTGCACTTTAAAACACAATCGTGTGCTAGGATAAAAAGAATGAAAAGCGGGAGAAGACGGCAGTGTCCTGTTTTATGAATCGAGAGGGTGAGATTTATGATTAAAGGAATTCTGTTTGACTTTGACGGAACCTTGTCCTATCGGGCGGCATCGGCTTATCAAATGTATCGGTATCTGTTATCGCTCTTGTTTCCCGAGCTGGCTGATGACAGCCTTGCTCTGGAAGCGCGCGTGCAAAGATGCATGCTGTGGGATGAGTACGGCACGATCGATAAACGGCACGTATTGCAGATGATCCGGGAGAAGTGGAAACCGGATATGGATATCGCTTATTACCGGGACCTCTGGTATCGCAAATTTTGCACATTTCAGGTGATCATGCCGGGTGCTTATACGGTGTTGGAAAAACTGAAAGCGAAATATAAAATCGGCATGATTTCCAACGGCGACGGATTGACCCAGCGTCTGAAAATTGACCGGCTGAAATTAGCGTCTTATTTTGACGTCATCTACCTGTCGGGCGATTTCGGCGTGCATAAGCCGGATGTTCGTATTTATCAGGCGGCCGCGGAAGCGCTTCATCTTTCGTGCAGTGAGATCGCTTTTATCGGCGATACGTTTGATACGGACATTCTCGGCGCGATGCGGGCGGGAATGCTGCCGTTATGGTATTGCTACGAGCACCGCGGCATAACCGATCAGCCGGTTCGGATTTTGAGGGATTTTCAAGATATCGCGGCTCTGTTTCTGGAAAATACGGACTGGAATCGCTGATCGGCAAGACATTTAAGTGTGGCTCAGCACGCGGCGTTACAAAAGTTCCGGATACAGGCAAGGTCAACGGAAAGATTGTCGTCAAGGTCGACGATACCGCCGAGAATTAAACAGGCATAAGGGCACATGAACCGTTTAATGTTCGCGAATGCGCTTTTGAAAGGCGATTTGAACGAGTTCGGGATTTCGCAATCCTTCACGTAAAAGATCGCGGATATATCCCGCGGCATATTGTTCCGGAAAACGGGAGCCTTTCAGCATCGTATAACCGCTGCCGCGGAAAAGGAAGTCGTCCGTTTCAACATGGTAGATTTTCTTTTCATCAAGTGATTGCCCCTGAATCGTCATGGTAAACGGCGCCTTGCTAATTTGTACATTATGGCTGACCCCCAGGGCGCCAAGCACCGTCCCGCGAAAACCGGCCCATTTTTCATATTGGCGAATCAAGCGGTCGTCAAAAGAGGCGATCAGCGCTTCTTTAATCTGCTTCCCCGTCCAGAAAACCGACGTAGGATTTAAAGGCGAAGGAGACGCTTGCAGCAGTGACATTTGAGAGACCGGCGACGTGATGGGCGCGGAAAGAATGCCGCTATGAATCATGGCGAAGTCACAGGGAAATTTTTGATATAAAGCATCGGCGACTGCATTGACGGCCGCACATTCCCGATAGGCGTCATACGGAAGAGTTTGTGCCAGATTATATAACGGCGTGGACAGATTGGCGATACCGGTTTTTTCTTCCTTTCGTATCAGAGTAAGAATTTCTTTGTCTTTTACGTTGCCGACGGGAATTTGCCGCCCGCTTGTTTCCGCTTCGCCAAGTTGCAATTCTCCGATCCATTCGCCATGACAGCCGCTTTGATGAATCCATGTCCCGTTAATCACTTCCGGCTGTTTCATCAACGTGTGCGAGTGCCCGCCGATAATGGCGTCAATACCGTTGATGGTTTCGGCGAAAAGAATATCGTTGTCATAGCCGGCATGAGAAAGCAGAATGCAGCGGTCATATCGGCCGCGCAGGGAAGTCAGGATTTGCCGGATCGTGTCAACGGGATTAAAGACGGTGATACCGGACATATCGGTAAAACTTGTCGTATCGCCGGGCTTATCCCAATAGGGGCAGACACCGATCACAAGAAGACGCAGATGATTGCGTTGCAGCAGGAGATATGGCCGAATGCCCGGTATGTCATTACCGTGTAAATCGTGCAGATTGCACGCCAGCATCGGGAAGCCGAGAGAGGCCATCTGTTTCAAGGCGTCGTACCCTTGAAAAAATTCGTTATTGCCGATCGCCATGGCATCATAACCGGCCGCCATCAGCAGGCGGATTGCACCAGTTCCGCCTGTGCCGGCAACCAGGATTGAGCGCTCATCCGCAAAATCACCCGCGTCCAGCAGTACATCGGTCTGCGGACGATAGTATTTTTTGATTTGATGAACCGCACATGCAAAGGATTCAAAATGGCTGTGGATATCGTTTGTGTGCAATATCGTGATGCTTTTCATTCGTAGATCATACCATGAATTCGGATAGTTTAATGGATACCGACAAGAAGTTTGGTGTATGCTTATGCCGTACGGAGGAGATCTTCATGCAGCTTAAAAAGAACAGCTTTTTACGGATTTTTCTGGCACTGTGTTTAACGGGCGTCGGGTTGACGGGCTGTGGCCGCCCGCCGCAGGAGCCGACGGCAGCGCCGTCCGCGACCCCCAGCGAACTGCCGCAGGCGTCCGGAACGGTTACCGTCAAAGATCATGCGGACCGTGAGGTGACGGTTGTACAGGAACCGAAACGCGTCGTGATTACGGATATTTTTCCGCTGGCGTCGGTATTGACGGTTTATCTGGGCTCGGCTTCCAGCATTGTGGCCATGGAGCCGGTCAGTATGAATGCGGCCAAGAACGGCATCTTGGGGCAACTGTATCCGGAGATTCTAAATGTCGATACGTCGATTATGGATGGCGAAGATATCAACGTGGAGTCCATCGCCGCCCTGGAACCGGATGTGATTTTCTATAATGCCGGCAACGCCAAAGAAGCGGAAAAGTTTGAGAATGCGGGTTTGACGGCCGTCGGCGTTTCGGCGACCGGCTGGAACTATGACTGTCTGAAGACTTATGATGAATGGATTTCTCTATTGGATCAGATTTATCCGCAGCATGCGCATAAAAACAAGCTGTCTACGCGTGTTGATGAATATGGGAATGCGGTTTACGGTGCGATTCAGGCTCGGGTTAAAAATCTCGATGAGCAGGAAAAGCAGAAGGTACTGTTCTTATATCGCTATGATGAGAACACGATGATTACGTCCGGTTCCAATTTTTTCGGACAGTGGTGGTGCGATTCGATCGGAGCCGTGAATGTGGCGCAGGATGTTTCGGCCGAAAACAGAAATGCCGTCATTACAATGGAGCAGGTATACGCATGGAACCCGGATGTCATTATTCTGACGAACTTTACGCCGACACAGCCGGAAGATTTATTCGCCAACGCGATCGGCGGCGATGATTGGTCGGGTATCAAAGCGGTGCAGGATCGGCGGGTATATAAGATGCCGTTAGGAATTTATCGAACCTATACGCCCGGAGCGGATACGCCGATGACCTTGGAATGGCTGGCGCAGGCGGTTTATCCGGAACTGTTTAAGGACGTGAATGTGCGTCGCGACGTAGCGGCTTATTATAAGGAATTGTACGAAATCACATTGACGGATGAACAGATTGAGGCCATGTATAATCCGAACAGCGCGGTCGGTTCCTGGCAATAAACAAAAATGACTGTGTAGTCGTTGTCCAATTCGGACCCGTTACACAGTCTTTTTTATAGATCGCACGATTATTTTCGTTCAAAGGCGGCTTCTTTTTCCAACGCATAGTGATGAATCGGCGTCCAGCGGACTTTACAGAATAAGGCCTGAATACCGATTGGAATATAGGAGAAAATAAACAGGGGAAATAACAGCAGATAGATGAAGCGCTTATGCATGGCCGCGTTGATTTTATCCCGCTCGGAAAAAACCGTAAGGGCGCCGATCAGCAACAGCCCGAAATAGGACGAGAACAAGGCGAAGCGCACGTTGTGCATCATCTGACAGTGCATCAGCCAGCGCAGGTAGAAAGGCTGGTAGCTCATGCGGATGAGGAGCAGGATATCCAGAATGAAAACGGCGGCCGACAGAAATACGGAAGGCGCAACCGTCATCAAAATGTCATAACAGCTGAAGCTTGAATTTTCGTGGGAAAAGCAGCCCCGCACCAATGCGCCGAGGTAATGGGAGTCAATCTGATAGAAGCCCTTTGACCAGCGCAGGCGCTGCTGCCAGGATTGTTTCCAGGAAGTCGGCTGTTCATCATAAACCATGGCTGTTTCGCAATAACCGATCATTTTTCCCTTTAATACCGTGTCGACTGAGAACTGGATGTCTTCCGTCAAAAGATGGTAGGGCCATCCGCCGTTTTCTTCCATGGCCTTGGCCGAAACAAGAAAGCCCGTCCCCGAAATCATGCAGGATTTACCAAGCAGGGAACGCGCATAGTTGATAAAACGCGCTTCATGCAGAAACCAGATGGAGTAGGCGGCGCTTAACCAGTTGGCGTCGTAGTTTTTAGAGTTGCGGTAACAGGTGATGGCGTCATACTCGCCGTTTGTAAATACCTTATTCATCTCTGTGATGAAATGCGAATCGACAATGTTGTCCGCGTCAAAGACAAAGAAAGCATCGTACGCCTTATGCGAGTGATCGGAAACAATGCGATGGTAGAGGTAATCAAGTGCATAACCTTTGCCGACCCGTTCGTTGTTGAAACGTTCATAGACGTAAGCGCCATGCATGCGTGCCGTCTCGGCCGTATCGTCGGTGCAGTTGTCCGCAAGGACATAAATGTCGTAGCGATCTTTCGGATAATCCTGTTTTTGCAGGGAATCGATCAGCTGGCCGATGACGCCCGCTTCATTACGAGCGCTGATCATAACGGCATAGCGATCTGTCCGCGCCGCCGCCGGGGCTGCCGCCGAAAGGGGATGACGTAAGCCGATCAGCATGTAGACGATCTGATAGAAGTATAGAGCGGTCATCAGAACGAACACAGTAATATTTAAGATGCGGAAGTATTCAATCGTCTGCATAACTCCTCCGAAAGAAAGTACAAAATAATTCAAAGGATATCTTACTCGAGAAACGCGGGAAATCAAGCATGGCGTAAATCGTTTAAATGAAATTTAAGAAGTGCGGATACGTTTTTGAAGCGATATTGAAAGAAGCGGTTGAGAATTATATGCCGATGTTTGGGAAGCGAAACAGAGCGAAGGTGTTTTGCCCGGGGTTTCAGAAATCGTATTGTTTATCTGTTTAAAAGCACGGATTTTTAAGCCCTGTAACCTGACAGGCGGAAATAGAAATCACGCGTGAAAATACATAGAGTACGTAAAGAATCCTATAGTATGCAGAATGTAAACAGACAATTTTCATTGAATACAGAAT
>CAUVBZ010000013.1:0-25108 GCA_963550455.1 uncultured Erysipelotrichaceae bacterium
ACGCAGATTTTCCGCATCCAGCTCTTTTTGAATATAGAGAATCTGCCCCACCATTTCTCCCGACGTAAGATCACGTTTTTTCTTCAATAATCCCGACGCGCAGAACGTACAGCCCATGTTACAGCCGACCTGCGATGAGACGCAGACGGATTCGCCGAATCCGAAATGCATCAGAACCGTTTCTACGGTCGCTCCATCCTGCATCTCAAACAAATATTTCGCCGTCTGATCTTTGGCGACCTGCTTCGTCACCAGACGTAAAGGCAATAAGATGAAATGTTCCTTGAGCCATGTGATCAAAGAGGCGGGCAGATCGCTCATTTCCTCAAAAGAAAAAACCCGCTTGCGATACAGCCAGGCAAAAATCTGTCTGGCCCGATACGGTTTCTGCCCGATCGCGCCAAGCGTTTCTTCCATCTGTTTTAACGTCAGATCATAAATCGCCTGCATATGCACGTATTTTACCATAAGCCTACGCTTTTTTTAAAAGCGCGGCGCCATAAAATCCGTCGCTTTGCAGAGCCTGCGGAAACCACGTCTGCTGAGCGAGCAGAGAAAAATCCGGACGGCGTTTTAAAAAAGCCGCGATCTGCCGTTCGTTCTCCTTTTTGTTTAACGTGCAGGTGCTGTATACAAGCACGCCGCCCGGTTTCAGATTTTCACATTGGCAATCCAAAATGGCCGCCTGCAGCCGACAGAGCGCATCCAGATCGGCCGGCTTTACATGCAGACGAATTTCCGGTTTATGCGACAGATCGCCAAGACCGGAGCATGGCGCATCCACCAGGATGCGGTCGTAACGTCCTTCGCACCGATACGTGGCGGCATCGGCACAGAACGCGCGGACGATCGAAACACCTGTCCTTTTCATCAGCGCCTTGATCAGGTCAACCCGTTCGGCATGAATGTCCAGTGCGTCGATGGAGCCTTGATCGTTCATCAAGCAGGCGATCTGCTGTGTCTTCGTACCCGGCGCGGCGCAGGCGTCCAATACCCGCATGCCTTCGGAAACCCGCAGAAGATGAGGAATGCGCTGTGAAGCGCGATCCTGAATCAATACCGCGCCTTGTTGAAAGAGGGATGTACGACTCAAGATGCCCTCGTACGTGAAGCAGTCGTTTTCAACCCGATGAACGGCCGGATCGGTCGCAAGCTGATTCATGGACATACGAAGCGTATTACAGCGGCCGTAAACGATCGCCCGCTCCTGATCTTTTTGAGCGATCGCCATGGCCGTTTCAACGCCATAATGCGCGGCCCACATCTTCAACAGCCAGTCGGGATGCGACGTTTCCAGCGCGCATTTCAGGAGCGGATCGTCTATAGCCGCCTTCCGTATGCCGCGGCGCTGTACATTGCGCAACAGCGCATTGACGAAACTCTTCCGCTCCCGCTCAGCCAGATCGACCGCGTCATGAATCACCGCATAATCCGGAACGCCGCTCATATACTGCAGCTGATAAACGCTCATGCACAATAAAACCCGCGTCGCATCGTCCACGCGGTGCACGAGATCAATCCATTGGTATTCCAGATAGCGCAGATTGCGCAAGGTTCCATAAACAATTTCCGAAACAAGCGCCTGATCCGACGGTGAAAAGGAAGCCGGCGTCTGCCGCATGAGCAAAGACGCATAAGCCCCGTGATTGACAACCCGATCCAATATCTTCCATGCATATTCGCGCACGCGCATTTTTCTTCTCCTTACTCCAGCGTCATCGGATTGACGTCGATGCGGATGTGCGTTTTTTCTTCCTTCTCGCCTTCCAGCGCCTGACGAATTGAAGCCCGCATCGCTTCAAGATCTTTACCTTTCATGACGATTCGTCCGCGTTCCTGATCCTGCCGCTTTAAAAGCAGGATCACGCCGATCACCTTGAAAGGCCCGCTCAGCTTCGCCTGCAGCCGCCGTGCCGTCTGCAGTACATCCGCTTTGTTTTTGCCGACAATCGTCAGGGCGATCATAAAGGTATACGGCGGATACATGCCCGCATGGCGAAACTGCATCTCGTGCGCATAGAAGAGCGCATAATCCTGACGGACGGCCGCCTGTATGGCATAGTGTTCCGGATAAAACACCTGCATGACCACCTCTCCGCGCCGTACACTGCGCCCGCTTCGTCCGGAAGCCTGCACCAGCAGATCGAACGTCGTTTCACACGAGCGATAGTCCTGACGGCTCAGCCCTTCGTCGCCGTTTAATATGCCGACCAGGGTCACGTTGGGATAATCCAGACCTTTGGCGATCATCTGCGTGCCCAGCAAAATATCCGCTTCCTGTTTCCCGAACGCCTGCAGAATCTTCTCATGACTGTTTTTTGCCGCGGTTGTATCGGCGTCCATGCGTAAAATACGCACGCCCGGAAAATGGCGGCGGACTTCTTCTTCCAGCCGCTGGGTCCCGTAGCCGTAAGTGGCAAAACCCGACGGACTTCCGCATTTTGGACAGACGTCGGGAAGCGGCATGGTCGTTCCGCAGGCATGGCACTTCAGCGCCCGCACGTCCCGGTGCCAGCTCATCGCCAGATCACAATGCGGACAGACGATGACCTCTTTGCACGATTTGCAGCGCAGAACACTGCTGTAACCGCGTCGATTCAGCATTAAAATAATCTGTTGCTTCTTTTGCAGACGATCGTTCATCTTTTGCAGCAGGGCGGCGGAAAGCACATAACTCTCTCCCCGTCTGATGGCTTCCTTCATGTCGACAAGCGTGATCGACGGCAGAGAGCGATTGATGCGCTGCGACAGCGTGATCAGACGATACACGCCTTTTTGAGCGCGGGCGAAGCTTTCCAAAGAAGGCGTCGCGGAGCCCAGAACAACCTTGCAGCCATGGTATTCCCCACGCCGAACGGCAATATCGCGGCAATGGTAGGCGGGCTGTACTTCCTGTTTGTACGAGGTGTCGTGCTCTTCGTCCATGATGATCAGCCCGAGCTTGGTGAAGGGCAGAAAAACGGCGCTTCGCGTACCGACGACGACAGACGCGCGCCGTGTCTTTACTTTGCGATACTGCTCGTATTTTTCCTGCGCGTTCAGGGCGGAATGGTAAATCGCAAGATCGGCCCCGAAACGCTCCTGCACGTGAGCGATCATCTGCGGCGTCAAGGCGATTTCCGGAACCAGAATCAATACTTGTTTCTCCGCCTGCAAAACGCGCCGGGCCAGTTCCATATAGACTTCCGTCTTGCCCGACCCCGTTACGCCGTACAAAAGATATACGGCCTCTTGACCGGCATCGATTTCCTCAATCGCTTTCTCCTGCTGTGCACTCAGGGGAAACGGTCTTTCCTTCTGTCGGCCGATTCGCGAAGAGGCTTCCCGTTCTTTTTTTTCACGTATCAAAGCGCCTTTTTTGATTAAGGACAGAGCCTGGTGGGGATATTTTTTCCGCAACTGCCGATAAAGCAGCGCCCCGTTTCGATCGACTTCCTGATAGGCGAGCGTCTCCTTTGCCGTTAACGATACATTCGTTTCGACCGTATGCACCCATGTTTCCATCACAACGGTCTGACGTCTATGGGCGGGCTTTACTTTCGCCGGCAACATGGTGGCAAAGCAGCGAATCGTGGTCGATAAAGTCGTCTGCCGCATCCATAAGGCGAGGTCGTGCAATTCCTTTGTCAACAACGAATCCGTATCCCATACATCCTGAATGGCGGACAGTTGAAAGCCCTGTTTTTTTTCATATTCCGCCAAGGGTTCCCGCAACGGCTGACACGATTCGACAAAACCGATCTGCTTTCGCTTATGAAACTGAACAAGGACGCGGGTCCCCATGGCCAGCGGCCGCGAAAAAACATAGGAAAAGGTTCGATCTAATTGCCGCGCCGGCGTTTCCAGCCAAAGTTGAATAATATACATCGTCTTTATTATATGCCCATCCCGGGGCAAAATCCTGTCCGCCCGCATGCGAAACGGACAGCCGATACCTGAGCGCTCTTGGTCTGAAAAACGTCGGCGTTATTTTAGAACTTTCCAATAGCCGTTCTTATTAGAACCGACACGTTCAATATAGCCGTACCTTTTCAATGCGGCTATGTACTTCTGTATCGTTGTCTTCCCCAGCCCCAATTTAACAGCAAGCTGCGGCTGTGTAACATTCGCATTATTTCGTATTTCCATCACGATTCTGCGCGCCGGAACGTTCAAGGATTCATCGTTATCCTTTGTGCCGCGCATAACCGGAGCTTTCTGGATTCCCGTATCATTTTCAACGGAATGTGCCCGGGATTTCTGAAGCGCATCCTGTTCAATATATCGGAACGGGATGTTGACCACAATGGAATTTTCTCTAAACTCAATCGCACTTCTACCATATACTTCCGTGATTTTAGGTACTCCTCTGCCTGATCGCTCACTGATATGAAGTTGTAGAAAAATATCTGAAAGTTTCTGATTAACCGGAATGGACTCTCCTTTGTAGAACCCCTCAATCGTCTGCGAAGGGGCGAGCGTTCCGCGCGACAAAATTTCAATGCGATTACTATATACGGTAATCATCGGTGCATTTCCGTCAATCCACCGATTGTGCACAAACGCATTGATCATTGCTTCCCGATAGGCATCCTGATCGAACAGACTGACCTCCTTGCGCTCCACGATGCGCCCACGCTCATCGGCCTGAATGAGATTGATCACGTCTCCATATTCGAGTATTTTGTCAAGTGCCAGCAGGATACAGGTGTTTCCGAATTCTTTTACTGAAAACAGTGGCGCCGCCTTGTTCTCCCCTCTAAAAACCGAGACACGTATCGGCATATGGCAATCATCGGACAGAAGCTGTGCCAATATATTGTATTCGCCTTTTTCCGTCCTCAGTCCGAGATTCTGATCGAACGTTTCTGTCCGCAAGGCAATTCCGCGCCCTGCATAATATGTAAAAAGGCGTGTAAATGTCAGTTCCTGATACTCCGACTTCGTATTTGTAATGGACGGAAGTCCATTTTTCAAAACATCAAACAGTTGCGCTTCCCGTTCAGGATATCTGGCTACATTCTCCTTGCTGGATCCGATCCTGATATACCGGATCCCATCAAAGGACGTCGGGGTCTTTACCGCCGCCGGTATTTCAAGAACAATAACTCTCTTACTCTCCATCCGCACCTCATGAAAAGAAAAGCCGATATCCGGCGTAACCTGCCGTGCAAGGTAATGTTGGAATGGTTCTTTCTTGAAGTCCCTCTGATAGTTGAAGGTCGTACCCAAAATTTGATGCGTCACATCATTGATTCCCCACACGAAATATCCGTATTTCTTTCCCCGCAAAGCTGCAGCATTTGAAATTGCCGAGATATATTCTCCGATAGCATGTGGTTCGAACCAGTTTTCCTTGAATTCAAACCGCTCTTCTTCCGTCGGATATTCAATAAGGGATTGGACTATATTCTCATATTTCTGCATTTATCTACCGCCTTTATCTACCGTTTATCTACCGTATCATAGCATTCAGGAGGGAAAAGCGGTAGATAAATCCCCATCGCATTTTTCCTCTCATTACAAAAAAGAGCACAGAAAAGTTTCTCCATGCTCCAAAACTTCGCTTTTTTATACCCGTCTTTAGGATTTAGCGCCACATTTTTTCGAACATGTAGAAATATATAAAATGCTGAACCACAGGTTCTGATTGACGATTTGGCACTATTTTTTATTCCAAACTTCGAAAGTCAGGTTATACGCCCATCCCGGGGTAAAATCCTGCCCGCCCGCATGTGAAACGGACAGCCGATATAAAAACCGGCAAAAGCCGGCTGGTGGTGGTCGCTAAGGGGTTTGAACCCTTGACCCCTCCCCTGTGAAGGGAATGCTCTCCCGCTGAGCTAAGCGACCGCTTTTCAGTATAGCACATCCTGCCCGCGGCGTGTATACAGCAAAAGCAGGCGATCCACGCAAAGCGCACCGGAAGCGCCGCCGTCCATGCGCAAAGCGGTCATGGCGCCCAGCTGCCGCATCAGCCGCGTTTCCTCTTCGCCTCCGCCCAGCGCGCCGGCAACGACCAATAAAACACTGCCGTCTTGGCATTGCCCGAAGCAGGTCACGCCCGTTTTGGTCGAGCTTTCCCAATATGGGCTGTGCCCTTTTCCAAGCCATACCCGCTTTCCGTTTCGCAAAAGGCCGTAGCCGCCGCTGACGGCAAACGGTGTCTTCAAACGGTAAGTGTAGGTCTCTTTCGTAGCATCATATGTCCCGAAAGAATCGCCGACCGGGCACCACTGTCCATCTTTCCAGCCATGATAAGCAAGTGCAAGCGAGCCGTCTTCATCAAAGTACGCCGTGACGTTTCCCTTTCCATAAGCCGGAACGAGCGTCTCTCCTTTCCAAGTCTGAAATTTTCCATCGATCGCCACCGCTCCGACCGGCCGCCCGTACGCTTCGCCGTGATCGATGAAAAAGCCGGCGTTGATACCGCCGACGCGCCACCAGCCGAGCTTGAAATGAGCCAGCTTTTCCAGCGGTTTCGGTGTTTCGCCCGCATAGTCCAGCACCACCTCAGTGTTTGCATCCGGATAAACCCATAAAGCGGTATAGGGAACTCCGTCAAACACGCCTTGTCTGAAGATGACGTTCGGCTTCGTGCCGAGTCGCGCATAAATGTTGATCGCCGTCGCCAGCGGAACGCCGCCTTGCACCGCGTGAAAAACGGCCATGCCGTGGGGATAACGGGGCATGGCCGCTACGATAATAATCAGCAAAGCCGTAAGCATCACCCGATATCGTTTTTTCATACCGTCAGCCGATGGAACCGGACATATCCAGCTTCAACAGCTGGTTCAGTTCCACCGCATATTCCATCGGAAGCTCGCGGGTGAACGGCTCCAGAAAACCCATGATAATCATCTCGGTCGCCTGCTGCTCGCTAAGCCCCCGGCTCATCAGATAAAACAACTGTTCCTCCGATATTTTGGACACCTTGGCCTCGTGCTCGATCGTCGAGGTCGCATTGTCGCTACTGTTTTCCGGAATGGTATCGGAACGGGATATCGCATCTAAAATCAGCGTGTCGCACTCAATGTGCGAACGGCTGTAATCCGCCTTCTTCCCGAAATGAATCCAGTCGCGGAAATTCGTCACGCCGCCCTTTCTGGAAATTGATTTGGAGACGATGGTGGAGCTTGTATGCGGCGCCAGATGAATCATTTTGGCGCCGGTATCCTGCAGCTGATTCTTTGTGCCGACCGCGATGGAGATGCACATGCCGTGCGCATATTCTCCCGCCAGCACGCAAGAAGGATACTTCATGGAAATACGCGAGCCGATATTGCCGTCCACCCATTCCATGACGCCGTGCGCGGCGACCCTGGCCCGCTTGGTAACCAGATTCAGAATATTGCCCGACCAGTTCTGGACACTGGAGTAGCGGCATCTCGCCCCTTCACCGACAAACACTTCGACGACGGCCGCATGCATGGAATCCTTTGAATACTGTGGCGCCGTGCAGCCTTCAATGTAGGCGCATTCCGCCCCGTCGTCCACAATGATGATCGAGCGTTCAAACTGTCCCATCGATTCGGAATTGATGCGGAAATAAGATTGCAGCGGTTTTTCCAGTTTCACGCCCTTGGGCACATAAATAAACGAACCGCCCGACCAGACGGCGCTGTTTAACGCCGCCAGCTTATTATCCGAAGGCGGCACGATCGTCGCGAAATACCGGCGGAATAAATCCGGATATTCTTTCAGACCGCTGTCGATGTCCAGAAAGATCACGCCTTTTTCCTTCACCTCGTCCAGCATGTTATGGTACACCGCTTCCGATTCATACTGCGTCGTGACTCCGGCCAGATACTTGCGTTCCGCCTCCGGTATGCCCAGCCGCTCAAACGTATTTTTAATGGCTTCCGGCACGTCCGACCAGCTGACTTCTGCTTCCTGAGAAACTTTTTTATAGTACGTGAAATCCTGAAAGTCGATTTCCGAAAGATCCGGTCCCCATGTCGGCATCGGCAGCTTTTCAAACGTATGAAAAGCCTGCAGGCGAAAATCCAGCATCCATTCCGGTTCCTGTTTAAAGGCGCTGATCTTGCGGATGACTTCCTCGTTAAGACCTTTGCCGGTATCTAAAACCGATTCCACTTCGTCATGAAAACCATATTTATAGGTATCCTGCGAAGAAAGAATCGCATCATTTACATCGGACCCGCTCATTTCTCCTCCTCTTTTTCTTCCAATATTTCTTTGATCGCCTTCCAGCCGATGGTCGCGCATTTGATCCGGTTGGCCTGCTTATGAACATTCTTCATGGCCACCGCTTCTTCCAAGGTTTTCGGATCGTAGGGCTTCGCATCAATCATGGCAAAATATTCCGCTATGATTTTTTTGGCTTCCGCAATCGTTTTGCCCTTCAGCAAATCGGTCATCATAGAAGTCGATGCGGTGGAAATCGTGCAGGCAACGCCGTCAAAGCGGATATCCTCGATCCGTCCGTCGGAAATTTTGGCCTGCACGGTAATATCATCGATACAGGAATCGGACGCCATATGCTTCCCGGTATACCCCTGCTCGTCTTTTATCAGACCGTGATTGTGCGGAAACTGGTAATGATCCATGATTAACTCCCGCAAAATCATCGGATCGTTGAGCATATCCATCTCTGCCATTTTCCGCCTCCCTAGAAGAAGATGCCGATCGTATCGGCCAGCGAAATGTCTCGTATCGCCGCCACCGCCCGCTCGATTTCCTCTTCTGTGTTATAGAAATACAACGACGCCCGCACCGTCTGATCGGTGCCGATCACATGATGCAGAAGTTTTGCGCAATGATTGCCGGAGCGAACGGCGATATTGCGGCTGGCCAGATACCCGGCCGTATCCTGCGCAAACAGCATTTCTCCGCTTTGCGGATCACGGACATTAAAATCGATCGGTCCGTCGATATTGTCCGCATTATAGAGAACGACATGATCAAGCGCTTTGAGTGCCTGCACAAAATAAGCCCGCAATTTTTTTTCATAGGCGTGAATTTCATCCATGCCGATCGCCATCAGATATTCCGCCGCCTTTCCCGCTCCGATAATGCCCTCAATGTTCGGCGTTCCCGCTTCAAAACGAACCGGAGGATCCTTGTATAAAACAGCGCCGTTCTTCATGAAGCGGGCATTCATGTCGCCACCCTCCATGAGCGGTTCCATCCGCTCCAGAAGAGCATACTTTCCATACAGAATACCCACGCCCCCCGGCCCGCACATCTTGTGAGCCGAAAAGCCGAGAAAATCAACGTCCAGAGCCTGCACGTCAACCGGCATATGCGGAACGGACTGAGCCGCGTCCACAATCATATAAGCGCCCGCTTCGTGTGCGATCGCGGCGATCTTGCGGATCGGCTGCAGTGAGCCGAGCACATTCGTCATCTGCGCGATACTGACGACCTTCACCCCGGCATGCATCGCCTTTTTGAAGCGTTCGACGGAAATCACACCCCGTTCATCCGTTTCAATATATTCCACATGAATGCCGCATTCCTTCTGCAACCGAAACCACGGCAATACATTGCTGGCATGCTCCGCCAGCGTGATCAGCACCGTATCGCCGGCCCGCAGAACGTTTTTTTGCATGCCGTAGACGATTTGATTCAACGACTGCGTCACGTTGTGCGTAAAGACGATTTCTTCCGGGCGGCAGTGAATGAGCTCGGCGAAAATCGAGCGCGTGCCGTCATAGAGACGGTCATTCTGCGCCGCGATTGCATAATCTCCGCGATGAACATTGCTCGTATGCCTCGTATAAAAATCCACAACCGCGTCGATGACGCATTGCGGCTTCAACGTTGTCGCCGCGTTGTCAAAGTACACCAGATCGGGATTGTTACGGAACATCGGAAAGTCGGCGCGTATCTTTCCTACATCGAACATAGGGTTGAAACCGTCCTCTCCATCTCTTCGTGCAACAGCTTCGCCAGCGTCTTGTCGGCGATCGTATCGGCGATCGGCATCAGATAGCCGCTTGCCAACAGACCCACACACTGTGCCCGCGACAGGCCGCGCGACTGCATATAATACAGCTGTTCCGGGTCCGCCTGCCCGATGCTCATGGCATGGCTGGCCTGTACGTCGTTTTCATCGATCAATAATTCCGACAGGATTTTCGTCTGTTGTCCGTCGGCGAAGGACAGCGCCCGGCTGGTCTGGTGCGATTGTGAACCGGAAGCCCCGTTCACGATCTTGCCGACGGCGTCGATGAACAATTTTCCACCGCCCAGCACAATCGCATAGTTCTCGATTTTTCCGCTCGTATGCGGCGCCATGTTAGCAACCTGCACGATGAACCGCTTGTTGCTCGTGACCATCGCTGCGCCGGATACGATTCCCTGCGCTCCCGGCTCTCTTAGCGCCATGTACGTCGTGCGATTCGTATTGCCGCCGTTCAGTTCGCCATAACCGACATGTACCGCGGCGTTTTGCATCACTTCATGCGATTCGTCGACGTCCAGCGGACCGCTCATTTCATTCCAGAACAGATAGGTGATGTGCGCCTCGGCGGCCGCATAGGTGCGGATGCGCAGTTTTCCCGCCTCCTGAATCCGAATAAATACCTGCGCGTCCACGTCTCCCGTAAAGGTCAGCTCCAGATCACGGTGCGTGGAAATAATATACGTCTGCAGTCCCCGCTCCAGGCGGATATCTTCATTCACATGGATTGTGCGCGTCATTTTCCCGCCTCGACGGCACGGCGGACAGCACAGCTTCCGATCGTTCCCACCCGGTTCTGCCGCTTGTTCGGATCGTTCTCTTCCACATTTGCCGGATGCACGCCATAGGTGCTGTAGATCCAGTCGTATCCTTCCACGTCTACGCGGCGCGCCAGGCTTCCGTCGCCTTCCAGAACGATTTTTCCATCCACCATGACGTGGGTGAACTGCGGTTCGATCATCTCGAAAAAGCGATCGTAATGCGAAACGATGATCATGCTCATCTGCAATTCCTTCTGCAACTGATTGATCGCTTCGCCGACAAGACGCATCGCATCGACGTCCAGACCCGAATCCAGCTCGTCCAACATGGCCAGCGACGGTTTCAGCATGCACATCTGCACGACTTCATTCCGCTTTTTCTCGCCGCCCGAAAATCCTTCGTTCAAAAAACGGTGCGCAAGATCTTCCTGCATGTCCAGCGTCCGGATGGTCCGCTCCATTTCCTTGATAAATGAAAATAACGGAATCGGCGTCTCGCGGCGGACATTGATCGCCGCCCGCAGGAAATCGCTGTTGGTAACTCCGGGGATTTCTTTCGGATACTGCATGGCGAGGAACAGGCCCGCTTTCGATCGCTCGTCGACCGGCATATCCAGAAGGTTTCGGCCGTCATAGGTCAGACGGCCCTCGGTTATGACATAGCGCGGATCGCCCATGATCGCCGCCAGAAGCGTTGATTTTCCGTTCCCGTTCGGCCCCATCAGGGCGTGAATTTCATTGGCGCCAACGGTCAGGTCGACGCCTTTTAATATTTCTTTGTTCTCCACCGAAACATGAAGATTTTCAATTACCAGACTCTTCATTATTTAACCTCTCTTGTACGTATGGGATTATAGCATAGGCCTTTTAAAACATGTGGTTTTACGCACTCGGCGGAAATTGCATAACCCCCTGCGTTGCCTTATAATGTATAAGCGTTTTTTAGGAGGAAACATGGGTAAAAACTTAAGAAGAAACTGGTTTATCTACCTTCTTGTTCTTGTACTGGCGTGTGTCAGCGTCTACTACATCTACGATACCGGGAAAGGTAAACTGAAAGGCAAAAGTGTAAACGGTGAAGACGTCGTATATGCTATCGGCGATCAGAATATCACCGCTTCGGCTTTTTATGAGGCGATGTATAAGAACGGCGGTACGGCCGCCTTACACCGTGCGGTTGTCCAAAGCGTCTCCGAGGCGGCCGTCAAAACAACCGACGAAATGAAGAAGAAAGCGCAGCAGCAGGCGCAGAGCGTCATTTCCAACTATGCGCAGCAATATCCGACCAATTACCGGGAACAGCTGGACGCGCAGCTCAAACAGATGGGCTACGAAAACGGCTATGAGGATCTGGAAAACTATTTCATCGATTCTCAGAAGCAGACGCAGCTGAGCGCGGATTATGCCAAAGCGCACTTTGACGAACTCAAAATCCGCAACGTGTCGTATATTTTGATCGCCAAAGAGCAGCAGAGCGGAGGCATTCCCGGAAAGCCGAGCGAAGCGCAGCAGGAAAAGATGAACGGCGTCGATGCCGATATCGCCGCCGGAAAATCTTTTGCGGTTGTTGCGGCAACATATTCAGCGGACACGTCGACCGCTTCAAAAGGAGGCGTGCTGGGAACGATCGATAAAAATACATCCAATCTGGACAGCGACTTCCTGAATGCCGCCTTACTGCTGAATGAAGGCGAAATCAGCGACTGGGTCTATTCGGAAAATTTCGGTTTCTTCAAGCTCTACTGCAACGCCTCGACGCCGGAGACGTTGGAAAAGGTCGCCAAAGAACAGGCGCTGGATACGGCCAACGGCGTCGATTACGGCAAGCAGGACGCTTCCGCCACGGCTTCTCCCTCCGCCACCGTCGATCCGGAAACCGTTGAAGCCGACCCTTATGCCGATCTGATCAGCCGCTGGGACACGACGCTGACCAACCTGGCGATCTGGGAAAAGGCGGAGAGCCTGCATATCGACTTCGCCAGCAAGGATCAGCGCGCCGCTTTGCGCAGTTACATGGGACTGCCGGAAGAAGAGCCCGCGGCAACCGAGGCTCCGCAAACGACGGCAGAAGCGAAATAAGGAGACATGATGATGAAAAGAACAATAATCGCCGGTCTGTCTTTACTCTTGTTATTCGGTTTAACCGGCTGTGACGATGCGCGCGCAAAATTAAAAGACGCCAATCAGGCGCTTGTTACCGTTAACGGCAAAAAGATTACCAAAGGCCAGATCTATTCTTCCATGTTCGCCGCGGTCGGCGAAACGACGGCCGTGAACGACGCCATGCGCGTCATTACCGATGCCGAAGTCGAAACCACCGACGACATGGTTCAAGAAGCGCAGTCGATTCTGGATTATTACAAGTCAAGCTATGGCGAAGAGCGCTTCCAATCGTATCTGCAATCCACCGGTATGACGGAAGATGAATTTTTAAATACGGTCGTTCTTCCCTCGCAAAAAGAAAGAAAGCTGTACGCGCAATATGCCGACGAGCAGTTTTCCGCGATCGCCAAGCGTTACAATCCGATCAAGGCGACCATCTTGACCTTTACCGATCAAGACAGTGCCAACGCCGCGCTTTCGCTTTTAAAAGACGGTTCCGCCAACATCGCGGATATCGTCCGAAACTATTCGCTTTCTTCCAAGGGGGAAAGCGAACTGATCACCATCGATACAACGACTTACGATTCCGCCGTTCTTACGTATCTGCGCTCCGCCTCACCTGATGAGGGATGGCAGATGATCCCTTCCGGCAGCGGGGGAACCTATTACGTCGCTCGTCTTGACACAAAGATTCCCGATGACTTCCGGGACGAGCTGGTCGAATGGGCCGCCCAGCAGACGGCGGTGCAGGCCGAGGCCAAGACGTATTATTTCAAAAAATACAACTTCCACATTTATGACATCGGTCTCTACAATGCCGTCAAAGCCAAAGAACCGGCTGTTGTCGTACAGGACATGCAGGCTACAGCGGAAAGTACGGAAACGCCGGCCGCCGGGAACTGATATGTGCGTATTCTGTTCGATTATCAATCGGGAAATTCCTTCGGAAATTCTCTATGAAGATGAGGACGTCATCGCCATTCTGGATATTTCGCAGGTCACCTACGGCCATACGCTCGTCATGCCCAAAAAGCACGTGGCGGATTTCCTGCACGCCGACGATACAACCGTCACAAAATGCATGCTTACGGCCCGTGATCTGGCGGTGCGCATCGTGCGCAAAACCGGAGCCGCCGGCGTTAACATTCTGACAAACTGCGGCGAAGCGGCGGGACAGTCCGTCTCACACATGCATATTCATATTATCCCCCGCTATGATGAAACGGACGCGATCGATCTGCATTTCGGTCAATCCGGCATTCGCGATCTTAAAGAAGTTCATGCCGCGCTTGAATAAGCGATTTATCTAAGGAGCTGTAGCGATCAAGTAAATTTTATAGATTTGCTTGAAGCGTACAGCGCCTTTTTCAATTCTTCTCTCTATAGGAAGCTACGATATCCGCGCCTCTATTTCAGGTACATTAAAAATACGCACGGTTGTCACAAGCTTTTTCAGGATAGTATCATTCACATTTTTTGTGCTGTTTCATCGGATTGAATCTCATAGAGATCAAATGGAGCTTATTTCCCACATTTTTTCATTTCGCGTCTGTGCACCCTGTCGTACCGCCAATCTTTTCTGATACTCCCGCTGCCGGGATGCGCCATTGTTCTTCAACCGTACGTCGTTTCGACGTTGTACAACATGAGGAAACCTGTCCGGCTGCTTTTTACTGTTCAAAAATTCTGCTTTTTTTCGGCCACGACTGCCGCGGCGCCGCTTCCCTGTAACATTCCGCAGCCCGTCAATATTGATCTATGATCGATGATCAGTCGGGTGAAAATTGTAACGAATATTATGCGTTACTGTTCCTTTCTTATCACCACCGATTGTGTACCCGCTCGGCAAAGCCGGGCACGGAAGAAACGGAAATCGTTCGCCGATCATCCAGGATGACATGCCCGGAAAAGCGGCCGAACACCTGATGCTGATCGGAAAGCAGGAAGCCGGCGTCAATCTTCGCCTTGCGATCCAGAACCGGCGTAAACGACAGCCGCAGGCGCCCTTCGTTGTCCGCAAAAGACCACGGCTCCATATAGCGATAGCGGCCGTCCGTCATGGGAATATGAAACGACACCTGATCCAGCTTATGACCGATACCGTCATAAAAGAGCATATTTTCGCTTGCCTGACGGGTATCGCCGAAGCCGTATCCCAGATTCCAGCCGAAGCGATGACCGTCGATCTGCGTTGAACAGCTTGACCAGTACCAGGTGTTGTCATAAGTCCACACGCCTCGTCCCCAGTCCAGACAGCCATATGCGTTCTTTTCAAAAGAATGCGTCCACTTTCCCATTGTCACGCTTCCATGTACGCATAGGCAATTGATTTTCTGATTGTAATAAAATGCGTGCGGGTCGTTTTGAAACGGCGTCATAATGACCATGGAATCTTGCGGCGCTTCATCCAGCCGCAGCTGCAGCAGCAGATCGCCGCTAACGGAAAAATCCGTATACGCCGCCTCCAAGAAGCGGGCGCCGTCTTTTACCGTAAACGAAAGCTGACACCGCCTGCTTTCCCAGCGGCTGACGCCTTGACGAGATGAAGTCGGAAGTTTCAATCGTCCCATCGGAAATAAACGGGTTTCGGTTTTCGTGATTTCCGTGCGATGGGAAAAGTCGATCAGGCTGATACTGCCGATGCCCATATAGCCGTTATCGGCAATCGTCAGGGCAACTGCATAATCCTCATCCTCCACCAGATAGTAATCCCATTCTTTGATACGCAGGGAGGCGGCCTGAATCATCGCGCGCGAATACGTCTTCAGCAGGGAACGGGCGTAGCCGGCTTCAACCAGCCTGCCCTGCTCATTCAAAAGCGGACCTTGGCTATGGATTTCATTTTGCATTTTCCGACCTCCCGACATGCAGACGTCTGAACATACGGGATGCCGCCGTCGTTTCCAGCGTATCGTCCAAAGGCGTCAGTTCGACATCACCATGGCGTTTTTTCAAGGCTCGCCGCAGTACCAGATCGGCCAGCTGCGGATTCTTCGGCAGTAAAGGCCCGTGCATATAAGTGCCGATGACCTGTTCATCGATAAAGCCCTCTTCTTTGCCGGCGAAAACATTGCCGTTTCCATACAGCACTTTGCCAAACGGCGTCGGCACGTCCCGCGTCTGACCGCTATGATTCTCAAAACCGATGACGTTGAAAGTCTGCCCGTCGATCGTCGCTTCTACCGCGATATTGCCGATACAGCGATGGGCGCGATCGGTCGCCTCTGTCCAATATGGGAAAAAAGAGAGGCCCTGAATTTCCTTTTGATCCTGATCTTTGTAGTAGCGGCCAAACAACTGATATCCTCCGCAGATCAATAAAAAGGCCGTCCGATCACGAAGTGCGCACGCCAAATCCGCCTTGCGGGCAAGCAGGTCTTCATGAAGCAGATCTTGTTCACGGTCGGCGCCGCCGCCTAAAAAAATAAGATCATAGGCGTTGGGATCCTTCGCCTCCCCGATCGTACACGTGTCGACGGAAACGGTGATCGCCCGCGCCTGTCCGCGCATCTTTAAGACCTGGATATTTCCCCGGTCGCCATACAAATCCATCAGGTCATGGTACATCCATAAAATACGGAGGTTCATTTTCTTTTTTCCTCCTTCGCTAAAAGGCGGCGGGTCGGATGGAGCGCCGTATAAGTCGCCAGTATGAAGCTGTCTTTTCGCTCCCGGTTCAGCCAATGAACGACCGCGGCCGGCTTTTCGATCACCTTGACGCGATCAAGCAGGCCGTCATATTTCAAGCGCAGAGCCATGTCATAGGCCCGTAAACCGGAACACACGATCTGGTCGACCAGCGGGTCGTTGAGACGGTCAAAATGCGCGTCCCAGATCCAGCTGACGTCGCGGCCATCCTGATCGTTATCGTTCAGAATGATGCAGATATTTTTGCGATTGTGGTTCGTCAGCACCAGCTTCATCACTTCGTTGGCGCCGGTCGGATTTTTAATCAGATGAAGAACGGCCGGCCGTGACAAAGCGAAGCGCTCATTGCGGCCTTCATTCAGATGATACTGCGCAAATACAGAAGCGGCATGGACGGTATCCAGCCGCAGGCTTTGCATAACGGCCAAAACGGCGCAGCAATTATAAATTCCGTAAAGGGTCGGCATAAACATGGGATATGTCCGCCGGCCGGCGACAAAAGTGCCCTCCTCAAAGTCAAGCCGTTGAGCGACGATATCCGGCGTGATCTTTCCGAAGTCATCATAGGGACAGTAAAAACGGCCGATATGGGCATATTGATAGTACGTATAAACAAGGCGCCGGCCGCAGCGCGGACAAAATTTTCCTTCTCCGGCTTCATCCGGAACGGCGCGGGAAAGCGTGTTTTCATCGACGGAAAAATAATGAACCTTCGCCTTTCGGGCATGCTCGGCGATGCGGATGACGTTCGGGTCGTCGCCGTTTAAGATCAGCGTTCCTTCAAAGTCTTCGGTAACATCCATGATCTTGCGGATGATCGTTTCCATCTCTCCGGCGCGGTCCAGTTGATCGCGGAAAAAATTCGTGACCACCAGATGGGTCGGATGCAGATGTTGAAACTGGCGGTATAACGTCAATTCATCCACTTCAATCACAACGGCGTCCGCGGTTATGGTGTAATCGGCATCGGCACCGGAAGCCAGCAGCGTGGCGATTCCGACATTCAGATTGTCGCCGCGGCGATTGTTCAATACACTTAAGCCCGCCTCGCGCAGACTTTCGGCAAGCAGATTGCTCGTCGTCGTCTTTCCGTTTGTTCCGGTAACCAGAATGACGATTTTCGGCATATGAAAGCGGGCGATGAAATTTTTATCCATGCGTAAGGCAAGCTCGCCCGGAAGCGAACCGCCGCGGCCGAAGCGTTTCAGAAAACGCTGAAGCGTCTGTACGAGCGCCAGACGGACATCCATCATTCAGACTCCCGACGCTTGTAGAACATGCGGTTATCGAGCGCGAAGATACGCTGACTCCATGTACCGCTTTTCATGCCGTCAAAAACCTGCTTCAACGTATTCATGCGGGCGTCCAGATTATCAATCAGGAACAAGACCTCCGCTTCCGGAATGGCCGGCAGTACGGGAGAGCCGAATTCCATCTTGCCGTGGTGCGACAAAATCATGTGCCGCAATAACAGGGCTTCTTCACTGTCGGCCAGACCTTCCGCTTCCGCGACTTCCATCAGCCAGCCCTGACCGATGGAAATATGGCCGATCAGCCGGCCCTCTTCCGTATAGTCCGCGGAAACAAGACCGCCCAATTCCGCCGTTTTCCCAAGATCGTGGCATAAAACGCCGGCGATCAGCAGGTCGCGATCCAGCAGCGGATAAAGGCCGGCGACTTCTTCAGCCAACCTCGCCATGCCGAGCGTATGTTCCGCAAGTCCGCCTCGATAGTTATGATGAATACGGCTCGCCGCCGGATATTCGAAAAACCGGTCGGCCACTTTACGGTACATGCCCGTCACCAGCGTGCGCAGGTTTCTGTTCTGCAGTGATTGAATGAGGCGGCGGACCTCTTCTTTCTGTTCTTCAACGCTCATCGCCGAACTGCGGATAAACGCGGAAAGATCGACACTGTCCTGCGCGATATCCATGATCTGTGAAATGCGCAGCTGCAGATTGTGATTGTATTCCAGAACTTCGGCCGTGATCTGTTCCACATGACCGACGACGACGGCGTCGATTTCCTCCGGCTTCACATCCCAAAATTTGCCTTCGATCGTGCCGCTGGCATCTTGCAGCTGGATATTCAGATAGGGCGCGCCCTTGCTGGTGACGCCTTTTGTACACGCCTTTACAAGTAAATTCTGACTGATTCGATCTTTCTCTTTAAAATCCCTTATCGCTGTCATTCGTCATCCCACTCCATTTCATCTAAGATCACATAAATATCTTCGCTGTTAAACCCCTGCGCGGCACAATAGCGATAGACCATATTCCGCAATTGTGTCGATGTATATTTGCGGGCATATCGCCTTCTTGCCTTGAGGGCGCACGTGCGCAGAATATCCAGCTGAGCCGCTTCATCGTCTTCCGGAACAAACTCCTGCATAATACGATCGATAACGGCTGATGAATAACCGCGTACCGTCAGCTTCTGTTTGAGCTTCTGCTTCTTCATGCGCACGGAAAGTCCATGCATCGATGCCGCCGCTTTTTCCGCATAGCGCAAGGCGTCATCCTGCACCGCGTTTTCCTGCGGATTCAGAAACTGATCAATCGCCAGCGGCGAAACGCCTTTTTGCAGAAGGTCGCGGCGAATCCGTTCCGGGCCGAAGAGAGCCAGCTTCATTCGATTGACAAAATCCCGGCAGTAGCGCTCGTCATCAATATACCCTTTTTCTTTCAGTCTTGTCAGAATATGGTCGATATCGGCTTCCGTACATGCGGACTCCTGACGCAGCCATTGCCGCATTTCCTGTTCCGTGCGATCTTTTATCGACAGTTTCCGGATACTGCGCTGATACATCAGAGCGATATTTTCCTTTTTCCGAAACAGTTCCAAAGAAGCGGCGTTGATCTTCCCGCCTTTGCGCAATCCCGCGGTAAAGTAATCGTCCAGTGTCATGCAGAGCGTATTCTTTTCTTTCTTGTTGGTCAGATCGGAAAATTGCAGGCAGACC
The DNA here is from genome assembly GCA_963550455.1 of uncultured Erysipelotrichaceae bacterium. Classification (GTDB taxonomy): domain Bacteria; phylum Bacillota_I; class Bacilli_A; order Erysipelotrichales; family Erysipelotrichaceae; genus Bulleidia. Next base: position 19,382 of record CAUVBZ010000013.1, read on the forward strand.
AGATCATCCTTGATCTTGACATCCGTAATTTTAACAAACGCGGCATAATTGCGGACGGCCTCTTCATATACATGCAAAACGCGTTCATAAAAAACGTCGGCCGAAAACGGCTCCACCTGCTTTCGACACGTCAGACGCATCGTTTCCTGATCGGCCTGCATCAGTAAACGCAGCTTGGCGACCAGCGTTTCCTCATCGGCGAAATACCAGCCGGTTTCCCCTTCCAGAACCAGCGCGTCCAAAACTTCATCGTGGCGTGCCAGAACCGGAAGTCCGCTGGCCAGCGCTTCAATAAACGTCATCCCCTGCGTTTCCGTAAGTGAAGCGGAAACAAACGCATCGGCGGCGCGATAATAATCCGGAATCTGTTCGGCCGGACGCGGACCGGCAAAACAGATGCTGTCCGCCGCGCCTTTTTCCTCCGCCAGCCGGATGAGTTTTTCACGATCGGGGCCGCCGCCGACAACTAAAAGTTTCACTTTCAAATTCGCCTGCTTCGCCTTGGCAAAGCCGCGGACAACCAGATCGAGCGCTTTTTCTTCGGCGATCCGGCCGACATAGATCACCAGGCGTTCATCTTCCTTCACCCGTGCTTCTTCGCGTATCTGCCGGCGTTTTTCCGGATCGAACCGCAACGCCGAAAACCGCGCCAGATCGAGGCCGGTCGGAACGACATGAATGTTTGTCCGGACATGATAGCGTTCCAGCATCTCTTTTGTCTTTTCGCTCGGGGCTATGACTTCCACGGAAGCGTTGGCATAGATTTTCGTCAGATAAGCGACGGCCTGTCGGGCTTTTTCGTCAAAGGCGGCGCTGTTAAAAACATTGGCGTAATGCGTATAGTCTTCATACGTCGTATGGTAGGTGATAACCGTCGGAATCCCGTACTGATGCGCACACATGCGGGCAAACATGCCGACGCCGAATTCGGTCTGGGCGTGGATAACATCCAGATGTAGATCGCCGATGATCGTCAAGGCGTTAAGGTGTAACGGCGTGGTCGCCACATAGCCGTACAGCTTCGGCAGGCGGATACCCGCCAAACGCAGAATGGTATGATCCGGATTCCACTGGGCGCTGCCGGCGCCCTTTCTTGGCGCTATGACAAAAACGTCGTGGCCATGTTTCTTTAATTCTTGAAATAAAATGTATGTGCTGTTCGCCACCCCGTTGATATCGGGCGGAAAGGTATCCGTAAACAAACCGATTCGCATAAAGACTCCTTAGCTCTTTCCATTATACGAACATTGCCGTTATTTAAAAGGGGCGGAAAGAAAGTCTCGCCGGAAGTGAAAATGCCGACGTGTCCATAAGCGGAATACCGTACAGGGATAAAAAAGCCGACATGTGCATTGTTCACACGTCGGACTTTTCCGCTTCACTAGCGGAGGCTCATTGCGCATCCTGCATATTCTTTTTGGCAATCAGCTTGCTGTAACGCGTCTTGGCATCGGCAAGCGTCTTGGCAAACATTTCCGCGGCCGCTTCTTCGCCCTTGATTTTCGGAAGGTTGAAGTAACGTGCCTCCCGCATCAGGAAATCATTGAATTTTGTCCAATCCGGCTCCTTGGAATCGACCTGCAAAGGCTTCTCCAGACGCGGATCGAAACGGTACAGGGTCGTATAACCGCAGGCGACCGCATCCTTCATGACCTGTTCGCTCTTTGACAATCCGCCGCGGATACCATGTTCAAGACACGGACTGTAGGCCAGAATAATGGACGGTCCCTGGTACGATTCCGCTTCTTTAAAGGCCTTGATAGCCTGCATCTGGTTTGCGCCCAGCGATATGGAAGCGACATATGCGGTTCCGTATTCCATGAAGATCTGGCCGATATCCTTCTTGGCCGTCGCTTTGCCGCCGGCCGCAAATTTCGCAATTGCGGACGCCTGCGTCGATTTGGACGCCTGACCGCCCGTGTTGGAGTACGTTTCCGTGTCCAGAACCAGAACGTTGACATTCAGATTGTTGGCCATCACGTGATCCAATCCGCCGTAGCCGATATCATATGCCCAGCCGTCGCCGCCGATAATCCAGCACGACTTGGATACCAGATCGCGTTCCATATGAAGAAGTTCTTTCACCGCTTCGTTTTCCGACGCCTTCACGTCGTTCAGCAGACGATCTTTCAAAGCGCGCTGCTTTTCGCGATCATCATTCGCTTCAATATACGCCTGGAAATCCGCCTTGAGCGCCGGCTCAACTTGATCCAGATTGTCCTCCATGATTTTCAGAATCTTGGCCGCCTTGAAACTTTGCGCGACAGCCATACCGAAACCATATTCGGCGTTATCTTCAAACAGCGAGTTCGCCCATGTAACGCCCTGCCCCTCATCGTCTGTCGCAAACGGAATGGACGGCGTTGCAGAACAGTAAATCATGGAGCAGCCGGTCGCGTTGGCAACCATCATATCCTTGCCGAATAACTGCGAAGCCAGACGATAGTACGGCGCTTCGCCGCACCCCGCGCAAGCCCCGGAAACTTCAAAATACGGACGCAGTAACGATACGCCGGCTTCCGTTGCAAGATTGCCGTACTTGGCCTTATCCGACGTATGCTTGTAAAGATAATCTGCCAGCGGTTCTTCCTTCTGCTGTGTATTCACATCCGCCGCCGACAGCGCCTTGGTCGGGCATACCTCGACACAGACCAGACAGCCGACGCAGTTTTGCGGTGAAACCTGAATGCGGAATTTGAGACCCGCTTCTTTTGCGCCTTTGTACATTGGGCTGGCGTCTTTGACGTCAAAGGCGATGCCGTTGGCCATGGCAAGCTGATTGGCTTGTGCAACTTCCTCTTCGGTCAGCAGGAAAGAACGGATGGTCGCATGCGGGCAGGCAAAACCGCACTTGCCGCATTCGATACACTTTGCCGCATCCCAGGCCGGAACCTGTGCGGCAACATTCCGTTTTTCACGGAAAGCCGTATTCTCCGGCAGTGAGCCGTCAATGATCGTCGGTTTGGTAAATGTGCTGACCGGCATGGACGGCCCCTCAAGTGCGTTGATCGGCTGCACGAACGTATCGAAATGATCGTCACCGGTCAGCTTGAACAGCGGCGCCGTGCAGTCCAGATCGGCCCATTCCGGTTTTACATCAACCTTGATTAGACCCTGCGACCCCTTTTCAATCGCCGCGATATTGGCATTGACGACATCCTCGCCTTTGCGGGCATAGGTATGCCGTGCCGAATCTTCCATGAGCGCCAGCGACTTTTCATACGGCATGATCTGTTCGTTCAGCTTGAAGAAAGCGGACTGCAAAATGGTATTGGTATGACGGCCCATTCCCGTTTCAATCGCCAGCCGCGTCGCATTGATGATATAGAAGTTGGCATGTTTCCGGGCGAGCTGTCCCAGCATTCTGTCCGGCAGTTTTTTCGCAATCTCCTTTGCGTCGTAGGTTGTGTTCAATAAGAAGGTACCGCCGTCTTTCAGCTGGCGGACCATATCAAACTTGTAGCAATAAGAATCCAGCGAGCAGGAGATGAAATCCGCTTCCTGAACGTAATAAGGCGCATGAATCGGATTTTTTCCAAAACGCAGATGTGAACGGGTGACGCCGCCCGACTTTTTAGAATCGTATTGGAAATACGCCTGCGAATACAGATCCGTATTATTTCCGATAATTTTAACCGTCGACTTGTTGGCGCCTACCGTACCGTCCGAGCCGAGGCCGAAAAACAGGCAGGAAGTATAGTCGCTGTTGATCCGCAAAGCCGCCGGTTCCAGAGAGAGATTGGTCACATCATCGCGGATGCTCAGGGTGAATTCCGCTTTCGGCTCTTCTTTTTTCAGTTCTTCAAAAACGGCATTGATATCGGCCGGCGTCGTATCCTTGGACGACAATCCGTAGCGGCCGCCGATCACTTCAATATCTTTATGATGGCGCAGAGCTTCTACGACATCCAGATACAGCGGTTCGCGGGCGCCGATTTCCTTGGAACGATCCAGAACCGCAATCTTCTTCACGGAAGAAGGCAGCACGGAAAGAAGATGCTGAACCGAGAAAGGGCGATACAGATAGACCTTGATCAGACCGACCTTTTCTCCATTTGCCCGTAATGCATCAACTGTTTCCATGATCGTATCGGTAACCGAACCCATGGCGATAATCACGCGCTCGGCATCCGGATCGCCGTAATAGACAAACGGCGCATAGGTACGCCCGGTATGTTCGCTGACCTTTTTCATGTAAGAAGCGACGATTTCCGGGATGGCTTCCCAATGCTTATTCTGCGCTTCGCGAGCCTGGAAAAAGATATCGTCATTTTCGTTTCCGCCGCGGACAATCGGATTGGTGTGCGGATTCATGGCATGCGCGCGGAAAGCCTCCAGCTTATCCGCCGGTAACAGGGTCTTCAAATACGCGTAATCCATGACCTCGATCTTATCGATTTCATGCGATGTGCGGAAACCGTCAAAAAAATGCAGAACCGGAACGGAACCGTCGATCGCGATGCAATGCGCCACCCCGGCCAGATCCATACAGTCCTGTACCGATTGTGAGCACATTAAAACCGCGCCGGTCTGGCGGCAGGCATACACGTCGCTGTGATCGCCGAAAATGCTCAGCGTATGTGTCGCCAGCGTGCGGGCGGCGACATGCACAACCACCGGTAACATTTCACCGGCCCATTTATAAAGGTTCGGAACCATCAAAAGCAATCCCTGAGAAGCGGTAAATGTCGCGGCAAGAGCGCCCCCCTGCGCGGCGCCGTGAACAGCGCCGGCCGCGCCTCCTTCCGCCTGCATTTCAACAACTTTCACCCTGTCCCCGAAGACATTGGTTCTACCGGCTGTTGACCATGCGTCGACATTTTCCGCCATCGGCGAAGAAGGCGTAATCGGATAAATACCGGCCACTTCCGTGAATGCATATGCGGAATGTGCGGTAGCGGTATTTCCATCCATCGCCTGGAAAACTTTTTTGTTCTCTGACATATGTCCTCCTGTTGATCCGTTCCTTATTATAAGACAATTCTTGTACTTTTTTTAGTCGATTTTGTGTATTTCCGTATGCTCCGAGATAAAAGGTCCATTCATTGACGGCCTTCATAGCGGCAGAATGAAACGCGACGTTACGAAATTTTGCATTTCCGTTTTCCCTGACAAAAATGGTTTTGATCTGACCGTATTTGCAGATTCAAATTATTCCATCCAAGATTCGATGAATCAAAGCCGAAAAGAACAGACGATTATTCTTTGAAATTACTTACGCACTTCTCCCGGCAAAACCAACGGAAATGTGGCAAAACTATATGCCTGAATTTCGCTTTTTCTGAAACATGTTTTATTGTATATTTTCCAAAATGAAAAGATGTGACATGCTCGTCACACATAAAAAGCCGAAACCCCTTCACTCTGTTTCGGCCGAATCGTTTTATATGATCTAAGTGCTGTGCGTTACGGAAAACACCGCTTTGCTAGCGGGCGTTGTTCATAGAGCGCATCACCTGCTTGATCTGCGCCTCGGAAGCTTTGCGACCCATACTCAAGAACATCGCACGGATCATTTTTTCATTTACCGGCGGATTTTCCCGCAGCTGCTTTTCAAAATTACGTCTTGTAAAAAAGAAACCGATCAAGGCGCCGACAACGCCGCCCAAGACAAACCATCCCAACGAAGACCAGAAAACCGACATTTTTTCTACCTACCTTTTCTCTGAAACGACAACCGTATTTTACCGTGAATACATGTCCTTTTCAACGTACATTCCGGCGCCC
>CAUVBZ010000014.1:0-24524 GCA_963550455.1 uncultured Erysipelotrichaceae bacterium
GGCAAGCGCTTTATTAACATACCTCTTTCTTTTCCCTAAAGCAACTCTTTTTTTCTCGTTTCTACTCAAATTTTTTCATTTTCGGAAAGACCCACTCCATTTTTATAGAAAAAACGCTAAAAAGCTTTAACCTCTTTGCAAAATCGTCCGTCTTTAAGCGGCCAAAGCAGTATCGAAAACCATCTTCAGCTTCCCATAACACTCCGCATACGTTTCAAACAGATGCGCTTCATACAGCTTTTCATCGCCTACCCAAAGACAAGGTACGGCGTGATAATCATAGCGATCCGCAATTTCCGGGTGTGCCTGCTCATCAACCCACTCGATCTCCACTCCCGCATATTTCGCATCTTCTTTTTTTAAAGCGTCCAACGCTTTGAGCGCCTGCTTGCAATAAGGACAATCCGTCAGATAAAACCACGTTACTTTTTTCATGTGTTCTCCTCAATTTACCTTTATTGTCCCTTATTTCCTTTACCTGTCCATCGATCTGCCCAGCCATCGTTCTTTCCGCTCACAAAGACAAGACCAAATAAAAACAAGAGACCGTATACGCGATCTCCTGTTTTGCTTTCCAATGTAACTTATTCAACCGTGACGCGTACGCCCGGGCCCATGGTCGTGGAAACGGTTACCGACTTCATGAACGTACCTTTGACGGAAGCCGGACGAATCTTCGCCAGCTGATCATAGAGCGCCTTGAAATTCTGCGCCAGAGCTTCTTCCGAGAAGGAAACCTTGCCGATCATGACATTTACATTGCCGTCTTTATCGACACGATATTCAATCTTACCCTTTTTAATCTCTTCAACGGCCTGCGCCACATTCATCGTAACGGTTCCCGTCTTCGGGTTCGGCATCAGGCCTTTCGGACCCAGCTGCTTACCGAAACGGCCGAGCTTGCCCATCATGTTCGGCGTCGCAACGATGATATCAAAATCCAGCCAGCCGCCTTTGATCTGTTCAAGCATGTCATCCGCGCCGACATAATCCGCTCCGGCGCTTTTGGCTTCATCGGCCTTTTCGCCCTCCGCGATGACAAGAACTTTCTGCGTGCGGCCGGTTCCGTTCGGAAGAACCATCGCCCCGCGGATATTCTGATCCGCCTGACGCGGATCAACATTGAGATTAAACGAAGCTTCTACGGAAGCATCAAACTTCGCCGTATTTGTTTTCTTCGCCAAAGCGACCGCCTCTTTATACCCATAGGTTTTGGAACGATCGACCTGAGCAAGCGCGGCAATATATTTCTTCCCTGCCATAATTATTTCTCCTCCCAGTCTTCAATCGTGATACCCATGTTCTTAGCGGTACCGGCAATGATCTTCATCGCCGCTTCCACGCTGTTCGCATTGAGATCCGGCATCTTATATTCCGCAATCTCCTTGAGCTGTGCGGCCGTCACCTTGCCGGCCTTGGACGTATTCGGCGTTCCCGAAGCCTTGCCGATTCCCGCCGCTTTCTTCAACAGCACCGGAGCCGGTGTCGTCTTGAGCACAAAATCAAACGACTTGTCCTCATAAGCCGTGATGATAACCGGTACGATATCGCCCTTGCGGTCTTTCGTCTTGTCGTTGAACTCCGTGCAGAACTTCGGCATGTTAATGCCGGCCGCCGCTAAAGCAGGGCCCGGTTTTGCACCGCCGGCCGGAAATTGAAGCTTGCTGACCTTTGCAACTTTCTTCGCCATGTGGCTTTCCTCCTTAATAAATATGCAGTAACCCACATGCAGTGGTATGCGGACGGTTGCCATCCTCCCACGCATATGCTGTGCGCACAACAAAAAGCGATGTGCCTGCATAGTATACGCCAACACATCGCTTCCGTCAAACGCGATTCTTATTTTGTCGGGGCGTCAAAATAGGTGAAAAATGTGTCTCCCGACGTTCCGTCCGCAAACTCTTCACGGTACGCAACGGAGAAATTTTCTTTTCCCTGCGGAATTTCAAAGACAAGATCGGCTGTCTTTTCTTCCGACGGCTGTAAGGTATATTCCGCTTCCGCCATAGCGCCAACAGGCTCCTGGTCATCCGCCGTTAACGGATACGCAAAATCGTCGTCGCCATCATCGCCCCATTGAGCCTGAAAATCAATATCGTAGATTTCGCATTCGCTTTGATCCGTGTTTCTTACGGTCATGTTAACAACCAGCAATACTTTTTCTTCGCCCGGCGTAATGCCTTCGTAGTTTTTAGTCTGGTATGCGCTGTTTACAATATAATCGAAAAAATAAGTGCGCATCACATCCCCGGTTTTGCCCTCCGCATACCCGTCCTTGGCTGTAACGACGGTTTCCCGGCTTTCTTTCGTGCAGCCTGCCGAAAACAGCAACAAGCCGCTCAATAATAAGATCCATCCTTTTTTCATACTCCTTTGTCCTTTCAATTGTGATTCCACTTCATTCCGAACGCGGAAGATTGTGCAGCACGATTTACTCATCCGCAATTCTTTTCATTATTTTCGCATACTTGAGCATCATCGTCCACCCTGTTTCATTCCGGAAAAGAAACAAAACATCCCCTCCGACTGCCGCCATGCAGGCAGATATCGAAGCCATGATCAAATAAGAAAAAGTACTTGCCCGACCGCCTTTTTCAAAATCTGTAAGCGCTTTAATTTTTTTGCGTTTTTAAAACTTATTCCCGTATAATAATTGTAACAATAGAAAGGATGATTTTACTTATGGGACTGATTGAAACTGCTGTTCGCGCCGCTACCGGCACATTGCATGATGCCTGGAAGGATTATTTCTACTGCGAATCTTTGGAAAACGATATTATCGTTCAAAAAGCGCAGCACAAGACAAAGGGCATGTTCAACAAAGACAGCGAGAACATCATTACCGACGGTTCGGTCATTGCCGTAGCCGACGGTCAGTGCGCCGTCATCGTCGAGCAGGGAAAAGTTGTCGACCTTTGTGCGAAGACCGGTGAGTTTACCTATCATCGGGACAGCGAACCGTCTTTATTTACCGGCGATCTGGGCGCGGGCGTTACAAGCGTCTTTAAAGAAATCGGCAAGCGCTTTACATTCGGCGGTATCCCGGCCGGCGATCAGCGTGTTTATTTCTTCAACACCAAAGAACTGACCGGAATCAAATACGGTACTCCGAACGCTGTTCCATTCCGCATCGTCGACCAGCGGGCCGGTGTCGATCTGGATATCGGTTTGCGTTGCTTTGGCGAATATAGTATCCGTGTAGAAGATCCGATTCTTTTCTATACAAATGTCAGTGGCAATGTCAGCGATGCCTATCGCCTTCCGCAATTGGAAGAGCAGATGCGCTCCGAACTGTTGACGGCCTTGCAGCCGGCCTTTGCAAAATTGTCGGCGCAGGGTATCCGCACCAGCGAACTGCCCGGACATACAACGGAACTGGCTGACGCTTTAAATGAAGAGCTTTCTAAAAAGTGGACACAATTACGCGGTATCCGCATTGTTTCGTTCGGCATTTCTTCCCTGTCCGTGCGTCCGGAAGACGAACAGATTATCCGCGACCTGCAGCGCAATGCCGCTTACACCAATCCGGCTTTGGCAAACGCGGCTCTAGTCGGTGCGCAAGCGCAGGCAATGCAGGACGCCGCCAAGAATCCAAACGGAGCGATGAGCGGCTTCGTCGGTATGAATATGGCCGCTTCCGTACCGACCGCCATGCAACAGACGGCGCCGCAGGCAGCCGCACAAAACGCTCCTCAATGGTATTGCTCCAAATGCGGAAACCCGAATGATGGAAATTTCTGCTCGAAATGTGGAGCGCCGAAACCAAAGGATTAACGTATGGCGCAGGGAAATACATACCCTTGTCCAAACTGCGGCGGTTCGCTGAAATTTGATCCTGCTTCGCAGAAACTGCTTTGCCAGTATTGCGGCAATTCTTATACCGACGAAGAAGTAAAGAAGATTTTGCAGGAGCGGGAAAGCGCGACGAATCAACCGGTTTCCTTTTCCGACGTAAATGATTATAGCGATGCGGAAATGTCCAGCATGCATGCATATGGCTGTACAAGCTGCGGCGCGCAAGTTTATGCGGATGAGAATACGGCTGTAACCATCTGCCCTTATTGCGGAAGTCCGACGGTATTAAAAGAACAGTTTATCGCCAAGAAACCGCAGTATGTTCTGCCCTTTCAAATTGATAAACAACAGGCGGTCGAGGCGCTGAAATCTTTCTATAAAAAGAAACCGTTTTTGCCGAAAACTTTTACGTCGCAAAATCAGATTGAAAAAATACAAGGGGTTTATGTGCCGTTCTGGCTATGTGGAGCGACAATGGAAGTCAATGCGCTTTATAACGCAAGCCGCTCGCACTCATGGGACAGCGGCGACGACCGTATTACCGAAACGGAGCATTATCGCCTTGTTCGGCGCGGTTCAGTCGCTTTTGAAAATGTGCCGATCGACGCTTCCAGCAAAATGCCGGATAATTATATGGAAGCACTTGAACCATTTGATTCTTCCAAGCTGAAACCGTTCGATTTATCCTTTATGCTTGGTTACACGGCGGACAGCTATGATGTCTCCAGTACGCAGGCGCGTCCGCATGTAGATCAACGCATGGTTAATTCTACCAATGCCGCATTACGGGCAACCGCTATAGGATATGATGCCGTCATTCCGATTACGGAACAGGCGCATCGGACAAACGCTACGGCGGTCTATGCTTTTCTGCCGGTCTGGCTGTTGTCAACCAAGTATCACGGCAAAGATTATCTCTTTGCCATAAACGGGCAAAGCGGAAAACCGGTCGGCTCACTGCCCGCCGATAATGGCCGCTTCATTTGGCAGACGGTTCTGATGGCATTGATTTTCTTTGCGATTTTTGCAATCACCCTCTATGTGGCGGGAGGACCTTATCAATGAAAAAACGAAGCATTCTATTATTCTGCATGGGGCTGTTTGCCGCTTTTATTCCGTTTACACCTGTACAGGCAAAAGCACCGCATATCATTGATGAGACCGGCGTCTTAAGCGAAGAAGATAAATCCGCTTTGGAAGAACTCGCACAGTCCTTTGAAGACACGTGGCAGATTGATGTCGATGTTGTCTTCACCAAAACGATGAACGGCTACAGTGAATCTGCATATGCCGAGTATACTTATTACAATTATACGCTTGGCTATGGTGATGGGCACAGCGGCGTTCTTTTGGCGGTTGCCGTCGAAGATCGCTATTATGATACGTTCAGTTACGGCGCAGCCGGCGATGTCTTTACAACCTCCGTTCTTGACCAGTTGGGAAATGATGTGCTTGAAGATTTTCGCGACAATAAATGGGCGAATGGCGCTTTTACATACTTAAATGCATGCGGAAATGTATTGAGCGAAGGGAACTACCATTATTATGAACCGGAATATACCGACCCGGAAATCGATCGACGCATCGCCGAAACAACGCCGAAACAGCGCATGGATGAGTTCCTGCATCTTCTGCCCATTGCCGGTCTTGCGGCAGTCACGTTGAGCCTGATTATCAACTTCCTGCGGCGGAGGAAATTGCGCAACACCGGCTTGCAGAACAGCGCCGCTCCTTATGCAACCAGCGGCCTTAACCTGAGCGTTTCGCAAGATTATTTCACCGGCAAAACGCGCAGCGTGCAACATATCGACCGCAGCAGTGGCAGTGGCGGCAGCAGTAGCGGATACCATTCTTCCGGAGGTACGCACAGTTCCGGCGGCCACCATTTCTGATCATCCGTTTTATATATCTCCTCTCTTTGGATCGCGCTTTGCCTCGTGCAGAAGCGGCGATCCTTTTTGTTTTCTATAAATTATCCTGTACATTCTGCAAGCAACTTATACAATTTTATGACCTGTCTCTCTATGAATTAAAAAAATAAACCCATAGCTAAAACACGAAGAAACAAATTGTATTTTACCCATATCGTTCTTTTCGATAAAATAGACTTCTATGAACGGTAAATTTACATGTTTCGATCCTGCATCATGCGGAACTTACCATCCTATAGCAAAGGAGTCGTTATGAAAAAGTGGTTTGTAAAATTTCTGAACTTTATTTTTTTCCTGTCGCTTGTTGCCGTCTCTGCCGCGGCGGTTTTCCTGTCTGTCAAAAAAATATTCCCATATTATACATACCCGAAAACAGAAGCCCGTGTCGTTTCCGTTGAAAACTACCAACTGCGCAGCGACATCTCCGACACATTCGAATACGAAAGCAGAATATGCCTATCCTATACCGTCGATGGACAGCCGATACAGGGATGGCTCACCCTCAATGGCGACTCTACCATTCAGGAAAATGAAGCGGTTTCCATCGCTTATAACCCGGATAATCCGTCCGACTGCTACGCCGTTCGCCCTTTCACCGATCTCTTTAAAATGATTGCGATTATTGCCGGCCCGGCATTTGTTTTATTTATTTGCTGGAAAGCAAATCGTCTTTCAAAGCCAAAGCAGAGCTGAACTCATTTATCTTTGCCCCTTCGATTCACCGCTTTGAATCTGCCGTGCAACCGCGATGCCGTCGCCGATTTCCGGATAAAATTCCGTCACAAAATACTTGCTTTCCGACAGCCATTTACGAAAAGCATGAATTTTATGCATCATCTGCCTTGTTCCGCGGTTATTCGACAAAGCGGGATTATCCACCATGCCGTGGAAACACAAATTATCAAAAATCCAGACGGAGCCACTGTACCCGTAAGAAAGAAAATGCCGTACGATACGTTGATACTGCGCCTTTGCGGCGTCAATGAAAAACAGATCATAATATTTAATTGTCCGATAATTCAACGCGTCCGTGTGATGACAGAAAATACGATCTTCCATTTCCGCCTTTCGCACATGGCATACCGCACGCTCATAGCGGCCTTTATCGACCTCCAGTGTGTCAATCAAAATATTCTCACGTACCGAAGCCATGCGGATGGCCGACCATCCGACTGCTGTTCCCGCTTCCAAAATATGTAAGATTTCCGGATGTGCATGCAGGTAAGCGCAGACAAAATCCATGCCCTCCCGTTTCATCAGCGGAATCGATTCCGCACGTGCTTTTTCTTCCAGAGACTGCAACTTCAAAATCAACGCTCCTTATAAAATCATCTTGTTTCCGATTGCAGGTCTTCCAACGAAAGCCCGCAATAATACAGCTCCATCATGAAAAACTGCTTTACATTCTGAATCATCTGCCGAACCGACGCGTCACATCCGTCCGTCGCCGTATCCGTTTGAAAATCATAATTACAGACGGCGCCGAATCCGCCGGTATCGCCTTTCCAGTTGTAAACATAGGTACTGCTGCGGTTTTTATACAGAAACTGATCATGTGCAAAATCAACAGTGTACGATTCATTTTCATTAAACGTCGTCGTATACTGATCGACGCTTTCCTCTTTATAAGAAAGCCGATTGATCAGACGTTTGCGAAACGTGTCGGTTACCGTCGCTTCCGCGGAATCATCCGGCACATTTTCCGACGCGATGGCGTCTGTATCAATATCTTTGAAGTTGACATAGACGAAGCCGTGCTCTTCCTGCTGCGCGCTCAGCGTCAAGACCGTCCGATCAAAATCCGTCCAATGAACCTGCGACTGTGCCATGACGCGAACGGTATAACCCTTCACCTGCACCATACTTTCAAATTCCGTTTCTTCGCGGATCACATTGCCCGTGGCATCCAGTTCCTGCGTAATCGTACCGCTTAAGACCTCATAGCCGTCATATTCCTTAAGGCCATAGACATCATAATGATCCGTAAACAGCGTCTGCCCGCCGGCTTTGGAAAGATGCAGAATAAATGTATTTTCGTCGCTTTTTTCCACGGACGCAATCTGCGTATCTTCAACAACCAGCGGTTTCAGCGGAACAAGCGCACTTTCTTCAAAAGACTGAAAATCCATGTCTTCATAATAATTGACTTGGTTATACGTACTGTAAAGACGTCCGTCCGTATAATAACCGTCCAGCGAAGATTCAATTCCGCCGGAATGGATATACTGCCTTAAGTGCCCTTCCGCCTCGGCATTCAGGTTTGTCTCCTGCATGACGCCGTCCAGGTCGTAGATTCCCGAGACCTGATCTTCACCATAGTCCATCGTATAGGAGCGCCGAAACGCCGCCGTCACGCTTTGGTACGCCGGCCTGTTTTCCATGCGCTGTCGATAGGTGGAAGAAGAGACCGGCTCCGTTACGGAAGAATCCGCCGGTTCCGACGCGGGCGCTTCCCGCATGCCGCAGCCTGCAAACGCAAGCGCGCCGATCAGAAGTATTACTTTTTTATATAATTTCATGTTCTTATTTTATCGCGCTTTGCTCGCGGCTGAAAGACGGCGTATTCATTCCGTACTCTTCGGCTTCCGTCTTCATCAAAACTCTTCCCCAAGGTCGCTTCGGCCGAAAAGTTTAAAGCGACGATTCCCTTTTCCAAGACATAACAAAAAAACCTCCCTGCGTCCGACCTTTGTCATCGGCAAAGAGGTTTTATTCTTGCGCTACTAAACGATACTCAGACAAGCTCGATTGTCGCCATCGGCGCCGCGTCTCCACGACGCACACCGGTCTTGACGACACGCGTATATCCGCCCTGACGATCCGCATACTTCGGCGCGATATCCGAAAACAACTTCTGCAATACGGTTTGCTGTTTCTCTTCGTCCGCAATTACATCACGAATAAACGCCGCCGCCTGCCGCCGTGAAGCCAGTGTATTTTTCTTGCCCAAGGTCACCAGTTCATCCACGACGGAGCGCATATCCATCGCTTTGGCATAAGTGGTTTCCACCTTGCCGTACATGATGACCGACGTTGCCAGATTTCGCAGCATAGCCTTGCGGTGATCTGCGGTTCTGCCGAATCTACGATTCCACATCCTTATTTCCTCCCGTTATTCATAGGACCTGAAGCCGAACCCCAGCTCAATCAGCTTGTCCTTCACCTCTTTGAGGGATTTTTTACCAAGGTTGCGCACGCGCATCATTTCATCCTCGGTCTTCTGCGTAAGCTCATCAACCGTCTGAATCCCGGCCCGCTTGAGACAGTTATACGAACGGACGGAAAGATCCAGATCCTCAATCATCATCTGCTGACCTTTACTTGTCCGCTCGATGCCGTCCGCCTTGATAACATTTTCCATATTCTGCGCGTCTTCGTTGAGACCGGCCACAATCGCCAGATGATCCATCAAAATCCGCGCCGCCATAGCCAGTGCTTTCTGCGGATGTATGGAACCGTTCGTCCATACTTCCATCGTCAGCTTATCGTATTTGGAATCCTGGCCGACACGCGTCGGCTCCACATGATACGCCACTTTTGTAACCGGCGTATAGATCGAGTCCGTGTAGACCGTACCGATGCCCTGCGAACTGCCCTGATTAAGCTGTTTGTTCAAGTCACTGCCGACATAGCCGCGTCCGTTCTTCGCGCGCAGCTCCATTTCCAGAACGGTATCTTTTTCCAGATGCGCGATTTCCAGATCCTTGTTCAGAATTTCCACCTGCGCCGGGCAGATAATATCTCCGGCCGTGACCGTACATGGGCCCTTGGCGGAAATCTGCAAGGTGTAAATCTCATCATCCTCAATCTTCATGATCAGTTTCTTAAGATTCAGAATGATCATCGTAACATCTTCCCGGACGCCCGGAATACTTGTAAACTCATGATAAATTCCATCGACCTTGATGGAATATACCGCCGCCCCGGGCAGGGATGACAGCAGAACTCTGCGCAATGCATTACCAATCGTGATGCCGAATCCTCTCTCTAACGGAGAAAATTCAAACTTCCCATAATTGTCCTCTTCGGAAAATTCTTTAATCTCAAAATCAGCGTGTTCAAATTTCTGCATGCAATCCTCCCGTTCTACCGCTTATCCACGCGGCCTCTTGGGAGGGCGGCAGCCGTTATGCGGAACCGGAGTCACATCATTGATCGCCGTGATCGAAAGGCCCGCAACAGCCAATGCACGAATCGCCGACTCCCGGCCCGGCCCGGGTCCTTTCACATCAACCGATACCGTCTTCATGCCCTGCTGGACAGCCGCCTTTCCAGCGGCTTCTGCGCATAATTGCGCAACGTACGGCGTCGATTTACGTGAGCCCTTGTAGCCAAGAGCACCTGCGGAGCTCCAGGCAATAACATTTCCCGTCTCGTCCGCAATGGTGACAATCGTATTGTTAAATGTCGAATGAATGTGCGCAACACCGCGCGCGACATTCCGTCTGTTCTTCTTCTTACGAGCAACAGTCTTTGTCTTATCTGCCATGTCTATGCCCTCCGGTTACTTCTTCTTGTTCGCAACAGTACGACGCGGTCCTTTACGCGTCCGTGCGTTGGTCTTTGTGCGCTGTCCGCGAACCGGCAGTCCCCGTCTGTGACGGATGCCGCGATAGCAGGCGATTTCCATCAGACGCTTGACGTTCATCGCCGTCTCACGCCGCAAATCACCCTCGGTCTTGATCTTGTCCACTTCCTGACGAATCGCCGTTTCCTGCGCTTCGCTGAGATCTTTTGTGCGAATATCGCCGCTGACATTCACAGCCGCAAGAATTTTCTTCGCCGTTGACAGACCAATACCATAGATATAAGTCAGCGCAACTTCAACTCTCTTATTCGCCGGAATATCCACACCTGCAAAACGTGCCATATGTGTTTTCTCTCTCCTCTTCCTGATCAACCCTGCCGCTGTTTATGCTTCGGGTTTTCGCAGATCACCATAACCACGCCTTTACGCTTGATGACTCTGCACTTGTCGCAAATCGGTTTTACTGACGGTCTTACTTTCATGTTTGCCTCCTGGACAAATACCCACGTGTTAGCAGAGAAGAAATCCATCGGCCGCAAAGCCTGTTAATATGCATATGCAACGCGCATATGGATGTTAACAGCAACGTGGGTTCAAACCGACCGAATCCACCTGATTTCATCCTCTTATAAAGCGGCGCCGAATGCGGGCGCAACGTACATTGTACCCGCATTCACGCCATTTAAGCAAGCGAGCGCAGAACAGCTTCAATCTGTTCAAACGTCACTTCCGCATCCTTTGATGCGTCGATCTCAAAGACGAGACCTCTTGTTTTGTAATACGCGATGACCGGCCGAGTCAATGCTTCATACTCCTGCATGCGGCTGGCCAGCTTTTCAACCGTATCATCCTTTCTCTGTTGCAACGGTGTTCCGCAAAGGTCGCAGACGCCGTCCACTTTCGGCGGATGATTCGTCACATGATAGATGGCGCCGTCTTTCGGACAGATGCGCCGTCCGACGATACGCTCGGTCAGAACACTCCGCTCCACATTCAGTACCAGAACGGCCTGTACGCCGCGACCCGTGCTTTCGCCGATCCGATCAAGGTCTTCGGCCTGCGCAAGCGTGCGCGGATAGCCGTCCAAGAGATAGCCCTGCGCGCAATCGTCCTCCCGCAGGCGCACTTCCACCATCGCGTTGATGACGTCGTCCGGCACCAGACGCCCGGACTCCATGTAAGCCTGCGCTTCCTGTCCCAGCGTCGTCTTCCGCTGCAGATTTTCCCGCAGCATGTCGCCGGTCGAAATATGCGGAATACCAAACACCTGTTTAATACGTGCGGACATCGTGCCCTTGCCGGCTCCAGCCGGTCCCATGATCAGAATGTTCATAGCCTGCCTTCCTCGTTTATTAATTCAAGAAGCCGCGATACTGTTTCTGTGTCAGCCGGCCCTTCAACTGCGCAACCGTTTCCATGGCCACGCCGACCACGATGATGATTCCCGTGCCGCCGATGGATACGCTGGACGGCAGGGTGGTGATCATCGGCAATAAATATGGAAGAATCGCAATGACGGTTAATGCCGTGGCGCCCAGCACCGTGATCCGATGCAGGACTTTCCGTAAATAAGTCCGTGTTTCGCTGCCCGGACGGATACCGGGAATATACGCGCCGGATTTCCCCAGATTTTCCGACACCTTATCCGGATCGATCTGCAGATCGGTATAGAAGAAGGTGAACAGAAAGGTCAATACCCCGTAGAGTGCCAGACCGATCGGCCGCTGTAAGCTCAGAAAATTGGAAACGGTCGTATACGCATCCGCATTGACAAAGCTCAATACGATCTGCGGCGCCGTCAGAATGCTGGCCGCAAAGATCACCGGAATAACCGAAGCCGAGTTGATCTTGAACGGCAGATACGTCACATTCTGTCCGTGTGAAACGCCGGCGGAAGAATACTGAATCGGAATTTTCCGCACGGCCAGCTGCATGACGACGACCGCCATGATGATGACGAAGTACATCAGAACATACAGCATGAACTGCAGGACGCCGGTAAACTCCGCGCCGTTGGCGGCCGAAGCCACCTCGATGTTGAATACCTGCGCGAACATGGCCGGAATATTACTGACGATACCGGCAAAGATGATGATCGAGATGCCATTGCCGATTCCCTTGACACTGATCTGATCGCCGATCCACACCAGGAACATCGTTCCCGCGGTCAGAACCGTCGCCGTGAACAGATAGGTCGCCACGGAGGAATCCAGCAGGATACCATACTGCCGATCAAACCCATAGACCATGGAGAACGACTGGACAAACGCCAGAACGACGCCGAGATAGCGCGTAATGCGATCCATTTCAATGCGGCCCTTCTGACCGGATTTCGTCATTTCCGTCAATGCCGGAATCACATCCATGGACAACAGCTGAATAATAATGCTCGCCGTGATATAGGGTGAAACGCCGAGGGCGAAGATGGACATCCGCTCGAAGGCGCCTCCGCCCAGCAGGTTCATCATACTCAGAATGGAGTTATCCGCGATCGGCCCCGACAACGCCGTACTGTTGACGCTGGGTACGGGAATGGCGGCGCCGATACGATAGATCAGCAACATGGCGAGCGTAAAGAAGATCCGATTGCGAATCTCCTTGCTACGAAACATGCTGGCGAACGTATGTATCATCTCAAAGAACCTCGGCTGTTCCGCCCGCTTCTTCAATTGCCTTCTTTGCCGTTTTGGAGAACTTCTTCGCCTTGACGGTCAGCTTCTTCTCCAAAGCTCCTTCGCCCAGAATCTTCAAACCGTCCAGCTCTTTCTTAAGCAGTCCGGCCGCCTTGAGCGCTTCAAAGTCCACGGTTACGCCGTCTTCGAAACGATTCAGATCCGCGACATTGACAATTGCATATTCCTTGCGGGTGAAGTTCGTAAATCCGCGCTTGGGATAGCGTTTGAACGCCGGCGTCTGACCGCCTTCAAAGCCGATCGCAACACCGCCGCCGCTACGGGAATTCTGTCCCTTCTGACCCTTGCCGGCCGTCTTGCCCCATCCCGAGCCAAGACCGCGGCCGATTCGCTTCGCCGTGAAGCGGGCCCCTCTGGCGGGCTTCATTTCATTTAATTTCATCGCGTGCTCCCTCCTTAACGGATCTCGCCGACTTTCTTATCGCGCAGCTTGGCAACTTCTTCCACAGTGCGCAGACTCTGCAGCGCATTGAGCGTGGCATAGACGACGTTGACGGCCGTGCGGCTGCCGATCACCTTGCTCAACACATCCGATACGCCGGCAAGTTCCAAGATCGAACGTACCGCGCCGCCGGCGATAACGCCGGTACCGGGAGCGGCCGGTTTCAGGACAACGGACGTCGCGCCGTGTTTGCCCAGTGCATTGGACGGAACCGTTCGATTGTTCTCAACCAGCTGTACGCCGAATACATTTTTGTTTGCGGCTTCTGTCGCCTTTTTGATCGCGTCCGGAACTTCCGCCGCTTTTCCCATACCGAAGCCGATCCGACCTTTGTGATCGCCGATTACGACCAATGCCGCAAACCGCATCCGACGTCCGCCCTTAACCGTCTTGGAAACACGGTTGATGGAGACGACAACATCATCGAACTCTTTCGGTTCGCGCGGTTTTCTGAAAGGCTTGCGCTCGCGCTTGTTCTCTTCTGCCATTTTGTTCTTCTCCCTCTCCATCAGAATTTCAGGCCGGCTTCACGCGCGGCATCCGCCAAAGCCTTGACGCGGCCGTGATAGATATAGCCGCCGCGGTCAAAGCGAACTGTTTCAATCTTAGCCGCCAGACACTTGGCCGCAATGTCGGCGCCCACTTTTCCGGCCGCCTCGATATTGCCGCCATTTTCCAGCTTCAATACAAGCGAACTGGAGGACACGAGCGTTTTCCCCGTCGTATCGTCGATCACCTGGGCATAGATCTGCGCATTCGAACGGAATACATTCAGTCTCGGGCAGTCGAAAGTCCCGCTGACAATTCTGCGGACACGCGCGTGCCGACGCAGACGCAATTCATTTTTTCTGGTTTTTTTCAGCATCTTTCTCTCTCCTTCCCGTTACTTCTTCGAAGCGGCGGTCTTGCCTTCCTTACGGATGATATGTTCGCCCTCATACAGGATACCCTTGCCTCCGTACGGCTCCGGTTTCCTGTTCGCGCGAATCTCCGCCGCAAACTCGCCGACTCTCTGCTTGTCGATGCCGGTTACGATAATCGTGTTCGCATCCGGAACGGTGACCTTGACGTCATCCGGAACAAGCATATCGATCGAGTGAGAAAATCCCAGCCCCATCGTCAGCTTATTGCCCTGCAGTGCGGCACGGTAACCGATACCGACAATTTTCAACTTCTTGGTAAATTCCTTGTCGACGCCCTCGATCATGGCCGCAATCAGCGCCCGGGTCGTTCCGTGCAGCTGTTTGGTATGCTTCTCTTCATCGGGGCGGGAAACGGTAACGGTTCCGTCCTTGACCTCGATCTGCATCCGTTCTGAGAACTTCCGCACCAACGTGCCCTTAGGACCTTTTACCGTCACCTCATTCCCGGGCTTTACCGTGACTTCGGTTCCGGCGGGAATGGTAATCGCTTTTTTTCCGATACGTGACATTCTGTGTTTTTCCTTTCTTGCTTACCAGATGTAGGCGATCACTTCACCGCCGACGTGCTTTTTGCGCGCGTCCTTATCGGTCATCATGCCTGCGCTGGTTGAAATAATGGCAATTCCCAAGCCGTTGAGAACTTGCGGAATACTGTTTTCTCTTGTATAGACGCGAAGCCCCGGTTTCGAAATCCGTTTGAGACCGGAAATAACCGGGCGTTTCTGCGAACCGTACTTCAAGGTGACGGTCATCTTACGCTCCACGCCCTCGCCGCTGAAGGCATAGTTACTGATATAGCCTTCTTCTTTCAGAATGCGGGCAATCTCGGTCTTGACCTTCGAAACAGGAACAATATCAACTGTCTCCATGCGCGCCGCGGCACCGTTGCGGATGCGGGTGAGCATATCAGCGATCGGATCTGTCATGTTCATATGTACGTTCCTCCTTCTCTATCACCAGGACGCCTTCTTGACGCCCGGAATCTCACCCTTATAGGCAAGCTCGCGGAAGCAGATGCGGCAGATTTTATATTTGCTCAATACCGAATGGGGGCGGCCGCAACGCTGACAGCGTGTATAGGCACGCGTGGAAAATTTCGCTTTCCGCGCCGCCTTGATCTTCATTGATGTCTTCGCCATGAATTAAGCACTCTTCCTTTCAAACGGCATGCCCAGCTGTGCAAGGAGCGCATACGCTTCCTTATTCGTCCGCGCCGTCGTCACGATGACGACATCCAGACCGCGGACTTTATTCACCTTGTCGAAATTGATTTCCGGGAAAATCAGCTGCTCCCGAACGCCCAGCGTGTAGTTTCCGCGGCCGTCGAACGCCGTGGAGGAAACACCGCGGAAGTCGCGGACACGCGGCAGGTCGATGTTGAACAGCTTATCGAGGAAATCGTACATGCGCACACCGCGCAGTGTAACCTTGGTGCCGATCGCCATGCCTTCGCGAAGCTTGAAGTTGGCGATGGACTTTTTCGCCTTGGTGATCACCGGCTTCTGTCCGGAAATCTGGGTCAGCTCCGCCGCCGCTTCTTCCAGCGCCTTCGGATTGAGAATCGCATCGCCGACGCCCATGTTCAAAACGACTTTCTCGATTCTGGGACACGCCATGACGGACGTATACCCGAACTCTTTCATGAGGGCCGGACGAACCGTCTCGTTATATTTTTCAATCAAACGATTCATTTCTTCTTGCCCTCCTTGATTTCCTTGCCGCTTTTCTTCATAAAGCGGACTTTTTTATCGCCGTCCGTCCGATAGCCAAGACGCGACGCCGTCTTGGATTTTTCGTCATAGAACATGACGTTGGAAATATCGATCGCCGCTTCCCGCTCGATGATGCCGCCTTCCGGATTCGCCTGTGTCGGCTTCTGTGACTTCTTGATCATATTGACGCCTTCCACGATGACCTTGTGATGCACGGCGTCAACGGCTTTCACTTCCGCAACGGTCCCCTTATAGTGACCGGTGATGACCTTTATCTTATCGCCAGTTTTAATTTTCATTAGACGTCTCCTTATAACACCTCGGGCGCAAGGGAAACAATCTTCATATAACCCTTGTCACGAAGTTCGCGTGCGACCGGCCCGAAGATACGTGTCCCGGTCGGCGTCTTGTCCTCTTTGATGATGACGGCGGCGTTATCGTCAAACTTGATGAGACTGCCGTTGGGGCGCTGAATGCCGTAGGCCGTACGGACGATCACCGCCTTGACGACCTGGCCCTGCTTAACGGTTCCGTTGGGAATCGCCGCCTTAACGGCACAGACAACCACGTCGCCGATCGTTGCGCTCTTGCGCCTTGAACCGCCGAGGCAGCGGATGACCAGCAATTCGCGGGCGCCGGTATTGTCCGCGACTTTCAGTCTGCTTTCATTCTGAATCATTGCTTACTCTCCCTTCCGCGCCTTACAGGACGACTGCCTTTTCAATGATGCGGACGAGGCGGAAATGCTTGTCCTTGGATAACGGACGTGTCTCCATAATCTCGACGACGTCGCCGATCTTCGCCTCGTTCTTCTCGTCATGCGCCTTGAATTTGACCGAATATTTGACATGCCGGCCATATAAAGGATGGCTCTTCGTCGTATCCATCTCGACGACAATGGTCTTGTCCATCTTGTCCGAAACGACGACTCCGCGCAATACTTTACGCTTGTTTCTTTCTTCCATGATCACCCTCTCCTTTACTCCGCATGTTCCGCCATGGCCCGCTCGGTCTGAATCGTCTTGATCCGGGCGATCGTCTTGCGGATTTCGCGCATGCGGGCGGGATTCTCCAAGGAACCCGTAGCCTGCGCAAAGCGCAGTTTATAGAGCTCTTCCTGTAACGAGACAATCTCCTTGCCAAGTTCTTCGTTGCTCATGTCTCTGATTTCTTTCACGTTCATTCTTACTTGGCCTCTTCTTTCTTCACGAAGCGGGTTTTAACGCACAGCTTGTTGGCACCTAAGCGTAACGCTTCCCGGGCGACGGCCTCATCGACGCCGTCGATCTCAAAGAGGATACGACCCTTCTGTACGACCGCGACCCAGTGATCGGGAGCGCCCTTACCGGAACCCATACGGACTTCCAGAGGTTTCTTGGTCCGCGCCAGCTGGGGGAAAACCTTGATCCACACCTTGCCGCCGCGATCCATGTAACGGGTCATGGCGATACGTGCCGCTTCCAGCTGGTTGGAGCTTAAATAGCCGCCCTCGTCCGCAACGATTCCATATCTTCCGAACGCCAGCTCTGTGCCGCCCTTGGACTTTCCTTCATAGGAGATGCGGTGATTGCGTCTCCACTTTGTACGATTCGGCATTAACATCAGTTGGTTCCTCCTTCCGCAGGAGCCTCAGCCTTTACTTCCGCCGGCTTGGAAGCGGCGGCGCGGGCGGTACGGTCAAACCGTCTGCCGCGGTTGTTTCCGCGGCCGCCCTTACGATCGCGGCTGAAACGATTTTCCGGAGCCTTGGGTTCCTCGACCATCTTGCCCGGCAGAACCTCGCCGCGGCAGATCCAGACCTTGACCCCCAGCTTTCCGTAGGTTGTCTGCGCCTCGCGGCAGGCATAATCAATATCGCTGCGTAACGTATGCAGCGGAACGTTTCCCTGCGAGTACCCTTCTTTGCGGGCGATTTCCGCTCCGCCAAGACGTCCCGACACCAGCGTTTTGATACCCTTGGCGCCGGCGCGCATCGACGACTGCATCGCCTTTTTCTGGGCGATACGGAAAGACTGACGCGCTTCCAGCTGTTCGCAGATTTTTCTGGCCACAAGGTTGGCGTCCAGATCCGGGTTGGCGATCGCCACGACGTCAAGCTTGACCTGTTTGCCCTTCGTCAGGCGGGTTACCAATGTCTTTAACGCAACCATCTTATCTTTGCCGTTTGCATCTTTGCCGACAATGGCGCCCGGACGTGCGCAGCGGATGACGACTTTTACGTCTTTCTTTCCGGTACGTTCAATTTCAATGCGGCTGATGTACGCGTCTTTCAACTTCTTTTCCAGCTCGCTGCGAATGCGGACGTCTTCATTCAGAAGATCGCCATAATCAGCCTTGTCGGCGTACCATCTGGACTCCCAGTCACGGATGATGCCGACGCGCATGCCGATCGGACTAACTTTCTGTCCCATATTCTCGATCTTCCCCCTTATCTCTCATCCGAAACCACAACCGTAATGTGGCTCGTTCTTTTCAGGATTTGCGCGGCGTTGCCCTTTGCCCGCGGCATGAAGCGTTTCAAGACGACGCCTTCGTCTGCATAGCAGGCTTTGACAAATAATCTGTCCGCGTCCATCTGGTGATTATGAACGGCGTTCGCCGCCGCGCTTTTGATTACTTTCGCAATGACCGCCGCGGCTTTGTTCGGCATGAACTGTAACGTTGCCTGCGCTTCGTCAACGGACTTGCCTCTGACAAGATCCAGGACAAGACGTGCCTTGCGGGGAGTTACACGAACGGTCTTCGCTGTTGCCTTTGTTTCCATGTTCGATCTCCTCTCTTACGCCTTCTTATCCCCGCTTGTCGGAGCGGACGATGCGGCCGAAGCCGAAACTACTTTCGCATCGCCATGTCCGCCATATTTACGGGTCTGTACAAATTCGCCGAGCTTATGACCGACCATATCCTCCGTCACATAGACGGGGATGTGCTCTTTGCCGTTATGAACCGCGAAGGTATGCGATACAAAACTCGGGAAGATCACTGAACGGCGGGACCATGTCTTGATGACATCATGCTTGTTCGCCTTGTTCTGCGCTTCAACCTTCTTCATCAGGCTGGCGTCACAGAACGGGCCTTTTTTAATGCTTCTGGACATTTTTCATTCTCTCCTTTCAGCTTACTTACCATTCCGGCGTGTCATAATCAGCGCGTCGCTTTGTTTCTTGTGTTTGCGGGTCTTGACGCCCATCGCCTTCTTGCCCCACGGGGTCATCGGCGACTTGCGGCCGATCGGCTGTTTTCCTTCACCGCCGCCATGCGGGTGATCAACCGGGTTCATGACCGAACCGCGAACCGTCGGGCGGATTCCCCGCCAGCGATTGCGGCCGGCTTTACCGATATTGACCAGCGCCCAGTCCGCGTTGCCGACGACGCCGATCGTCGCCCGGCAGTTGGAGCGAACCTTGCGAATTTCGCCGGAGCTTAAGCGCAGGGTCGCATAGGGCCCGTCAAAGCCGAGAATCTGTGCCGAACAGCCGGCCGAGCGGGCCATCTGGCCGCCTTTGCCCGGAAACAGCTCGACACAATGGACAAACGTACCTTCCGGCATGGACTTGAGTTCCATCGCGTTGCCGACCTTGATATCCGCCGTTTCGCCGGACACCACCGTCATGCCGACATGCAGCTCACCCGGCGCCAGAATATAGCGCTTTTCGCCGTCCGCGTAATGGAGCAGGGCGATGTTCGCCGTCCGGTTGGGATCGTATTCGATCGCCGCAACTTTTGCCGGAACGTTATCTTTATTTCGCTTGAAGTCGATGATTCTGTATTTCTGCTTGACGCCGCCGCCCTGATGACGGGTCGTGATGCGGCCGGTGTTGCCGCGGCCGCCCTTGCTCTTTTTCGGAGCGAGCAGGCTTTTTTCGGGCTTGGATTTTGTAATTCGCTCGGACAGATCCAGGGTGCTCATGTTGCGGCGCCCGTTGGTTGTCGGCTTATATTTGATAATTGCCATTTTCCTTTTTCATTCCTTTCGCTTGATATCCGGAGATAGCGATATTCCTCCGATAGATTGCGTTCTTACTTCGCCTCGACGTCGAAATCAATATCCTGATCCTGCGGTAAACGGACAATCGCCTTGCGGACGGCCGCCGTTTTGCCGACATAACGTCCGACCCGCTTTTTTCTGGGCGCGACGTTGATGACATTGATCTTGACCGGAGCGAATCCGTAGATTTCGCGCACCGCCTGCGCGATTTCCGTCTTGCTGGCACCTTTGGCCACTTCGAAGGTCACCTTATGCTCTTCGCTGTTCAGACGCATGCTCTTTTCGGTGACGATCGGGCGGATGATAATATCACGAGCCGACATTATGCAAATACCTCCCCGGCGGTCTCGGCCGCCTTTTCGGTGAAAACCAGACGATCGGCATTCATGATGTCGTACACGTTCAGACTGCGGACATCGACAACCAATGCGTTGGGAATGTTGCGGAACGCGAGATACGCGTTGTCATAATCTTCCGAAGCGTCGGCGATCAGAAGCGTCTTACGCTCAAAGCCGAACGCCTTCAGCATGCTTATGGCCTGCTTTGTCCTGGCTTCTTCAAAGTTCAGGTTTTCAACGACCGTCAGACTGCTTTCCAGAAGTTTCTCGCTCAATGCCGAGCGTAATGCGAGCTGACGGACTTTGCGATTCAGCTTAAATCCGTATTTCCGCGGATGGGGGCCGAAAGCGATGGCGCCATGACGCCATTGGGTCGCCCGGGTCGAACCTTGGCGGGCACGGCCGGTGCCTTTCTGTTTGAAGGGCTTCCGTCCCGTCCCGGAAACGAATGACCGGGTCAGCGTGCTGTGCGTGCCTTGACGGATACCGGCCAAATAGCAGAGGGCCGCGTCATACATCGCCTGCTGATTGGGCTCAATCGCAAATACCGCGTCGTTGAGCTCGGCCGTCTTGACGGCCTTGGCGTCTCGGCTGTAAATATCAATCTTTGCCATTTTTCAGCTCCTCCTTAGTTTCCCTTGCGGGCGGCGCTGGCAGCTTTTTTCTTCGCTTCTTCGATCGCCGCGTCGGCAGCCGCTTTCTCGGCCTGTTCTTCGTTGATGGTTTCCGCAACCTTGTTCAGCTCTTCCTGAACCGAGGCGCCGGCATAGGAGATCAGCTCTTCCACCTTCACCTTTTTCACCGGCTTGACGGTCGTGCGAATGGACACCAGACCTTTGCGCGGTCCGGGAATGTTGCCCTTGACCATGATGTAGCCTTCCGCCGCGTCAACCTTGATGATCGTCAGATCCTGGTTGGTCGTCGTGAAGCCGCCTTCCTGGCCGGGCATCGGTGCGCCTTTGTTTACGACGCCGTTGTTGCGGCCGTTTGTCGCCAGTGATCCGATATGGCGGATGTTCCGCGAAGCGCCGTGCGACTTGGGCGACATGGCGCCGTTGTTACGGACGATGACGCCTTTATAGCCGTGTCCCTTCGAGGTGCCGGTGATGTCGACGACATCTCCCGCCGCAAACAGGTCGGCCTTGACTTCGTCGCCGACGTTAAAGTTCATTTCCGTATCGGCCGGAAATTCGCGGAGAAACTTCTTGGGCCCGGTTCCCGCTTTCTTTGCATGACCGATCGCCGGCTTCGTGCTGCGGCTTTCTTTAACGTCCTCATAGCCGAGCTGAAGCGCTTCGTAGCCGTCCGTCTCTTTTGTCTTTTTCTGCAGTACAACGTTCGGTTTCACTTCGATGACCGTGACCGGAATCAGATTTCCGTCCACCGTGAAGACCTGTGTCATACCGAGTTTACGTCCTAAGATACCTTTCATCTGTTATCACCCGGTTCCTTTCTCTTAAAGCTTGATCTCGATATCGACGCCGCTGGGCAGATCCAGTCTGCTCAAGGCATCGATCGTTTCGGCGCTGGGGCCGATGATTTCAACCAGACGCTTGTGGGTACGGATTTCAAACTGCTCCCGCGCGTCCTTATACTTGTGAACGGCGCGCAATACCGTGATGACCTCTCGATCCGTCGGTAACGGAACCGGCCCGACAATCTTTTTCGCGCCATGGTTGTTGGCCGTCTCGACAATTTTCTTGCTGGCGGCGTCCAAGCTTCTGTTTTCGTAAGCCTTTAAGCGAATTCGTACAGAATTCTTTGCCATGAAATTTTCCTCCTCTATTTCACTCCGCATATGCGGATCGCTCCATGTGAGTTCCCCGGTTATCACGCCTGACTGTGACAACGCCTTTCAGCGTGCCGGCAATCTCCCATGTCTACGCGAGTGCCCGAATATCGTAGCATCATAAAAAGCCCATTGCAAGCCTTTTTTTCTTAATCACCACTTGAGCGTTGGACTGCTCCATGTCCATCTTTTTAAATTTTTAGAATCTATTTTACGTTATCGGCAAAGGTGAAACAGTTGAACAAATAACCGATTCGTTGATGTACCGGTTAAAGAAGCGAAGCCTATTCTTTCATCTGCCAAGTAATCAAAATCTCATTATTTTCTGAACAATTCAAAGATCAGCGGCTTGCGGGCAATTCTTCAAAAAAATCATTTTTTCATACATGCACGGTGCGCACCTGCTTACCGCCCGGATGATCAATGTATTGTCGCTTATTAGCGAATCACCATCATGGAAACAATTCCGATAATTGCTCCAAGACCGATCAACTTCACCGCGCTCATACCCTTGATGCAGAGAACAAGTCCAACCATAAAGGAACTTCCTGCGATGATATCAATGGAGCCGGAGGGGTAAATGGATGTTTGCAATATCGCGACGGTTGCCGTAATTATTAACCCCACTACTCCGGGCCGTAACCCACGTAAAATGTTTTCGACAATGGGAAGCTTCTTTCCTCTGAAGATGAAATAAGCCAGTGTCATCATCATGAGTGTTTGTGGCATCACATTGCCAATTGTCGCAATCACCGCTCCCGGTAATCCTGCGATCTTCGTGCCGACAAAGGTCGCGGCGTTTATCGCGATCGGACCCGGAGTCATTTGACTAATCGTGACAACGTCTATCATTTCGCCATTGGTCAACCAATGATGCTGTTGCACAATGATTTCATTTATTATCGGTAATGCCGCATAGCCGCCGCCGAAGGAAAGCGCACCAATTTGCAAAAATGCCAGAAATAACTGTAGGAGATTCATAGACTTCCACCTCCTTTTTTTATGAAGCCATAGTATGTTGCGCTGAAAATCGCCATCGAAATGATGATCATCGAGGTATTCACATGAAATACAAGGCTTGCCACCGTCGCATATAGGATGAAGATCGTTGCTGCAATTTTATCCTTTTTATAAGCACTCCCGGAGAGCTGATAACAGGTCATGACAAGGATTGCCCCTATGATTCCGCTCATCCCTCTCAAAGCCGCTTTGACATAGATGTTGGTCGAGAAGCTCGCGTATGCAAAAAACAAAACGGAGATAATGACTAGCGGAGGAAGGACAGCAGCCAATAACGCTGTCAATCCCCCCGCTAATCCATTGATACGATACCCCACCAAAAAAGAAGTGCTTACCGCCAGGGCTCCGGGTCCGCTTTGTGCAATCGCGATGATGTTAAGCATTTCTTCTTCTGAAATTACATGGTGTTTTGTGACGAAGGCTTCTTTAATAACCGGTGCAATCGTAAAACCGCCGCCAAAGGTAACGGCGTTGATCTTCAGTATTTCTAAGAATAAGGATCTGTTTTTCATTTACACCTCCATAAACGTCCCGGTTTTAAGAACAAACTCCAACAATTCTGCATGAGAACAATAGTTATCCGAAATGCAGGCTTGTCTCTCAAACTTGCAGTAACCGTTGCAGAAACTCCAATATCGGCATGATTTGCACATATTAGGTACGTCTTTATCGGCCAGGAACTTTTCTAAAGATGGGTGATTAATAATATCTTCAAAAGAATGTCGGTGTACATTTCCCAGACAGTATTGGTCAATGGCATAAAAGTCACACGGAAATATACTGCCATCTGCCTCAATCACACTTTGCATCGCACATAAGCCGGCAATTCCACATTTTGCCGATGTTCCTTCTAACAGAAACTGCATTATTTCTTCGATGTTTCCTATGCGTGTATGAAGCCCGATTTTCTTTGCGTGAAACAATCGCTTAATAAAAGAAGCAAAATATTGAGGGGTCAGACGATGATCTTCATCGATGCAGGGAATGCATTGTACGTATTCTATTTCTTCGTCGATTAACCATTGAATGAACGCATCCACATTTTGCACCAGGGGGTCAGTTACAACAGTTAAAACATTTATATCCAGGTCGGCTTTCTTAGCTAAATGATAACCTCTTATTGCACGTTGATAACTTCCCACCTTACTCGCATCAAAACGATTTTCATCATGTATTGAAGGAATACCATCTATCGATATGCCCAGAAGAAAATGATATTCCTTAAACAGGTTTATCCAAAGATCGTTTAAAAGTGTTCCATTTGTTTGCATAGCGTAGAAAATACGCCTATTTCCTCTATACGTATCAAGAAGTTTTAACGCTCGCCTGTAAAAATCTATGCCAATTAAAGTCGGTTCCCCACCT
>CAUVBZ010000015.1:0-24317 GCA_963550455.1 uncultured Erysipelotrichaceae bacterium
CGGATAAATGCAGAGAAAAATATTGGCTGGATTCCAGCATCTGTTTCCGATGGTATGGCAATATGGGGTACGTTCGCTTGAACTTCTCCCTTTCTATGGATGCAGAAAGTCAAATATGCGACAGAGAAACAATCAAAATAAAAACGTTTGATGAAAACGACAGCCGAAAGCGGATAAGCAAAATCGTTGAAGACTATATCCGGTATTCCAAAAGAAACACATTGCGATATGTGAAAGAACACTATTGGGCGAAATATTATCATGCGGATGACACGTGGGAGAATATCAACAAAGCGGTTTTATGTTTTCTAAGCGATGAGTTTGATGAAGGAATGGTGTACTGGCAAAGGGCGAAAGAGAGCTACAGCAATGAGTCGACGGTAGACGCCATCGCCTATCTGGAAGAGAACATGACGAGTAAAGAGCAGCTCATCAAGTCGATCAAGGATATATGTGAATATAACAAGAAGTTTTTCTAAAGAGTGTATCGGCATAAACCTGAAAGCCTTTTAACAGGGAGGAATGCCTCTTAAATTTAACGGATTATAGAACCGCTCTTCTTCTGCACCACCGTGTATGCCGGCTTTGATGCCGAAAAAGTGCGGCTCAAAGTGCGTGGCCTTTTCACATTGAATGCGTCGATTGCGGGTGCTATACTTTTAGCGGCTTCGGCGGCGGAAAGGAAACAGAATCCGATGATTGAAAAAACATTTGAAAAAATTGTTGCCCATGCAAAAAATACGGGATTTGTGTTTCCCGGGTCGGAGATTTACGGCGGTTTGAGCAATGCATGGGACTTCGGCCCCTATGGGGTGCTTTTAAAAGATCACATTAAGCGGGCGTGGCAGAAAAAGTTCATTCAGGAAGATGCGAATAACGTGGAGATTCAGGCGGCGATTTTAATGAATCCGCGTGTCTGGCAGGCGAGCGGCCACCTGAAAAGCTTCGCCGATCCGATGATGGACTGCCGATATTGCCATACGCGACATCGCGCCGATCAGCTGATTGAAAGCAGTTCCGACGGCAAGGTGACGTGCGAAGGCTGGACAAACGAACAGATGGAAGCCTATATCGCGGCGCATGAAATTCCTTGTCCCAATTGCGGTCACCATGATTTTACACCGATAAGGCAGTTCAACCTGATGTTTAAGACATTTCAGGGTATTCTGGAAGACGCCAAGAGTACCATCTATCTCCGTCCGGAGACGGCACAGGGGATGTTTGTCGATTTTCGCTCGGTTGCGCGCGCCTATCGTAAAAAGCTCCCGTTCGGTATCGGCCAGATCGGAAAGAGCTTCCGCAATGAAATCACACCGGGAAACTTCATTTTCCGCACCCGCGAATTTGAACAGATGGAGATGGAATTTTTCTGTCGACCCGGTGAAGATGACCAATGGTTTCCGTACTGGCGCTCCTTCTGCATGGACTGGATTCTTTCTCTGGGCGGAAATAAAGAAAATCTGCGCTTTCGGGATCATGAAAAAGAAGAACTGTCGTTTTATTCCAAGGCCACGACGGATATTGAATATCGTTTCCCCTGGGGATGGGGAGAATTATGGGGCATTGCCGACCGCACCGATTATGATCTTTCACAGCACATGAAAACATCGGGCGAAGATCTGCGCTATCTGGATCCGCAGACCAATGAAAAATATCTGCCGTTTGTCGTCGAACCGGCGGTCGGTGTCGAGCGCCTGTTCCTGATGTTCTTCAACGAAGCCTACGATGAAGAAACGCTGGAAAACGGCGACACCCGCATCGTCATGCATTTCCACCCGGTACTGGCGCCGATCAAGTGCGCCGTTTTGCCGCTGCGTAAAAAACTGCATGGGGATAAGGCGATGGCCATCCGGCAGATGCTGAGCTGTGATTTCACGACGGAATATGATGATACCGGCTCAATCGGCAAACGCTATCGCCGGCAGGATGAAATCGGCACGCCGTACTGTCTGACCGTCGACGATCAGACACTGCAGGATGATACCGTGACCTTGCGCGACCGCGATACGATGGCGCAGGAACGCTTAAGCGTCGAGGAACTTCGCACAAAAATTTTAACGGGCATCCGCTTCTGAAACAGGAGAGAGACTATTTTGCGAATACCGGAGGAGGAAATCAATGCCGTTCGCCAGCGTGCGGATATCGTGCAGGTGATCGGCAAATATCTACAGATTCAAAAACAGGGTAAAGACTATGTTGGTTTGTGCCCGTTTCATGATGACCATTCTCCTTCCATGCACATTTCACCCGACAAGCAGATTTATAAGTGCTTTGTCTGCGGTTCCGGCGGCAACGTGTTTACCTTCGTTCAAAATTATGAGCACATTTCTTTTCCGGAAGCGGTGGAACGAGTCGCTTCCGTCGTCAATGTTCCGCTGTCGGTTAAAGCAACAGCGGAAAAGCCGAAAGATCCACATCGGGAAAGACTCTATAAGGTGCTGACGGAAACGATTCGTTATACAATGTATCAGTTGGACGCTGAAGCCGGTGTGAAAGAAAAGAGTTACCTGCAGAAGCGCGGACTGGACGAGGCGGTTTGTCAGCGCTTTGAAATCGGCTATAACCCGACGGCCGACCAGCTGTACCGCTTTCTGAAAGCAAAAGGCTATGCCGAAGAGGACATGATTGCCTGCAATGTCCTGCAGGTCGGCGGGTACGGTATGCACGACGTTTTCGGCGGCCGCATCACCTTTCCGATTCACGACCCTTTCGGCAATCCGATCGGCTTTTCGGCTCGGACAATCGACCCGCAGAATCCCAGCAAATACATCAATACGAACGATACGCCGCTGTTTCATAAGAGTGATCTTGTCTATAACGCCCATCGTGCCAAAACGGAAGCGCGCCGGCAGGGTAAAATATATGTCTGCGAAGGCGTGACGGACGTCATCGCGTTTGATCGGGCCGGTATCCAAAATGTCGTTTGTACGCTCGGTACCGCCTGTACGCAGCAGCAGATTCAGATTTTGAAGGGGCTGGCCGCCCAAATTGTATTCTGTTACGACGGGGACGACGCCGGGCAGGCGGCTACGGTTCGCGCCGGCCGCATGGCTCGAAAAGCGGGCGGCCTTGTCTCGGTTGTCAAAAACACGACCGGCCTGGATCCGGATGAGCTGCTTCAATCGCAAGGCGTGCAAAGCTTACAGGCGCTTGTCAAAAACGAAATCGCGTGGATGGAATTTTATCTTCATTATTTGGCCGCCCGCACAAATTTCGACAACTATTTGGAAAAGAAAGACTTTGCAGAGAAGATGCAAAAGGAAATCGCCGGTTTAAGCGATGCGATCGACCGTCAATACTTCATGCAGAAGCTGACGGAAATGACCGGGTTCCATTTATCACCCGTTCCGGAAGCGCCGCGTCCGGCTTCCTATGTGCCGCCGTCGGTTGTGCGGATGCCGGACGGTCTGAAACAGGCGGAAGAACAGATTCTGGCCATGATGCTGGCATCGAAAAAAGCATCTCGTATTTTCGAGGAAAATCTGGGTTATCTGACGGATGAGACAAACAATGCCGTCGCCATGTTACTGGTGGACGCATATCGGCAAAGCGATCGCTTGGAGCTGGCCTTATTGCTGGATCGCGCCGCGACGCAAGAAGAGAAAAACATACTGGCCGGCCTGGGGAGCCACTGGTCTTTGCAGACCGAGTTTGACGCCGAGCGTCTTTACGGCAGTATGCGAAAAGTGATGATTCACGTAAAAAAACAACAGGCGGAAGCTTTAAAGGCACAGCTGAGCAAACCGCTGAATATGGAATCAAGACGGCTTCTTTTACAGGAATATCAGGAATGTCTACGTGACCTGAGGGGGTACATAAATGAAGAAAGTAATGGAAAACAATAAGAAAAAGCAAATTACCTATGGTGAAGCAAGAGCGGCCCGCAAAGCCCGCCGCTATCGCCGCACCATACAGAAAGAAGAGTATGCCGCTCGCCGGACGGAGGCTTTGAGCCTGCTTTTCCGTCTGGAACATGTGCAATCGTCCAAACAGAAAGAAGCTCTGGCGCGCTTTATAGACGGCGCGCCGGCCGCCCGCGCTTCGTATGAGCCGCTGCCTTTGCCCCCGATGCCGGAAATCATTCTTCCGACGCCCACCGCTGAAGAAGCCGTCGAGACAAAACGCCCGGAGATAAAAGCGGAAGTGAAAAATCTGACGGTGATCGACGTCTATCGCCACGACGGGAACAAGAAGATTTTAAAGACGCTGGATGAGCTCAAAGCGGATTTCCTGCAGGCCTATCAAGCGGACGGCCTCATTTATCAGCGCGATATCATGGCCGCCCTGGATCACATCGACATGGCCGACGACGATATGGAGCAGTTGTGGGACTGGTTCGCCGAAAAGGATGTGACCGTTTCCGAAGACGAGGATATTGAGAGCATCGACGAAGATTCCGATCTGCTGAATGAAGAAGCGGACGAGGAAGAAGAGACGGTGACGGACGAAGAAGCGGAAGAAGAGGAGGAAGAGCAGGAAGAAGAGGCGCCGGACAACACACCGCAGCCGGAAACGCCCGCCAACATGCGGAAGATCATCTCCTCCGCCTACAGCTCCGCCAACCACAGCAACAGCGTTTCGCTCAACGATCCGGTCAAGATGTACTTAAAGGAGATCGGGCGGGTGTCGTTGTTGAAGCCGGAAGATGAACCGCAGATCGCCAAGCGGATTGAAGAAGGCGACGAAGAGGCGAAAAACACGCTGATCTCGGCCAATCTGCGTCTGGTCGTATCCATCGCCAAAAAATATGTCGGCCGCGGCATGTTGTTTCTGGATTTGATTCAGGAAGGAAACATGGGTCTGGTGAAAGCGGTCGAGAAATTTGACTATCGCAAAGGCTTTAAATTTTCAACATATGCAACCTGGTGGATAAGGCAGGCCATTACGCGGGCGATCGCCGATCAGGCCCGCACCATTCGTATTCCGGTGCACATGGTTGAAACCATTAACAAATTGACCCGCATTCAGCGTCAGCTCGTACAGGAGCTCGGCCGCGATCCTTCGGCGGAGGAAATCGCTTCGCGGATGGAAGGCGTGACGCCGGAGAAGGTGCGGGAGATTCAGAAAATCGCGTTGGAGCCGGTATCGCTGGAAACGCCGATCGGAGAAGAGGACGATTCGCATCTGGGTGATTTTATCGAAGATAAAGACGCCATGTCGCCGAATGAATATGCAAACAATCAATTGTTGAAGGATGAAATCAACAATGTTCTTTCCGGCCTGACGGAGCGGGAGGAAAAGGTTCTCCGCCTGCGCTTTGGCTTATACGACGGCCGCACGCGTACCCTGGAAGAAGTCGGCCGTGAGTTTAACGTGACCCGTGAGCGCATCCGGCAGATCGAGGCAAAGGGACTGCGCAAGCTGAAACATCCTACGCGTTCCAAACGGCTGAAAGATTTTTTCGACAAGTGATGCGTCCGCGTTTAGCGGCCATCGCCGCCATGGTACGGCCGGGCTGTATCCTTGCAGATATCGGAACCGATCATGCCCATCTTTGTATTTCGCTGGTGCAGACAAAGCGCATCGCCAAAGCCTATGCGTGCGATATCGCACCGGGTCCCCTGCGCTTTGCAAGGGCGGAAATTGAGCGGGCGCGGCTTCAGGATCGTATTTTCCCCATTTTGTCGGACGGTTTTGCGCAGGTGCCGGCGGATGCGGACGGCGCCGTTATTGCCGGCATGGGATTTCATACGGCCGCGCATATTCTGGAAGAAGCCGTCGACTGTCTGTGGAAATTCAGTCCGCTGATCGTTCAGGTCAACGACGATCCGATTCGTATGCGTTCGTGGCTTTCGGAACAAGGTTTTTTCATCGTAGACGAAGCCTATGTGTCGGATCGTGGCAAAGATTATAGTATCGTTTCGTTTGACGCGCGGAAAAAGGGACAATATACGGAAACGGAATGTGTTTTGGGACCGGTTTTGATGCGGAAGAACGAGCCGGCTTATCGCGCTTACTGTCAACGGCGCCGCCTGCAGCTTGTCCATATTCTCGCTCTGCGTCACGACATGCGAAAGGAGACTCTGCGGCTGTCAAGTGAGATGGAAATTCTGACCGCCTTTCTGGAGAACGGCGCTTCATTATAAAAAAACAGTCGGAATTGTTCCGGCTGCTTTTTAAACGACATCGCGGATCGCTTACTTTGCGATGTGGTTGACGGCATTGGCCAGACGTGATTTCTGACGCGCCGCATAGTTTTTCTTTTTCAGATGACTGCCGACCGCTTTATCCAATGTCGAATGCGCATGATCAAGGGCTTTTTTCGCCGCTTCGCTGTCGTTCGCCTTAACCGCCGCAAGAACGCCTTTGATCGCGTTTTTAACCTGCGTCTTCTGCTTTTGATTTGCGGCCTGCCGTTTCACATTGGTAATGGCGCGCTTTTTCTGTGATTTGATGTTTGCCATGATGAAGCCTCCTCTTTTCAAACAGATGGATTATAGCAAACGCATTGTCAAAATGCAATGAATCCTAACGCGGCATTGCTCTTTTGCGATCGTTTATTTTCGTGTATGATAACAACGATTATAAGAGCCAAGCGGAGGACGACGTATGCAGAATGAATTTGAAAAAATACGGATTGTTTTTATCGGCACGACCGATTTTTCGACTGTCATTCTGAAAACGCTGTGCGATAACGGTTATAACGTTGTGGCCGCCGTTTCTCAGCCGGACAAACCTTCGGGCCGTCGGCAGCTCGTCGCACCTTCGCCGGTTCATCGGTTTTGTATGGAACAGAATCTGCTCTGTCTGCAGCCGGAAAAGCTGCGCCTTGAAACCGAAGCGATCTTAGCCCTGCAGCCGGACTGCATCATAACCTGCGCGTATGGGCAGATGGTACCGGCCGCCCTGTTAAAAGCGCCGTCTTACGGCTGTCTGAATATTCATCCTTCGCTGTTGCCGAAATACCGGGGCGGGGCGCCGATGCACCGCGCCATCTGGGCGGGTGAAACGGAAACCGGCGTTTGTCTGATGCAGATGGTTGAAAAAATGGACGCCGGCGCCGTGTATGCGTCTGCCGTACTTCCGATCGGCCGCGATGAAACGCTGACCGAACTGGAGGCCCGCCTGAAACAAACCGCCGCCGCGCTTTTACAGAAGGAACTGCCGAAGTATCTGCGGGGAGAGCTGAAAGGCATCCCGCAGGATGACGCGCAGGCGGTGATCGCCCGCACGATCACTAAAGAAGAGGAACAGGTTTTCTTCGCCAAAGAAACGGGGGAAGAAGCGTACAACCATATCCGGGCTTTGACCGCATGGCCCATGTCTTACGGGCTGATCGACGGGAAGCGGATTAAATTTGTTAAAGCCCGCTTCAAACAGGAAGATTCGGGATTATTGGCGGGGACGGTTCTCGGTTTTCGGGAGGGAGCGATGGAGATCGCCGCAAAAGGCGGCGTCATCCGTATTTTGGAACTGCAGCCGGAAGGGAAAAAGGCCATGTCGGCAAAGGATTTTGCCAACGGCGCCGGCAGAGCCTTGATCGGTCGACGCTTTGCATAAGGAGCAGACGATGGATCAGAAATATATTCGTAATTTTTGTATTATCGCACATATCGATCACGGCAAATCGACGCTGGCCGACCGCATTTTGGAAAAGACGGAGACGGTTCAGAAGCGCGATATGACGACACAGATTCTGGACGATATGGATTTGGAGCGGGAGCGCGGCATTACGATCCGCCTGAACGCCGTGCAGTTATCCTACCATGCAAACGACGGGAACACGTATTTACTGAACCTGATCGATACGCCCGGGCATGTCGATTTTTCCTATGAAGTGTCGCGTTCCCTGGCCGCCTGCGAAGGCGCCGTGCTTGTTGTAGATGCAACACAGGGCGTACAGGCGCAAACGCTTGCAAACACCTATCTTGCATTGGATAATGACCTGACAATCCTGCCGGTGATCAACAAGGTGGATATGCCGGCGGCCCGCCCGGAGCATGTTAAAAATGAAATTGAAACCGTCATCGGCCTGCGTACGGATGATGTGCCGGAAATATCGGCACGGACAGGTCTGCATGTCGATCAGGTATTGGAGCAGATCGTCACGAAGATTCCCGCGCCTTCCGGTAATCCCGAAGCTCCTTTAAAAGCGCTTGTTTTTGACAGCTATTACGATTCGTATCGCGGCGTCATCGTCTTGGTACGGGTTCGCGACGGTTTTCTTTCAGTCGGCGATAAAGTACGCTTTATGGCCGGCGGCGCGGAATATGAAATTCTGGAAGCCGGTATCCGCAACCCCAAAGAAGTGCCGGTCAAGACGCTGGGATGCGGTGATGTCGGATGGTTCGCCGCCTCGATTAAGGATATCCATGAGGTGCATAGCGGCGATACGGTGACGTTGGCTTCGCGGCCTGCCGCGCAACCGTTAACGGGCTATAAGAAATTAAATCCGATGGTGTTCTGCGGTCTGTATCCGACGGACGCCGCAAAATATCAGGATTTACATGAAGCGCTTGACAAGCTGCAGCTGAACGACGCCAGCCTGCAATATGAACCGGAAACGTCGCAAGCGCTGGGCTTCGGTTTTCGAGTCGGCTGTCTGGGGCTTCTGCATATGGATGTCGTACAGGAGCGGCTGGAACGAGATTATCATCTGGAACTGATCGCCACGGCGCCGTCGGTCATTTATCATGTGTTTTTGACGGACGGAACCATGGTGGCGGTGGATAATCCGGCGCGCATGCCGGATACCGGCCGTATCTCTCGCATCGAGGAGCCGTTTGTGCGGGCTGAAATTCTGGTGCCGGATACCTATGTCGGCGCGGTTATGGAACTGTGCCAGAGCAAGCGCGGTTCTTACGTCGGCATGGACGTGATCGATGAAGGGCGCAACCGGCTGTCTTATGCGATGCCGTTATCGGAAATCATTTTTGATTTTTTTGATCGCCTGAAATCCTGTACGCGCGGCTATGCGTCGCTGGAATATGAGCTGATCGGCTATCGGCCTGAAAATCTGGTGCGCATGGATATTCTTTTGAACGGTCAACCGGTGGACGCGCTTTCGGTTATCATTCATCGCGAGGAAGCGTACAGACGCGGTTCTCTGATCACTTCGAAGTTAAAGGATTTGATTCCGAAGCAGATGTTTGAAATTCCGGTGCAGGCGGCAATCGGCGGTAAGATCATCGCCCGCACGAATATCAAGGCGATGCGGAAAAATGTTCTGGCGAAGTGCTACGGCGGGGATATTTCGCGGAAAAAGAAACTGCTGGAAAAGCAGAGAGAAGGCAAGAAGCGGATGAAGGCGGTCGGCTCGGTCGAAATTCCGCAGGAAGCGTTTTTCGCCTTGGCGCGAATTGACGAGGAGTAAAAAATGGCGGCCGACGCCTTATATGTGCATGTTCCTTTCTGCCGGAAAATCTGCGCGTATTGTGATTTTTGCCATGTGCTTTATCAGGAAGAAATGGCGGCGCGATGGCTGAAGGCAATTGCTGAAGAAGCGGCCGGCCGTTTGCTTACGGAGGATTTAAAGACCATTTATATCGGCGGGGGCACGCCCTCCGCGCTTTCCTGCCCGCAGCTGGATATCTTATTGACGATGCTGGATCCGTTCGCGGACAAGGTGTCGGAATATACCGTGGAGGTCAATCCGGAATCGCTGGATGAGGAGAAGGCCGCCTGCATGGTCCGTCATGGCGTAAATCGAGTTTCGCTCGGCTATCAGACAAACGACGCGCAGCTGCTGCATCTGATGAACCGCGATGCCGATTTGTGCGATGTCGAACGCGCTTTAACTTTCTTGCGGAAAGCGGGCATTACAAACATTTCGCTGGACGTTCTGTATTCGGTACCGACACAGACGATGGCCCGGCTGCAGGAGGCGGTCACGGCCGCGCTGATGTTGGAACCGACGCATCTTTCACTGTACAGTCTGACCATTGAACCGCATACGGTCTTTGCCGCAAAGAAATTGGAACCGTGTTCGCCGGATTTGGAAGCGGACAT
This sequence comes from uncultured Erysipelotrichaceae bacterium, assembly GCA_963550455.1. Lineage (GTDB taxonomy): Bacteria > Bacillota_I > Bacilli_A > Erysipelotrichales > Erysipelotrichaceae > Bulleidia. Next base: position 9,949 of record CAUVBZ010000015.1, read on the forward strand.
GTATGAATGGATTGTCGAGCGGTTATCGAAAGCGGGTTTTGAGCAATATGAGCTGTCCAATTTCGCCCGTCCGGGTTATGCGTCGCGCCACAATTGCATCTATTGGGAGTATGACGATTTTTATGGAATCGGCTGTGGAGCGGCGGGCAAAGAGAACGACGTCCGCTATGAGCATACCCGCGACCTGCGCGCGTATCTGCAAAATCCGACCGCTTTGATCAAGACGCATCTTTCCGAAGCGGAGCGGATGTTTGAAACCGTCATGATGGGCATGCGCTTACGGAAAGGAATGGATACGGTGCGGTTTGCAAAACGCTATGGCCGGCGTATTCAGGATGTTTATCCGCGATCGCTTGCTTTCCTTATGGAACATGCGCTGATTGAACCGGATGTTTCATCGGTTTTAAAGGCGACAAAGCGAGGCTATGCGATTTTAAACAGTGTTCTGGACGTCTTTTTGGCGGAAAAGGAAGGGGAGCTTGCGAACGAAGAAATGCTTTGCATAACGGAGTGATTTTGATTTGATGCGGAAGATTACTTCGGGATATGGCTTTTCCTTTGCATGATGATCGGCTTGCACCCGAAGAATGTGGAAACATTGTTTCCGCTCGATTTTTCTGCTTGAGTCCGGATCGGCTTCATGCTATGCTTAGTACGCTTTCAGTCTGGGTGGATTGTATCTCCGACATCGACGCGGGTTGAAAGGTCTGACGAATAAAGGAGAAAAGACATGTTGGATAAAGAATTAAAAGCGTCAATCATGAAAGAATTCGGCCGCAAAGAAGGCGATACCGGTTCGGCGGAAGTACAGGTTGCGATTCTGACGGAACAGATCAATCGCCTGACGGTTCACCTGCAGGCAAACAAAAAAGACTTTGCAAGCAACCGCGGCCTGATGATGATGGTCGGCCGACGGAAAAATCTTCTGGCTTATCTGAAGCGCACGGATATCAACCGTTACCGCACACTTGTCAAGAAGCTCGGCCTTCGTAAATAAGCAATGCGATCACATAAAACAGCGGGAATACAAAAACCCGCTGTTTTTTCAAAACGACAATGAATGTGCCTGCCGAAAGACAGAACCGGTCCGTTTTTTGAACACGCCGGCCGGCAGGTCGTATACAATGAAGATAACAAAGATGCAGGCGGAGAGAAAATGAGCTATATAGAATTGCGCGACGTTCGAAAAATTTATCATGTCGGAGAAGTGGATATTCAGGCGCTGGATCGCATTTCGTTTTGTGTTGAAAAGGGCGAACTGGTGATCATTGCCGGCGCTTCGGGAGCCGGAAAGAGCACCATTCTGAATATTCTGGGCGGCATGGACACCTGTACGTCCGGTGAAATATGGCTCGACGGAACCCGCATCGATCAATATGATGAAAAACAGCTGACGGATTACCGCCGCTTCGACATCGGCTTTGTCTTCCAATTTTATAATCTGATGATGAATCTGACCGCCCTGGAAAATGTGGAACTGGCCTGTGAAATTTCCCGCGATCCGATGAATGCGAAAGAAATACTGGATCGCGTCGGCCTGGCGGAACGCATGGACCATTTTCCGGCTCAGCTTTCCGGCGGCGAACAACAGCGCGTGGCGATCGCCCGGGCCCTGTCCAAGAACCCGCGCCTTTTGTTGTGCGACGAACCGACCGGCGCGCTGGATTACCGTACCGGCAAGCAGATTCTGCGTCTGCTGCAGGAAGCGGCTCGCGTTTACGGCATGACGGTGATCATCATCACCCATAACCTGGCGCTGTGCCCGATGGGCGACAAGGTGATTCAGGTGAAAAGCGGGCGCGTTGAGAAAACAGCAGTCAATGCACATCCCGCCGATATCGACACGATTGAATGGTAAACATGCACATCTACGGTAAAGAAATCTTGCGGTTGATTCGACAGGCAAAGGGGCGCTTTGTCATTTTGACCCTGATCGTCTGGATCGGCTCCGCTTTTTTTACCGGTGTCGGTTCTTCCGGCTCTCTGATGGCGGCGAACGTCGATCGCTATACGGATGAGACAAAGTTGAAAGACATCACGCTTTATTCCTCCGTCGGGTTTGACGAAACGGACGTCAAAAATGTACAGGCGCTGGATGCCGTCGTTGAAGCGGAAGGGGAGCGCTTTGTCGATGTAAACGGAATGTACCGGGGGGACTTTCGAACCGTGCGCGTACAGCAACTGCCGGACAGCGGTTCCTTAAATCAGTTTGTTTTGAAACAAGGCCGCCTTCCGCAAAAAAAAGACGAAGTATTGGGCGAGGCCGGCACACTGTCACAGGCCGGATACGTCCTTGGCGCAAAGGTGACCCTTTCACGCCCGGACGATGACCTGTCCGATTTTCTGCTGGTCGATACCGTCACGATTGTCGGCACGGTCGATTCGCCGCTTTATCTGAATGCCTTCAAAGAAACAAGCGCCCTGCACGGTCGACAGATCGACACCTTTTTCTTCGCCATGGAAGATGCGTTTTCCTTTTCGTATTTTACGGCCATTGACGTGGCCGTTAAAGGCGCAAGGGTGCAGGATGCGTTTGCGGAAGATTACTTTCAAAACATAACCGCGGCTCAAAACGAGATTGAAGCCTTTGCCGAAAAGACGGGCGGCCACCGTCTGCAGACGATCGTGGCGGAGGCTGAGAAAAAACTGCGTGAAGGAAAGCAGGAGTATCAGGACGCGGTCGAGGACTTTGAGCGAAAGATCAAGGCGGCGGAAGAAGAACTTGCCGATTCTCGCCGGCAGCTGGCGGAAGGGCGCCGGGCATTGCAGGAGGGTGCAGCGGAAATCGCCGATCATCAGCGACAATTGGAGCAGGCGCAGATCGACGGTGAACGTGAAATCGAAGACGCCCGCGCCAAGATCGCGGCCGCCCGAAAAGAGTTGGAACAAAAACAGGCCGAATATGATGCCGCCGCGGCAGCCGGCCAAACAGCCGTGCAGGCTTTACAGACGACGGCCGCTTCCTTACAGGCGCCGCTTGAACAATTGCAACGGATGGAAAACCTGCAGACACAGCTTGCCCCCCTTCCGGATACGATGCCCATGACGGCTCTGACGGATCCCGATCTGCTCCAAACGGCAGCCATGCTGGAAGCGCAGATACAGGTTTTTAATCCGGCGTTTGTGATCGCGACGATCGGCGACTTTAAAAATGCGGCGCTGCTGATCGTTCAAAATATACAGACGCAGCTGTTTGCACAGTTGACGCCGCATGCGGATGAATTTGCGAAGCTGGATATCCATCTTCCGACCGCCGCTTTCGCCTATACGGCTTCGGCGGTGGAAAATCTGCAGGCGGAAATGAACGCGAAACAGTCTTTGATACAAAAACAGCTGAACGACGGAGAGTCGGCTTTGCGTCAGGGCCGTGCGGAGCTGGATCGCGCTTATGCCATGACGGTACACGGCGCGACCGTTCTTTACCAACGACTGGAAGAGGGGCAAAAGCAGCTGGCGGATGCGCGGGTTCAGCTGGCGGAAAAAAGCGCGGAGATCAAAGACGGTGCGCACAAACTGGCGGAAGGTGAAGAGGAACTGCGCACCCGGAAAGCCGATGGCGAAAAGCGGCTCGCCGATGCACGAGAAGATTTAGAAGATGCGCAAAAGGCGCTTCATGATCTGTCCGCCCGCTGGACGATTTTAAATCGCCGACAGTTATACGGCGTTGAAACCTATCGCAACAGCGTCCTGCAGATGCAGTCGATCGCTTCCGTCTTTCCGGCTTTCTTCGTGCTTGTTGCGGCGCTTGTTTGTACGACAACCATGACGCGGATGATCGATGAACAACGCGGCCAGATGGGCGTTTTGCGCGCCCTCGGCTTTTCCCGCGCCAAATGCGCCGCGCTTTATGCCGTCTATGCACTGGCGGCCGGTATTCTGGGAGCCGTGTGCGGAAGTGTCGTCGGAATGTTGACGCTGCCGCAGATCATTTATCGGACATGGGGCACGATGTACGCCCTGCCGCCCTTTCACCTGCAGATTCCCTGGACGCATTGTCTGCTTTCCGTTTTATTTTTTCCGGGAACCTTGCTGGTGACGACGCTGTTTGTTACGTACAAAGAACTGCGGACTGTGCCGGCGGCTTTATTGCGCCCCAAGACCGGCGGCGGTCATCCACTCTTTCCGGGAAAAAGGAAACTGTGGCGGCGTATCCGTTTTATTCATAAAGTGACGATTCGTAATTTATTTCGCTACAAGAAACGCTTTATCTTAACCGTAATCGGAGTTGCCGGCTGTACGGCGCTGCTGGTGACGGGATTTGGCATCCGGCGCTCAATCGCGGCCATGATCGACCTGCAATATCGTGATCTTTCGCATTATGACGTGATGCTTTTTCCGACGCACACCTCCGATTTCAAGTCGCTGGAAACGGAGATGACGAAGGCCGACGAACAGGCCTGGTGCATGCGTGTTTCAACTTTTTCCATAAAGCTGAAAAACACGGTCGACACGCTGTCGACCAAAGCGCTGGTATTCAACACCGCCGCCGATCAGGAACAGGCGTTCACCATGCGCACCCGCTTGCGGCATACGGAAATGACCGTTGCGGACACGGGCATTTATATCAGTGAGAAGACGGCCGAAAATTTACAGGTGAAGATCGGCGATACGGTGCGGTTTCAAAATGCCGACGGCACGGAGCGCAACGTTTCGATCGCCGGTATTTACGAAAGCTATCTGGAGCATCCGGTCATTTTGAGCAAAGCGGCGTATCAAAGCGTCTTCCAAGAGATGCCGAAAGACAACTGTCTTTTACTGCATCAGGCGCCGGAGCGGCTTGCGTCCTTACGTCGTCAGCTTGAAAATGACAGACGGATTCGGGAAATGACTTTTGCGGCCGATACGGCCGATCGATACGAAAGCATGCTGGGAAGCCTCGGTCTGATTGTCGGCGTGATCGTCCTCTGCTCGATGGCGCTGACGTTTGTCGTCGTCGGTAATTTGACGATGATCAACATCGCCGAGCGTACACGTGAGATCGCCACCCTGAAGGTGCTCGGCTTCCGCAAGGCGGAAACGCGCCGCTTCATCGCTTTGGAAAATACCGTCCTGGTCGTTTTGGGCGCGCTGTGCGGTTTGTGGCCGGGCGTAGGACTGCATCACTGGATCATGCGCCAGGTGGAAATGGAAACGGTCATGTTTTACCGCTCCATCGCCGGTTTTGATCTGTTGATCGCGTTTGTACTGACGGTTTTTTTCGGCGCTTTGGTCAACCGGATGCTGCGGCGGCAATTGGATTCGATTCAAATGGTCGAGTCCCTGAAAAGTGTGGAGTGAGGAATATGAAAATAAAAAATGACGGCATTGCTTTAAAAGACAGAATCGGAAAGGTACCGCGCGAAAGGATTTATTACTGCCCCAACTGCGGCGCCGTTTATGTCGGCGGCGCAAACTGTCCCTTATGCGACGGCCGCTCCGTTGCGCAGGCGGCCATGCGCAAGGCGAAAGGGATGGAAGCGTATCGTCCCGCATTGACAAGAGGGGCCGGGGAGCGGGGAGAACTGCACTGGTCAGAAGAAATCCGCGCGCGGATTCTGGATGTGTTTTTACAATATGGCGAGCAGCTCAAACAGCTTCCCTATGGTCAAAAGCGGTTTACGATCGACCTGAACGGACTGGAATATGTCCTTGTTTTCACCGCTTCCCATGCGCTTTATAAATGGCCTATAGAACAATTGTAAGAGTGTGTGATACAATTTCGTCGTTAAAATTAAGGAAAAGGTAGAGTAGAAGAGATGTCAAAGTACGTCAGAAGCTGGGATTTTTGCGGCCGCACCATCACCGTTGAAAACGGGGAGATGGCAAAGCAGGCCGGCGGATCGGTATTGATTCGCTACAACGATACGGTGGTGCTGTCCGCCGCCACCGCATCACATGAGGCAAAGGACACGGATTTTTTTCCGCTAACGGTTTTGTATAACGAAAAGATGTATGCGCAAGGATCCATTCCGGGGAATTTTATCCGTCGGGAAGGCAGACCGAGCGAGCATGCGACTTTGACGGCACGTCTGATCGACCGTCCGATTCGCCCGCTGTTTGCGGAAGGTTTCCGCAATGAGGTGCAGATCGTCAGCACGGTTTTATCGCTGGATCCGGATTGTGACAGCGGCATGGCCGCCATGTTCGGTTCTTCGCTGGCGTTGTGCGTTTCGGATATTCCGTTCAACGGCCCGATCGCCGGCGTCATTGTCGGCAAGGTGGACGGCAGGCTCGTCGTCAACCCGGGGCTGGACGATCTGGAACGCTCGACATTGACCCTGACGGTTGCCGGAACCAAGGAAGCCATCAATATGGTGGAAGCCGGCGCCATGGAAGTCAGCGAGGAGGAAATGCTGGAAGCTCTGCAGTTCGGCCATGATCGTATCAAAGAACTGTGCGCGATTCAGGAAGAGGTGATCGCCGCCTGCGCCAAGGAGAAAATGGAGGTCGTTCTGTATGCCGTACATCCGTCGATCAGGGAATATGTCGATCTTCACGGCCGACAGGCGATTGAAGAAGCGGTTTCCATTAAGGGTAAGCTGGAGCGTTACGGCCGCATCGATGCATTGATCGCGCAGATGGTGGAAGAAGTCGCCGCAAATCTTCCGTGGGAAGATGAAAAAGCACTGGATAAGGCCAGAAAGCAGGCGAAGGAATATTGCGTTGAGATTGAAGCCGGCGAAGTCCGCCGTCTGATTTCGGAAGAGAAAATACGTCCGGACGGACGGGCGCTGGATGAGATTCGCCCTCTGTCTTCGCAGGTGGATCTTTTGCCGCGGGCGCACGGCTCGGCATTGTTTACGCGCGGCGAAACGCAGGTTCTTTCCGTGACGACGCTGGGAACTCTGGATGATGCGCAGACGATCGATGATCTTTCGCCGCTGAAGGAAAAACATTTCATGCATCAGTATAACTTCCCGCCGTTTTCCGTCGGCGAGGTCGGCCGTATGCTGTCTCCGGGCCGCCGCGAAATCGGCCACGGCGCTTTGGGAGAGAGGGCATTGCGGCAGGTTCTGCCGGATGTGGACACCTTCCCGTATACCATCCGCACCGTAGCGGAGGTTCTGGAATCCAACGGTTCCTCATCGCAGGCTTCCATCTGTGCCGGAACGATGTCCCTGATGGCGGCCGGCGTGCCGATCCGGGCCATGGTGGCCGGCGTGGCGATGGGCTTGATCACCGTCGGCAACACCTATTCCATTCTGACCGATATTCAGGGTATGGAAGATCATTATGGCGACATGGATTTTAAAGTCGCGGGAACCCGCGAGGGGATTACGGCTCTGCAGATGGACATCAAGGTGTCCGGCATTTCCATGGACATCATGCGCGAAGCTCTGGCACAGGCGCACAGCGGTCGCATGCGGATTCTGGATAACATGGAGACGGCGATTTCCGCGCCGCGTGAAGAAGTTTCCAAGTGGGCGCCCAAATATGCGATCCTGCATATTCCGACCGAGAAAATCCGCGACGTGATCGGCAAGGGCGGTGAAACCATCAACCGGATTATCGAAGAATGCGGACAGGTGAAGATCAACGTCGAAGAGGACGGTACGGTCGCCATCTATCATACCGATCAGGAAATGATCGATCGGGCCCGCGGCATGGTGGAAGATATCACGCGCGAGGCGCAGGTCGGCGATGTGTTTGACGCGACGGTGTCGGAGGTACGCGAAAGCTTTGCGTTTGTCACGCTGTTCACCGGAACGGATGCGCTTCTGCACGTTTCGGAACTTGCCTGGGAGCGGACGCCGAATATTGCGGAAGTACTGCATCCCGGCGATCAGATTCGAGTTAAAGTCATCAACAAGGATGAATCCGGAAAGCTGAAGGTTTCAGCGAAAGATCTTCTGCCCAAGCCGGAAGGCTATGTTGAGCCGAAAAAGACGCTGCGGCCGCAGAAAGATGCCGGCGGCCGGCACGGCTTCCGCGGTCATGAGCATAACGGAAAAGTAGAACGCCGCGTATTTAAGAAAAACGCGGAATGAGGCAGGAAAGAGGCGCTGAAACCGCCTCTTTTAGCAGGCGGGAGGGAAACATGCAGGATCGGCAGACGATTTATGAATTGCTGGAGGAAGCGCATTGGCTTTCCTATCCGAACCACACGGTCGGCGCGTTTTTGAAAGCGCTGGACAACGATATCGGTCCGCTGGCCGCCTTGTCGGACGGCGAGCTGGTGACCCGTTTAAGCGGTTATATACGGCAGCCGTTTCATAAGAATATGGAGGATAAGCGATGATCTCCATGACGGACAAGCCGTTTTTCCGGGAGGTGTTTTGATGCGGATGCGGAAAAAGAAGTGGGCGGATCCTTACATTGCTGAACACAAGGAGCGGATTTATTTGAATCCGACGGAATATAAGGGAAAATGGCACGCGCTTTTGAACTGTTCCGTTTTGCATATTGAAATCGGCATGGGCAAAGGAGATTATCTGAACGCCATGGCGACGATGTTCCCGAAGGAGGGGTGGGTCGGCATCGAGCGTGATCACAGCGCCGCCGCCGTCGCGGTGCGCAAGGCCGTCGAAGCAGAACGGCCGGACTTTCATAATAAGCGCATGATCTGTGGCGATGCCGAACATCTTGCCGAGTGGTTTGCGGAAGGCGAAGTGCAGGTCATTCATCTGAACTTTTCCGACCCCTGGCCGAAGACCTATACGCATAAGCGTCGGCTGAGCTCCAAACGTTTCCTGGAAATTTATCGGACATTGCTGGATGAAACGGGGACGATTCGGATGAAGACGGATAATCGCGATCTTTTTTCCGACTCGGTTCTTTATTTTCAGCAAAACGGTTTTCTGCTGACGGAATTTTCTCTGGATTATCGCAAGAAACCGCACGAGGAAGACGCCGTCACCGAATATGAACGCCGCTTCATGGATCTCGGACAGCCGATTTATCAGCTCTGCGCGCTGAAGCAGAAAACGGATATGGTACAATGAAAACGGTGAAAACGTTTTGGCATAAAATCCTTCTTGCCGGCGTCGGTATGGCGGTTTTAGTCGGCTGCGGTTCTGCGGACGCTTCCGATCTTGGCTCTGCAGCGAAGCGTCAGATTGACGCGGTAACGACTGCGCCGGTTTTAATGCCGTCCTATACGCATCACTTTTATGATTATTATGCGATGCCTTCCATCGGCCGGCTCGGCTCGAGCCGCACGGGCAATGTATTTTCCCTGGACGGCACGCGTTTTATCATGAATCTGAATGTCAATGCGGTTCTTTGCGACGCCTATTACCAAAATGTCACGGAGAATGATTCGTTAAACGATATTCTTCCGGAAACACGTTTTACCGGAACTTACGTGGATTATGCCGGCGAGACGCATGCCTATACGGTCGCGATTTATCTGATGGGCGAACAGTATTATACGTTTGTTTCCGCGGGAGCGATGGACTTTGCGGCACTTTCCAATGCCGCCCAGGCGCCTTATCTTGCTGGAGAGATGATGCGGATCGCGCGCACGATACGTCTGCATCCGGAGGCGGTTTTAAGCGCTTTCTCAAACCAGGAGGCCGTGATCGCCAACACCCGCAAGCGGGTCGATCTCTTCCACGATCTGGCGCCGGAAAGCGGGGTTATCGAGGAATTGTTTGAGCACACCACCATTCAGGGAGAAACGCCGTCCGAGACGATTGAAAATGAGACGGAGCAGGCGGCGGATGCCGGCGGCGATCTTTCCGAAGCGAATTGAACGGCTCTTAACAAGTGGTGAAAAATTCATTACAATAAACATAACAGAAGAAAGGAAATGATACGCATGTTCAGTAAACTGTCGAAACTTCTTTTTGAGGAAGAAGATGATATTGAAGAAATGGAAGAAGAGGAAGAAACGGTCGTTGAAAAACCGCAGCCGGTAACGACTGCGCCGGCGGAAAAACCGGCGGCGGCCATGCAGCGGATCGATGTGACGCAGCCGATTGAAACGCCGGTTCGTTCCGATTCCGTTTCGGAGCGTTCGCTCTTCAGCACGCCGTCGGTCGCACATGCGGAACCGGCTCCTTTAAGATCGGAAGCCGCGGAAGAAAAGCCGAAGGCGTTCGGCTTGACGGTCGACGATCGGACACCCGCTCAGCCGCCGAAACGGCCGGCCGCCAGACAAAGGACGACGGTGACCAATGCGCAGGGTAAATCCTATGAGTTTCGGCCGGTGATTTCACCGATTTTCGGCGTTGATGAAAAGGATATGAACGCCATTTCGACGACGGCCAAAATCGCCGAGGCCGGGAAGCCGGATATGCACGTTTCAAAAGTTATTTCGCCGATCTACGGAACCAGCCGGCAGGCGGAACCGATTTCGATACAAAACACGGTGGAAAAATCCAATGAGCTGGAAACGCTGATTGCGCGTCATGAAGAACAGAAGGCGGAAACCGATATACCGGATTTTTCGCTGGACGATATTTTAAACGCCCGCGACGAGGAGTATGCAAGGAATACGGCGGAATCGGCTTCTCCCGCATTCAGCTTCGATGACGACGATTATGACGAGACGGTCGTGATCGATTCCCGGCATCTGGCGGATCATGAGTATAATGACAGATAAGACGGAGTATTACTTTATCGGCATCAAGGGCACCGGCATGGCTGCCCTTGCATGCATGTTACACGATCTGGGAAATACGGTCAGCGGCAGCGATCTGGAACGCCATTTTTTTACGGAAGAGCCGCTGCATGAGCGGCACATTTCCATTGTGCCGTTTGATCCGGCGAATATCCGCGATCATATGCATGTCATCATCGGGAACGCTTTTTTGGATGATTTCCCCGAAGTGGCGGCCGCCCGTTCCAATTCGACCTGCGTCTGTACGCGTTATCATGCGTTTGTCGGAGAGTTTCTGAAAAAATATCGGACGATCGCAATCAGCGGTTCGCACGGCAAAACGACGACAACCGGAATGATGGCCGCCCTGTTTTCGCATGTCGCGCCGACCGGCTGGCTGATCGGCGACGGAAACGGTCATCTGTCGCCGGATACGTTTTATTTCGCACTGGAAGCGGATGAATTTCAGCGTCATTTTCTTGCGTATCACCCGGCCTATGCAATCATAACCAATGTCGATCTGGATCATGTGGACTATTTCCGGGATAAGGCGGACTATCGTCTGGCTTATGAAGAGTTTTCAAGGCAGGTGACGAAAGGTATTTTTTTATGGGGTGAAGATGAAGAGGGCCGCAAGCTTCATTTAAATCCGAATGTGTCGCTTGTCCGATACGGAGAAGACGAAAGGGACGATCTGCAGGCCGTCCACATTGAGGAGCATAGCGACGGCATGGCTTTTGACGTCCTTTTTCATCGGGAACCGATCGGCCGGTTTTCGTTGCCATTTGTCGGGCATCATCTGCTGCTGAACAGTCTTGCCTGCATCGGCGTCGGCCTTGAAGAGGGGCTGAGTCGGGCACAGATTGAAGCGGGACTATCTTCGTTTCGGGGCGTCAAGCGCCGCTTTGTCGTAAAGACGATCGGCGAAAATGTGTATATCGACGATTATGCGCACCATCCCACGGAAATTTCGGTGACGATCGATACCGCCCGCCGGCGCTTTCCCGGCCGCAAACTGGTTGTCATCTTCAAGCCGCATCGGGCCAGCCGGGTGAAGTACTTTGCCGATGCGTTTGTACAGGCGTTGGCGAAGGCGGATCGCGTTTATCTTTGTCCCTTTACCAGCATCGACGATATGCAGGACGGCACAAATATCGATATTACGTATCTGCAGAAGCGTCTGCCGCAGTCCGTCGTCCTTTCGGAAGATGAAACCGGCGCCTCAATTCTGGCGCGGGAGAGGCCGGCCGTCTTCCTGTTCATGAGCAGCAAGGATATTTACGGTCTGGAAGCGTTGATTGAAGCGATCCCGAGCGTGTAAACGCTCTTTCTTTTTCTTGAAAATATTTTCACTGCAACTATAATAGAATGCGTGAAAAGGTGGTTTTGACGATGATTAACTCCTTGTTATATGATTTGCAGACGATCTGCGAACCCTTGTTACCGGTGCTGGGCGCACTTGCGCTGGTCTATTTCTGTATTTTACTGCGCCATCTCTGGAAACTGGTTGACGAGGTGGCCGGCAAGATTCATAAGCTGGATACGACAATTGACGGTGTGAATCAGTCTCTGGTGAAAGTGCAGGCGCCCCTGGATACGGTGGTGCGGATTTCCCATTCGGTGGATAAAGTGCAGGATAAGACGGAAGAGGTTTTCACCAAGGCGTCGCAATGGGTAAGCGATAATCTGCACAAGACGAAAGAATCCGTTGAAGAAACGGACATTGTACGCCAGCCGGGTGAAGAAGAGACCGTATCGGCCGATGACGTCCGCGTGCAACAAGAACAATCGGCGTCCGCTTTGCAGGCGGAGGAAGAAATAAAGGAAAAAGGAGAACAGGCATGAGTGAAGAAAATAAAAAAGAGGTTTTTGAAACGAAAGAGAGCACACCGACGCAGGACGTGGAAAAGACGGTGGCGGATTTAAAGAAAAAGATTCAGGAAATCAGCAATGAAGCGCAGGCTAAAAAAGAAGAAGAGTCTTCTTCAGGCATTGATTTTGCGATCAATGAAGAAAAGATTCGAGAGCTTCGGGAAGAGACGGCTGAAACTCTGAATCGCTCCGTTCAAGGCGCAAAGGAAAAGGCCAACGATCTGCTGGGAAACGTGGATCTTTCCAAAACGCTGAACTATCTGAAAACCAATGCGGCCAAGGCGGTCGAACAGGCAAAGTCTTCAATCAATGAATTCAGCGAGCGGGAAGATGTCAAGAAAACCATCGCGGCCGCCAAAGAAAAAGCATCCGATCTTGGCGAAAAAGCATCGGGGATTTTGAGCAACGAGAACAAAGAAATGTTACAGGAAAAGCTGAAAGAAGCCGGTCAGAAAGTCAAAGAGACTTCGGATGCGGTTACTTCCTATCTGCAGTCGGATGAAGTGCAGGATTCGATTCAAAATGTAAAGAAGACGGCGAAAGATCTGATTGACAAGTGCGTGGAAACGGTTCGCAATTTTTCTGAAAAGAAAGAAAATCAATAAGGATTGTCGTTAGAAAGGAAGCGTCTTTATGAAACGAGTTACGATTTACGACGTTGCCAAAGAAGCGCAGGTTTCCCTGGCGACGGTTTCGCGTGTCATAAACGGTTCCAATGTCGTCAAGGAACCGACAAAAATACGAGTACAGGAAGCGATCGAAAAGCTGGGTTATAAGCCCAATGCCATTGCGCAGGGACTTGCGCTGCAGAAAACAACGACGATCGGCCTGGTCGTTCCGGAAGCCAGCTTCACGTACACCGGGCAGATCATCAACGGATTGATCGATGTCGCTAAAATCTATAACTACAGCATTCAGCTGCATACGATGACGGCCGGCATTTCGGATATCAACGACATCATTGAAGATCTGATTAAAAGCCGTGTCGACGGCGCCGTTATTTACAGCGCCAAGCTGTCGGGATCGGAAATGCAGGAGCTACGGAAATACAGCATTCCGATCGTCTTAATCGGCAATAAGGTGCATATGGACAATGTCTGTTCGGTCTATGTGGATATCGAGAAGGCGGTTTTTGAGCTTTCCATGAAATATCTGGAAGAAGGGAAAACGAAAATCGCGATTTTGGAAGACCGTAAAAACATGGCGGCCAGCCGGCAGATGGTGCAGGGCGCCGAAGCGGCTTATCAGAAAAAAGGCATGAAGTTTGACGGCTATCTGCGTATTCCTCCGGAGACACGCACATCTTATGCGTATCTGCAAATGTGGTTGAAGGATAACCGCTATGATCTTGTCATCGGAAACCGTGATTCGCAAGCCATGGCCATTATCAATGCCGCCCGCGAAAATCAGATCGCGATTCCGAAGGAGATGGAGGTCGTCTGCATTCTGGATACGAAATACAACTCCATGTTCCGGCCGACAATTTCATCGTTCTCGATTCCGAGCTACGATCTTGGCGCCGTAAGTATGCGGGTGATGACCAAGATGCTTCAGAATATGGACGATGTCGAGAAAAACATTGAATTGAGTTATCTGTTTACCCCGCGGCAGACAACGGCGGAATAGCATTTGACAACGTCGGCCGCATTCATTAGGATTAAGGCATTCGGTTCGGCAGAAACAGTACGCTAGACACTGTCCTATAGAGAGATCCTGTATGGTGAAAAGGGTCGGACAGGTTATCGGAATACACCTGTCGCGATTGAACCGGACGTTTGCCGTCGTTAAGGCAGTCGAGGGCATCGTAAGATGAACTAAGGTGGTACCGCGCTGAGGCGTCCTTAGAAGAAAGGACGCTTTTTCTAATTAGGAGGAGATCGACAATGAACTTTCTTGAAGAACTGAAGTGGCGGGGACTTGTCAAAGACGTGACGGATTATGACGGCCTGCTTCGCCAGCTGGATACGCCGACCAC
>CAUVBZ010000016.1:0-23104 GCA_963550455.1 uncultured Erysipelotrichaceae bacterium
ATGACAGCTCATTTCGAAAACGATACGGTCCCTTTCGCCCAGCGCGTCGATGACGGCGAAACAGGGCACGCCGATATTCCCGACCAGATGCACCGGGCCGCCCTCTCCTAACATGGCCGCCGTCAGAGCCGCCGTCGTCGACTTTCCCTTCGTACCGGTGATGCCGATTGTCCGCTGGCCATAGTGCTTTAGAAATAACTGCGTTTCACTTGTCAGACCGGCATGAGAAAAATCCTTCGGAAGAACGATGCCGGGCGCCTTCAAAATCATCGTATAGGCGCCAAAATCAATTTCCTCCTGCAGCCGGACGCCGGCGTATGGATGTAGCCTCTTCGCTTCAGCGACCGCCTGTGGCTGACGATCGGTGATGGTGAAAGACAAATCCGGACACACGGCGTGAATCAGCTCGGCCGTCGCCCTGCCTTCGCGCCCGTATCCCCAGATCAGAATCCTCTGTCCTTCAAATTCCGAACGCCACGCCGAACGCTCTTTTTCAAGCATATGCATTCATCTCCTTCAAGCGCCGCTTTAAAAGTGTCTGAAAATGCGCAGGCACATGATTGTACGGGTTCCACTCGTCATAACGTACCTGCCGCCGCCGATACGTCGGATAGTAAGACGTCTCGGTATATCTTTGATACAGCAGCGGCAGCGCAAGCGCCGCCTTCTGATGCCTTGCGATCGACATGCACACCGCCGTATTGACTTCACTGCGGGTGCCGACACATTCAAACGGCTTGTTATCCTGCATGCCGGTAAGCTGTTCAAACAAAGACTGCATGGCAGGATCGTTCAGCATATCCGTGCCGAAAACGGAAACCAGTTCGGCATCGGAAAGAAAAGCGCTCAGCATGACGCAGACAAACAGACACTTTGCGCAATGTCCGCACCAGGATTCACTTTTCTGCCCGACGTTGCAGGAGCGGAACACGGCGTGAAACGGTTTGAGCCGGCTGAAAATACCGGCGATCTGCAGTTCACTCAGCGGACGCAGTAGGGAAAAATAGAATACGTCTTTGGCGATATACGTATGAAAATAAGCGTCAAAATCCTGCTCAAATTCAAAGGTCTTGGAATATTGATGATTCACAAAGCTCCCCTTGACGGTCGCTTCATTGGCGCTGGCTTCGTTGGAAAGAACGACATAGCGCTTATGATACACCAACGCCGTCAACGTGGACGCAAACGCAACCAGCGCGGAAAACGGCGTATGACCGTTGAGGTATCCCTGCCGATTGAGCTCGAGCATCGTCGGATCCAGCGTCCGCTTTACGGAAATCAGCCTTTCGCCGGTATAGCCGGCGGCTTGCGCGCTGTGTATCGCGGCGGCGATTGCATTGATGACGAACGCATGGTTTATTTCTTTTTCCGATTGCAGCACGTCTAAAGTCACGAAGGAATCTTTACCGCCCCCGACCGGAATCAAATTACCCGCAAAGGGATGTGTGTCTTCTTCGCCGCCGATTTCGGTTCCCGTCGTTTCAAGAGACAGGAACGTCGCCGGATCGGCCGCAATCCGATTGCGATAAAAAAACTCACCCAAGCCGTTGAAATAGAGCTTCTTCCACCATTGTTTCTGTTCATCGCTTAAAAAACCGCACGAAATCATCACCTGCGGGGAACAAGTCAGTTTCCAGTAACTGATCAATTCGACAAGGCCAAGCGAAAAGGCGGCCGCCCGGACGGAGCGCCTGTTTCCGACGACTTCCTTTGTGGGCTTTGGAATCATCCATTCCGGATGAAATTCGGCCAGGCCGTCAATGGAAAAAGCATAACGAATGTGCAGATTTTCTTCGGTTTCAAAAATCGTATAAGCATGGTAATAAAATTTTTGATACTTTTCCCGCAGCTCCGTATAGTTCATATTGATTTTCCGATCCCAAGAAACAAGCCGAAGCGTCCGCCGGCCTGTCTGTTTCGTGAATTAAGCGTTAATACCCTTTACCGTATATTCGTCCAGACGCTCTTTCTTTTTCTTCTTCGGCTTCTTCGGCTTTTCCGCAACATGCATCCGAACCTGATACCAAACGTACGGCGCCACGAAGATGGAGGAGAACGTGCCGGCGATCAGACCGACAAACATGGCGAAGGTAAAGACGAAGATACTGCGCGAGCCCATCGTCATCATAAACAGAACCGGCAGAATCGTCGTAATGGAAGAATAGATCGACATCTTTAGCGTATCGTCGATGACGCCGTTGGCAATTCCCTTCAAATCCGACTTTTTAATCGTGGAAGACCGGCTCTGAATCGCTTCGCGCAGACGGTCAAAGACAACAATCGTATTGTTGATCGAATAGCCGATGATCGTAAGCAATACGGAAATGACGCTGATATTCACTTCAAAGCGAAATATGGAGAAGGCGCACATGGTGATCATCACGTCATGAATTAAGGCGACCAGCGCGCCCAGTGAATAATCCCATTCGTAGCGGAAAGCGACATACGCCAGCATGAATACCCAGGCGACCAAAGTCAGAATCAGGGCGTTCCGCACAAGCTCATGGCCGACGGTCGGCGTCACGATATTGTCGCCGGGCTCCTGTCCGTACCTTTCACTGAACACCTGCTTGATCGTCGTCAGATCCTCTTTGGACAACGACTGCTTCGTCGTGGCGTAGACGGTATTTTCACCCGCCGCCTGGTACGTGAAATTCCGATATCCAAGCGTATCCAGCTCGCTCTGTACGGCATCGACCGTAAGCGGCTGATCGGAAGTGACGGTCAGCTTGGTTCCGGAAGCGAAATCAATGCCCAGATTCAGAAAACCGTCGTGCCTTGCCATACCGAAAATACCCAAAACGACAGCCAGAGCCAAAATACCGCATGCCGTCAGAATGAACTTCCCGGAGTTGCCGATGTAATCCATTCCCCGTTTCATGCCGAAATAGAACTGCTCCTGTCCTTTGGAAACGTCCGGAATCTGTGTCTTCTTCACACCGAACATCTCCGGACGATTATGGAAAACGCCGGAATCGGAGATCAGCGACAGCAGAAATTTTGTAAAGCCGACATTGATCAGCAGCGTCATGAAGGTTGTGATCATTAACATGGTCGCAAAGCCCTTGACCGTGCCGTTTCCCCAGATATACATGATCAAACCGGCGATCAACGTCGTCAACTGACCGTCAAAGATTGCCGAATAAGAGAGCTTCTGCCCTTCCGCGACGGCATTCTCAACGCTGTGCCCCTTATACAACTCCTGACGGATGCGTTCAAACATGATGATATTCGCATCGATCGTCATACCGACGCCAAGCACCAATGCGGCAATGCCGGTCAATGTGAAAACCGCTCCGATGGCCGCATAGACGCCGAAGACACACCACAGGAACACCGCCAGCATGACGGCGGAAATAAAGCCGGCCGCCCGATACCAGCTGATCATAAAGACAACCACCGCCAAAATGGCGACGAAGCCCGCCAGCAGCGTTCTATGCAACGCGTCGGCGCCGTATTGTGAAGAAACGACATCCGAACTGATTTCCGTCATTCTCACCGGCAGAGAGCCCGAATTGATCAGGCTGGCCAGCGTGGTCGCTTCTTTTTCCGTGAAATTCCCCTCGATGATGCAGTCGCCGGAAATGGTCGAACGGACACTCGCCGCCGAAACATAAGCGGGATTCTCTCCCCTTGCGGCTTTGGCCGCTTCCGCTTTATACGACTGCCCCTCTTTATAGTCCAGCCAGATCACCATGACGTTGTCCGGCGCACTCTTTTTTGAAATCTGCGCGGTAATTTCCGCAAACTTCGACGCGTCTTTGATTTTTAAAGAAACAATCGGCCGGCCGTCTTTATAACCAAGGCTTGCGCCGCCCTCCTGTAAGATGCCGGAATCGGCCAGCTCCCGGTCGTCCGCATCGCGAAAAGTCAGATTGGCCGTCGTCCCGATCATCTGTCGTGCCGTTTCCGGATCGGCCACTCCGGCCAGCTGGACGCGGACGCGGTTGTTCCCTTCGACGGTGATGGTCGGTTCGCTGACGCCCAGCACGTTGACACGTTTCTGAATGCTGTTGACGACCGCGTTCATATCGACATTGCCGGATGCGGACTGATCAAGCGGCGCGACTTCGTACAGAATTTCAAAGCCGCCGACCAGGTCGAGCCCCAGATTCAGATGCGACTGTATAAGCGTAAACGTTGAACCGATCAGGATCACGATCGCGGCCACGATCGTCCAAAACGTCACTATCTTTCTTGTTTTCTTCCCCTTCATACTTCTCAGCCTCCTAACAGATCGGAAAAATCCGATAATTTTTTTGACGAAGCTTCCCGCATCGCCTGCATGGATAAATAGCGGACAATATCATTCGTCGTCAAGCGCAGAATCTGATCTGCCGCCTGCGCCAGACCGTCCGGACATCTTTTTTTCCAAAGGTGAAACTGCAGGTAATCTTCCAGATTCGCATACGTCAGCACCGCCATTCCTTCCCGCTGCAGCTGCTGAAGCTTTATGACCATACACATCTGTACCTGTGTGTTGTTGACATCGTATCGTGCGGCTTCCATAAAGAAATAAAATCTCCTGTAACTTTTCTATTATATCGGATTTTTCCGTCTAGTGCAGACCAATCCAAAGGCCGACCGTCGCCAGAATCGCCTCGGCAAGCCAGAACAGGTACACAACCTGTTTTTCACGCATTCCCTTAATCACAAACGCATAATGAATCGGCGTATAGGAGAAAATGCGGCCATGTCCCGTGCGGACGGACACCTGCTGCAGGATGACGCAGATCGTCTCGATCACAAAAATGCCGCCGATGACGATATAAGCGATTTCGCAATGCAGAAGAATCGCCAGTCCGGCCAGAAGCGCGCCCAGCGCCAGCGAACCGGTATCGCCCATGAAGATACGGGCGGGCTTTACGTTAAAATGCAGATAGCCGAATAAGGCGCCGATCAAGGCGGCGATGAAGAAAGCGATGGCGTACTCGCCTTGAACGCAGGCAATCACGAGAAACGCCGCGCAGGCCAAGATCGAACAGCCGGCCGCCAGACCGTCCATACCGTCTGTCAGGTTGACCGCGTTGGAGCTTCCGGTAAACATAAAGACCGCCAATAAAATATAGACGGTCCCGAAAGGCAGGGAAACGGCGGTAAACGGAATATGTACTTCATGGGGCAGATTTCCGCCCATGCTCAGTATAAAAAAGACGGCGGCCGCAATCTGCAGGGCAATCTTATGCCAGGGCTTGAGACCGGTATTGTCGCCGTGCGTCACGATCAGCCAGTCGTCGATAAACCCGATCAGGCCAAAGCCAGCAAAGACCAGCATCAACAGGGGCAGAGCCGGTTCTTTCCATAATCCGCGGAGGCCGAGCAAGGTCACCGCGACGGGTACGAGAATAAATAAAACACCGCCCATGATCGGCGTTTTTTCCTTGTCTTTGTACGCCTGCAGACTGTATTCGCTGACCTTCTGATTCATTCTTTTCCGCTTCAGCCAGCGAATAAAATACGGCATCAGCACCAATACCGCAAAGAACGCTGAAAGAAATCCGATCCCAAGCTTAACCGCCATCTTTATCATCCCCTAAAAACGCTGAAATTATACAGTAGCTTACGAGCCAAATTCAACCGCGATCTGCGTTCCGCGCGAAACGGTTGAACCGGGCGCGATATTCTGCGTGATGACTTTGCCGTCTCCGCTTAATTTAAATCCGAACTGCGTCACCTGCCACAGCGCCGTCACGTCCCGGCGTGTCCACCCCGTTAAATCCGGCATGATGAAGCTGTTTGTGTCCGTCAGAAGGAACACTCGCTGCCCCGCGTACACGGTTTCATTCGCTTCGGGATATTGGTCGATGACGCTCGCCCCGTCGCCCAAGGTGATGATCTGCGCCATAGTTCCGTCCAATTGGGCCATCGCAAAAGCAAGCGAATGATTGATCAGGGCCGGCATCGTCGTCCGCTCCGCCTGCCCCTCGCCCTCAAGGACGGGCGCTTCCGTATTTTGCACCGGCTGAGCCGAAAAACCGAGCCGCATCGCCGTTTTACGAAGCAGATTTACCGCCGCTTCCGTATAAAAATGCGCATTGGGCATATAGGAAGCTTCGTTAGCGTAGTAGACCAGCACTTTCGGGTTATCGGCCGGCATGGCGCCGATAAAAGAGACGATCGTCTTGCCGGATTCATAGGTTCCGTTCACCGCCAATTGCGAAGTGCCGGTTTTGGCAATCAGCTCACATTCGGGAATCCGATAATATTTTGCCGTACCGTCCTCATCGTTCACGACGCGATACATAATATCGCGCACCTGCCGGGCCGTTTCGGCGCTGATCGGCTCGCCGGTTATTTTCGTCTGCGCCTGGTACAGTACCTTGGCGGTATCGTACGGATCACGGATGCTTTCAATGTAGTACGGCCGCTTCATCGTCCCGTCGCCGCCGATCGCCGAATAGGCCTGCAGCAGCTGTAAAGTCGTAACCGTCGAACCTTGTCCATACGACAGGGCCAGTTTGTCGCTCGGCCACGTAAAATTCAAAATGCCGGTCTGTTCCGCCAGACCGTCGGTGCTGACCGTCTTGAAAAAGCCGAAGCTCTTTAAATATTGCAGATGAATGGCCGGTGTAATCAGGCGATTCTGCACTTCCGCGGCGACGACGTTGGACGAGTAAATCATGCCGTGATCATAGTCGATATAACCCCAGTTCTTATTTCCGGCATTCGTGATCGGCTGGTAAATTGACTGCTCCACCCGGACCGGATCGTTCTGCAGGTCCGCCTGATAAAAATAAGGACCGGAATAGACGCCGGCCGTGCCGTCATATTTCCCTTCGTTGATGGCGGCCGCCCAGGTAAAGGTTTTCATGGTCGAACCCGGTTCGTAGGGAACCTGCGCGCCGTAATTGTTATAGTCCGTGATTTCCAACGTATTCGGATCAAAAGACGGATACTGTCCCCAGGCCAGCAGCTTTCCGCTGGCGATTTCCATGACGGCTCCCCAGATGCGGTCGGAATGAAAGCGGTTCGCCGTCATCTGAAAGGATTCTTCCAACGCTTCCTGAATATCCTGATCAAGCGTCGTATAAATCGTATTTCCGTTTTCCGCCGCGCGTACTTCTTCTTTCATACCCGGCAGAATAAATCCGTTTTTATCCGCCTGATAAATTCGATAGCCGTCCGTCCCGCGCAGATAAGAATCCAGATAAAGCTCCGTTCCCATCTTACCGACGGTGGAACCGGATTCGTCCGATTGGGCAAAGCCGATCAGATTTGAAGCGAACGTTCCCAGCGGATAGACGCGCTTGATACTGTCCGTAAATTCGATGCCCGGCATTTCCAGCGCCGCTATTTCATTTTTAATACTCTCGGAAAGATTGCGGCCGGCCGTGCCAAGCTCGGTCTGGTAGACATCCTGATTCAGATAATCCAGCACCATCTGTTCATCCATCTTTAAAATACGGGCCAGCTGGTGTGCGGTCGCTTCTTTATCTTTGACATACGCAATCTGCCCCTTCAGGGAGGGGCGATTTTCATCCAGAATGCAGATGATATTATATGTGCGGTTATCTTCCGCGATGATCGTACCGTCGGCCGCCAAAATGCGGCCGCGCAGCGCTTTGGTCACTTCCGTGACCGTATTGGCCGAATCCGCATAGACGGAAAGGTCGGTTCCGGAACGCATGTGTTTTTTGGCGATGGCGACGAAAAAAACATTTGACGCCAGCATGAGCATCAGCGCCAGCGTCATCACGAAAATCAGCAGAACGACCCTTTTTCCGCTATTCTTCTTACGCATGAAACTTACTCGCCGGCATTTGTTTTGGTGATGGTGACGATGTTGCTCTGATCCATCGACAAGCCGTCGTCTCCCGCAATCGCATTGACACGGTCGCGGTTATTCAGCGTATTCACTTCAACCGCCACCGCATCATTTTGAACCTGCAGCTGCGCGATCTGCGCATCGATCTGCTGCTTTTTCGTACTGAGGTTATTGTTATAGGAACGCAGAAACAGAGCGGAAGCGACATAGGCGATGGCTGAAATCAATAAAAATGTCGTCGCAAACCGGCTCAGGCCGAATCTTCTCTTCCGTCTGCGTACAATCTTCTTTCTCATATCGTTTCCCCCTTTCTCCGTTCGATGACCCGAAGTTTTGCGCTATGCGCGCGATGGTTCCGTTCGATCTCCCGCGCATCGGCCGTGATCGGTTTCGGCGTGATCAGCCGATAAGACGGCGTGGCGATTCGGGAAGATGGAATCGGCAGTTTCGGCTCCACATAGGGAGCGGAAGCTAAAGTTTTGAAATACGTTTTCACAATGCGATCTTCCAGAGAGTGAAAGGTGATGACGGCGCACCGCCCGTTCACATTCAGCAGTGAACACGCTTCCGCAAGTCCTTCCCGCAGGGCGTCCAGCTCTTGATTGACCGCAATCCGCAGGGCCTGAAATGTTTTCCGCGCCGGATGTCCTTTTCCGTTGAGCACAACGGCCGGCAACGCCGTACGAATGACATCCGTCAGTTCAAAAGTCGTGTCGATCGTCTTCTTTGCACGCGCGGTGACGATGGCGCGGGCAATGGAGGCGGCAAAGCGTTCTTCGCCATATTCCCGCAAAATCCGCGTCAGTTCCTCCTGTTCAAAGGTGTTGACGATCTGCCAGGCGTCCGGGGAGGATTCCCGGTTCATCCGCATGTCCAGACGGGCGTCGAAGCGGTAGCTGAAGCCGCGCGAAGGATCGTCAAACTGCGGCGAACTGACGCCCAGATCCATCATGACGCCGTCGACGTGATGAACGCCGCAGGCTTCAAGGCTTTGTTTCATCTGCCGAAAATCGGCATGAAGCACGGTGATCCGGTCGCGGTAAGGCTTCAGTCGTTCGCCTGTTTCCAGAATCGCCTGTGCATCTTTATCGAATGCGTAAAGATGACCGCTCGTTAATCGTGACGCAATTTCAATCGTATGGCCGCCCCGCCCCAAAGTCGCATCGACATAGATTCCTTCCGCATCAATCTGCAGAAGTTCGACGCTCTTTGCGCACAGTACGCTTTGGTGCTCCATCACTGCAGGTACTCCGTCAAAGACTCGGCGATGTCGTCAAAGTTCTCGGCCGTTGCGGAATTATATTGATTCCACTTCGCCTCGTCCCAGATTTCAATCGTGTCGCCGGCTCCGATCACGACGCAGGCTTTCGTAATTCCCGCATAGTTAAGCAAAGAAGAAGAAAGCTGTACGCGCCCTTGCGCGTCAAACGATTCTTCCGCCGCGCCGCTCAGGATAAAACGCATGTACGCGCGAGCGGCTTTATTTGTCGACGGCAACTTTTCGAGCTGTTTCTGCTGGCGCTCCCACGAGGCGCTTGTGTAAATGCACAGGCAGCTGTCCAGCCCGCGCGTTACGACAAAAGTGTCTCCGATATCCGCGCGCAGACGGGATGGAATAATCAGTCGATTTTTGGCATCCAGACTGTGTCTGTATTCTCCCGTGAACATCCGTCCCCACTTTCCGCCACTATCTGACACTTTTCACCACTGATTGTATCATCTTAATTGGAAACCGCAACTCTTTTTTGCAAAAAAAAACCGCATCCTCATCAAGGACACGGTCTTTTCTGAAAATCCGTTTCAACCTTACGCTGTCGTTTTTTCTGTACTGCCCGCCGCTTCCGGACCAACATTGCCACAATTCGGGCACGCATGGTGCGGAAGTTTCCAGCTGCCGCAGTTTGCACACTTTTCCAGCTGCGGAGCGCTCAGCTTATAATGCGTTCTCCGCTTCGCCTTCCGCGTTTTTGAATTTCTTCTCTGCTGTACCGCCATCTGCCAGACCTCCTGTTATCACCGCTTAAATTCCTGAAGCTTCGCAAGCCGCGGATCAATCTTCCGCGTCCCGCTCCGTTCATATTCATCTTCCGACATCACCCGCCATCCGTCTCCGGAGGGATAATCGGCCGGATCGACATCCGTCACCTGCAAAGGCGCTTCCAGAATGATCGCATCCCGAACAGCCTCTGTAAGATCGATGACATCATCCTTAACGATACGGACATCCTCATCCGACGTATCCGTAAAGGAATACGTTTCGTCGGCATCTGCCGCAAAGGGAACCCGCACCTCTTCACCGCTGATCGCATCCATACAGAGCATCAGCCCGGTGACATGCATGTTTACATAGAAACATTCCGCCTCGACGTCCATATAACCGACGCCTTTGACATGAACATCTTCCGTCCCCTGAATCAGATTGAAACCGGCAAATGCGTCGAGCGGCAGAACAACATTCTCATCAAAGGAAACTTCCGAAACTCCGTCTCTGATCAGTCGGTTCCATGACCACTTCAAACTCATATTTCCCCGCATTCGTTAACGTCCACAATTATAGCAAACGAAAAGGCAAAGTCAATCGCTTTTACGCATGGTGACTGTCGTCCAGCCACGCCACGACATCCTGCATGACAAGCAGACAATCCTCCTCCTGCAAGGTTTCATGCCGCATATGTTCATAACATTGACAGCGTATGTTTGAATAGCCCGCCTTGCGTAAAGTAAGCATGCTGTCTTCCAGGCCCTTGCGGCCGCCCGTGCAGGGATCGTCCTCTCCGGCAAAAAAATAAATCGGCAGCTGCCCTCTTGTACAGTGATAACGCTTCACGTCATGCATGCGTATGCACCCGGTGATCTCATCGATGTAGCCCTGTACCGTAAACGGAAAACCGTCCAGCGGATCCGCCATATAACGATCCACATTTTCCGTATTGTAGCTGAGCCAGTCGAACGGCGTGCGGGGATCGGGAACGGAAGCGCCGAAACCGCCCGTCATCAAATTGTCCAGAAAGGAAGAGTGCCCTTTGGCGCCCTTGTTGATACGAACAGCCTTGGCCAACAGGATGGCGATCGGCGCCGCCGACGGATAGCAGGGCGCCCCGGATAAAATCAGGCCGTCAAAATCCGTATCCGTTTCCTGCAGAAGGCAGCGTGCAATCATGCTCCCCATGGAGTGGCCGAATAAAAATACAGGCTTGTCCGGTACCCGTTCTTTCATAATCCGAAGCATTTCATGCGCGCTGTCGACCAGATTCTGCCAGCCGTCTTTCGCACCGAACCAGCCGTAATCCGCCGGCAGACAGGAGACGCCGTGCCCGGGCAGGTCGTAAAGAGCGACCGCATAACCGTTTTGTTCCAGAAACTGTGCAAATTTGTCATAGCGCTGACGATGTTCCGCCATACCGTGAACGATCACGACGGACGCTTTCGGCTGCACCGGAATATAGAAATCACAGGCAAGTTCTTGCCGCATAAACCGTTTCCCCCTTTATTTGCTATTATACTCTATATGCAGAATAAAGGAGCTTTGTCATGACGTATACGGTCGGCATTACCGCCGAATATAATCCCTTTCATAATGGACACGTCTACCAGATTCAGACCGTCCGCGATACTTACAAGCCGGATTACATCATCGCCGTCATGAGCGGAAATTTTGTACAGCGCGGCGAACCGGCCTGCATTGATAAATTTACCCGGGCGGCGGCGGCCTGTCGAAACGGCATTGACGTTGTGCTGGAGCTTCCCTATGTCTATGCCGTCCAGAGTGCGTCGCGCTTTGCGCACGGCGCCGTGTCCATTTTGAAAAAAGCCGGCGTACAGGCGATCAGCTTCGGAAGCGAATGTGGCGATCTGGAAAACCTGCGGCAGATTGCGGCTTTGCCCATCAATCCCGATCATATCCGTGAATCCATGGCGCAGGGCATGTCTTTTCCCAAAGCCTATTCCCTTTTGACGGCGCAGATGATGCCGAACGACAGGCTGGGCGTCTGCTATCTGCAGGAAATAGCCGATACCAAAATCGAGCCGCTTCTGCTGCAACGGACAACAAATTATCTGGACCCTCTGCTTCATCCGCAGACCTCCAGCGCTCTTGCGATCCGCAAAGCCGTTGCCCAAGGGAAAGCGGTTGATCAGGCCACCGTCATGGCTAAAGCGCTCTACGCCTGGCCGCGGGTGACCCTGTCCGCTTATTATCCCTATATCCGCACTTTTCTTCTCACCGCTCCACCCGCTTATCTGGCGTCTTTATTTCTGTTTTCAGAAGGTATTGAAAATCATCTTTCCGCCTGTGCCCGCAAAGCCGCTTCTTGGCAGGAATTTCTTTCTTCCTCCGTTACGCATCGCTATACGGCGTCTCGTATCCGCCGCACCGTTCTGCAAGTTCTGACGCACACGACCGCAGCGGAAATACAACGCTTGCCTCCGCTTCATAAAATTCGCGTTCTTGCCTTTAATCAAAACGGCCGCCGCTGGCTCAAAGCGTGCCGAAAGGCGGAAATTCCGATCGCATCCCGCTTTGCCGCCATGCCCAAGGCGTATCGCGACATGGAATATCGGGCCGCGCTTGCCTATGCTTTTCCTCTTCCCGAGCACTTGCGTACAAAACTTTTAAAAAATGAAATCGGCGGCGCAATGGCGGTGGAAGAATGAAAGCGGGCGGCGTTTTTACGCCGCCCTGTCTTTTTCTAAATCCTTGCTTTAAACGGACTGTTCTGTAAGAGCCGCTTTATTTTCAGCCGCTTTAGGCAGTAAAATCATTACTTTAAACAGATCGCCGTCGATGCGCAGTTCAAACTTTCCGTGCATCAGCTCGATCAGCGACTGGGCGATGTTCAGGCCCAGGCCGCTGCCTTCCGTATGCCGCGCCGTATCGCCGCGGACAAAGCGCTCCATCAATTCGACGGAAGAAACATTCAGCGGATCCTTCGAGGTGTTTTTCAACGTTAACAGAATCATGGAATCGTTGAGCTCGGAAGCGTCAATATAGATGCGCGAATTCGGCATCGAATACTTGGTCATGTTGGACAGCAGATTGCGCAACACCCGCCACAGCAGGCGTCCGTCGGCGTAGACATTGGCGACGGCGACATTGACCCTCACTTCCAAATGGGCGGCTTCCATTTTTTCGGTATATTCGGCCAGAGACTGCTCCACCACCTCACTCAGCGAGACCGACTCGATGTGCATCTCAACATTGCCGGAACTGGCTTTGGAGGCTTCCAGAACATCTTCCGACAGCTTTTTCAAGCGCTCCGTCTGCCGCTTCAACACCTCAATATAGCGCGCCTGTTCTTCGGAAGAAGGAAGCTTATCGAGCAGATCGACATAGCTGATAATGGAAGTCAGCGGCGTTTTGAAATCATGCCCGACATTGGTGATCAGCTCCGTTTTTAACCGTTCGCTCTTCATCTGTTTTTCAACGGCGGTCTTCATGCCGACGCTGAGCGCGTTGACATCCAACGCCGTTTCCCGCATGGAGCCGCGCATGCTTCTAACCGTTTTTTCCGGAATCCGATATTCCGCATCGCCGCTTTTTAATGCATGAATCGCTTTGTTTATCGTTTCCTGCATACCTAATTGCCGCAGTCCATACAGGCATATGCCGATCGTAATCAAAATCAGAACGCTTGTGTGAAACGAAGAAAAGCCGGCGCGATTGATCAACAATATTTGATACAGGAAATATGCCGCCGCCAAAAGCGTGATCATCCGCTTTTCATGAATGCCGGACAACAATACGCTCAGCCACTTGAACATGCGCGTCGTGATATTGTTTTCAATCCACGTATGCGCCTTGACGCGACGCGCCAGCGACATGAGCCAGAAGTAAAAAACAAGCGCCATTAACAGAAGAGTTCCGACGATGCCGATAATACCGTTGATGGAAAAAGTCGAATAACTGCCCAAGAAGCTTTCACATACCATCAAGATACCCCATTCCACTATCAGAAGGAGCACCAGACTGATATCCAACGGTATCTGATCAATACCCGCTAAGACAATGCCTTCGCAATCTTTACGATGGCCGGCCGCATACAGTTCATAGGTCAGCGCGATCAAAAAGACAAAGCTTCCGATCAGGATGCAGGCCGGGCGATATGATTGTATGGCCGCGGAAAATTGCAGATAACGAACCTGCTCATAATAGCCGTCGTGAACCGATAAGGGCTCCAACAGCCACAGGCGGATTCCATAAACGGCCGGCACGGCTCCGGATTTCAAATCGTTTTCGGCCTGTTCGATGTCCGTTCCGTAATAGAGGCCGACTCCGTCTTTATCAAAACCATAATATTGAACGGATGTGTTGCTGTAGGCATCGTCATGAAATGTATTGACCAGCATGGAGGGAGATGTCCTATCTTTCTTCCACATCTCGACACGCAGGCGAACGTTTGTGTTTTCCGCCGTATAATACTGACCGAGCGTATCCAGTTCAATGCTTTTCTTTCCGAAATACAAACGGAATATATCCTGGTTTTCGGCATCCAGCTGTTGGCTCAATTCTCGGTTTTGCTGAAAGCGAAGGCTTCCATGGAGCGAATCCCGCGGACTTTGCCATGTCAGCAGGGAAATACTGATGACGATTCCCGAAATGCATAAAGCCAAAAGGCCCAATACTTTCAGCAGTCCGCTTTCCAGATAACGATGTTTCTGTTCAGGCATTTGAATCCTCCATCTTATATCCCTGTCCCCATACGACCTTCAAATAGCGTGGCGCGCCCGGATCAATTTCAATCTTTTCGCGTAAATGACGAATGTGTACGGCGACGGTTCCTTCACTTCCCAGCGGCGGTTCTTTCCAGACCGCCTTATAAATCTCCGCCGAAGAAAAGACGCGCCCGGGCGTTTCCATAAGCAGTTTTAAAATACCGAACTCCATCGGAGTGAGAAAAACATCGTTTCCATCGACCTTGACCGTCTTGGCCTGATCGTCCAAAAGAATACCGCCGAACTGTAAGACGCCTCGGTGCGTGCTTCCGCCAAGGTGCATGTATCGGCGTAATTGGGAACGTACCCGGGCAATGACTTCCGTCGGATTAAAGGGCTTGGTAATATAATCATCCGCGCCGATATTTAAGCCCAGTATTTTATCGGAATCCTCTCCTTTGGCGCTCAGAAAAATGACGGGGATATTTGAAAATTCACGGATTAAAGACAGGGCGGTAATGCCGTCCATCCCCGGCATCATGATGTCCAATAAAACCAGGTCGACGGCTTCCTGCTTGATAATGCGGATCGCTTCTTCTCCGTTTGAAGCTTTGCGGATCATATACCCTTCCGGTTTCAGATAAATTTCAAGCGCATTGACGATATCCGCTTCATCATCGGTAATCAAGATGGTTGCCATTATTCTCCCCCTCAAGTGCCTTTATTTTAACAACTCCCGTTTTTAAGAATACAGTAGCCGTTTCATTAAGAATTATTTAATGTGACGACAAGCGGCAAAAAAATAAAACCGCATCGGTGTACGCGCGGCGGGTCGGCTCCTTATCGTAAAAGGTTTCTCCTTTGGTAAATCATACTTTTTCTGATTCTTGATCGCGTCTCTTATTGGTGCGCCTTTCCCGTCACTTCGACTATTGTCAGCTTCAGAACCAGCGTCCGCGCCGAAGCCGAATCAATATATTTCAAGCCTTTTTCTTTGTGCACGGCCGAATATTTGTACAGCAGTTTCCGCAGCCCCGCTTTTTTCTGCTCTTCATCCGTCAGGATATCCATTTTTCCAAATACATTCACCGAACGATATTTCACTGAAAAACTTTCAGGAAGAACTTCCGTATCGGTCACGATTGTATAGCAGACATACGGCTGTTTGGAAATATTTTCAATTTTCTGGCCGCCGTCCGTCGTACAGTGCATATAAATCACTCCGGCTTCCTCATCATAGGCGTAAGAAATCGGAATGCTGTACGGCTTGCCGTCGGGCATTACCGTAGACAGCACGCCGTATGTTCCTTTGTTTAAAACCGAGCGGATGGCCGCGGCTTCCATTTTTCGATCCTGTCTTCGCATCGCACGCATATGAACTGCTCCTTTATCTGATCAACAGGCTGATCTCTCTACTGCAAATCTTGATTCTTCCCGCATCGCAAACAATGAAAAAGAGGCGCAAGCCCCTTTTCCTTCTTACGAAATAACGTTGGTATAAACTTTATTGACATCCTCAATGTCATTGAGCATATCCAGAAGTTTCTGCAGTGACGCCTTGTCTTCTTCATTGGTTAAGGCAACCGTTTCGTTGGCCAGCATCGTCACTTCACAGGTATCAAACTGTACATCCGGGAGCAGTTTTTCAATGGCGTCCTGCGCTTTGGCAAAATCCGCAAACGCTGTCTTGACCATCATTTCCCCTTCGTCAACCGCAAGATCAAGAACGTCGACCTCCGCCTCCATCATCGCATCCAGCATCTTTTCTTCATCGGTATAAGGGAAATAAAAGAGACCGACCTGCTCATAGCCGAAGCTGACGGAACCGGCGCCGGCAAGCTTTGCGTCATGACACTTGTTAAACGCCGTTTTCACATTGGTATACGAACGATTCGTGTTGTCGGTCAGACAATCGACGATAATGGTGGAATTTCCGGGGCCGAAGCCTTCATAGCGGGCTTCCTCATAATTCTCCCCGTCGTTTCCTTTCGCTTTCTCAATGGCACGCTTGATAACGTCGGCGGGAACCTGATTCGACTTCGCTTCTTTGATTTTACGCGCCAGCGTCAGGTTCATATCCGGGTCGGGAACTCCCGACTTTGCCGCGATATAGAGCTCTTTACCAAATCTGGAATACAGCTTCGATTTAATTGCGGCCGTTTTTGCCATTGAAGCGGCACGCACTTCATGCGCTCTTCCCATAACTTTCTGCACCACCCTTCATTTTTATCGGCAATATTATAGCAAATGCGCCTATTCTTGGAAAGGTGACCCGCACGGTCCCATGCCGGCCGCTTCTTTCCCTTTATCCTTTTCAAAAGACAAAAGAAACAGCTTTTTATCAACGCATGGTAAAATAACAGCATCTATTTTCAGAAAGGAACGCTATGGCAAATTATGCAATCAGCGATCTTCACGGCTGTCTGGATGAGTTTGACGCCATGCTCGAACGGATCCGCTTTTCCGCATACGACGAGCTGTGGATCGTCGGCGATGTATGCGACCGCGGAAAAGCTTCAATTCCGCTGTTGCAGAAAATCCGCCGCGCTTCCAACATGCATATGCTCATGGGAAATCACGACGCATGGCTCAAGCGTTACATTCCCCTGTTGATAGAAGGAAAACGCGACAACAGCTCCCTGTACCGCGCGATGGACGACGATCTGGCCACATGGATATATTATAACGGCGGAATGACCACCGCCGACCAATTCATGGACTGCTCTTTCCCGGACTGTTACGATATACAGCTCTATATGGAGCAGATTCCCTATTACCGTCAGCTCCAAATCGGCGGAAAGAAATTCCTGCTCGTTCATGCCGGACTCGGTAAAGGAGACCGCGCCGCCATTCGCCTTAACGACATTCCGAAATTCGATCTGATCTGGACGCACATCGGCATCGACGACAACCCCCTCCCCGATACGACGATGGTTGTCGGCCATGTGCCGACATTTCTCTACGGCGCGGAATACGACGGCAAAATCATCCGCGGCGCCGGCGGCCGTCTTCTCCATATCGACTGCGGCTGTGTGTTCGGACGGACACTCGGCTGCGTGCGCTTGGAAGATGGAGCGGAATTTTATGTCCCAAGCTCCTATCCCTATTTTGCGCATAAAACAGAGGGCAGATAAACATGAACGAAACCGAAGCGGCGTCCAGAACGGAAATCCTGTTGGGTAAAGAAGCCCTTTTTATGTTGCAACATTGTCGGGTTGCCGTTTTCGGATGCGGAGGCGTCGGCTCCGGCGCCATCGAGGCGCTGGCCCGAATCGGCATCGGCGCCCTGGATATCATCGACCACGATACGATCTGTCCGTCGAATTTAAACCGGCAGTTATTGGCAACCGCGGAAACGATCGGCATGCTGAAGGTGGAGGCCGCCAAAGCGCGGATTCACGCCATCAATCCGGCGATCGTCGTCCGGACGTATCCGCTGTTCTATCTGCCGCCGCTGCACGATCAGTTCCCTTTCGCCGACTGGGATTATATCATCGACGCCGTTGACACCGTCACGGCGAAGCTGGACATCATTCGACACGCCCGCGAAACACATACCCCGATCATTTCCTGCATGGGATGCGGAAACCGGCTGTATCCGACAAAACTGGATATCTGCGATCTTTATGAAACCAAAAATGATCCGCTGGCCAGAATCATGCGGCACGAATGCCGGAAACTCGGCGTCCGGCGTCTGAAAGTCGTCTGCTCGCATGAAGTGCCCTTAAAACCGCAGACGGGGCCGGAATATCCTTCCGCTTCCGATACAAAACGGCCGCTTCCCGGTTCCGTTTCCTTTGTACCGCCGGTTGCAGGCATGATGGCGGCATCGGCCGTCGTCCATGATCTGCTCAGGCGTTAAAGGTCAGCGGTCTTTCCGGCGGCTTGTTTCCGAAATAAAGTTTTCAAGCCGTCGAATCATGTTCATCTGATTGGAAATATAGACCTTGGGCGTAAAGGTTTCCGCCTGTTTCAGATAGGCGGCGATGTCGTTCAGATCGCGCATATAAATGAGATAGCCCTCTTTTGCAAAGGCTTCTAAAAGCTGTAATTGATGATCATTGTGGTGTTCCTTATATTTGGCCAGACGGGGCGCCGCCAGTATTTTTTTCCCGGCGCGAAGTCCGGCCATAATGGTGCCGACGCCGCCATGCGTAATTAAAAGATCCGCCTGCAGCAGAAAAGCGGAAAACCGTTGCTGGTCGAGATAATCAAAGACCTCCATATTCGCGGAAGTGAATTTGGTATAACCGGCCTGTACGACAACCTGCTGTTGAATCGCGCCGGTTTCGATCGCTTTCTCAACCGCCTGCAGCAGGCGGGGAAACGGTTTATCCTGCGTACCTAACGTAACGAAAATCATCAGAATATCCATCCTCCGTAGACAGCATTCGGATATACTTCCAGCATGCTTTCCCACTGTACGATAAATAAATCGGCCAGCGGATAAATCATTTTACCGGCTCGGGTCGGCGTAGTGGCGTTGGCCATCGTCTCAATCCATATAATTTTACAGCCGTAATGATGCGCGATTTTACACATCGGCACGGCCGTATGCGTCCCGGTCGTAATGATGTATTCCGGTCGCCACTTCAAAAATAAATACCAGCTTTTCAGAATGTTGAAAGCAAAGACGAACAGATAGCGGAACAGGTGCGCTTTCGTTCCATATTGCAGAAAGGATATTCGATCGGCCGGATATTGTTCCTGCAGGCGAGCGTTGGTTTTTGTACGCTCGGTGACCAGGTGCCAATCGCAGTCGGCAAACAGCGGCGCACATTGCAGTAATTCGCTCAAATGTCCGCCGGTGCTGGAAATAAAGACAATTCTTGTGTTCTTATTCATCGCCATAAAGAAAGGTGCCGGACAGGCACCTCTTTATTATACCGATTTCTATTCCTTTCCAATGCTGTTCTTGATCAATTCTTCCACTTCTTCCATCGTTTCTTTTTCAACGGCGCTTTGCGCGACATGCCGCATCTGCTCATAGGACAGGCGATTGATCATTCGGCGCGCCGGTAAAATGGACGATGCGCTCATTGAAAATTCATCCAGGCCGAGGCCCAGTAAAACCGGTGCGGCAAGCTCGTCGCCGGCCATCTCGCCGCACATTCCGCACCATTTCCCGTGGGCATGGGCGCCGTCGATCGTCATCTTGATCAGACGTAAAACGGACGGATTCAACGGCTGATACAGATAGGATACGGTCTGGCTCATACGATCCGCGGCCATGGAATACTGGATGAGATCATTGGTTCCGATCGAGAAGAAATCCGCATACTTCGCCAGCTGATCGGCCAATACGGCCGCCGCCGGAATTTCAATCATACAGCCGACTTCCACATCTTCTCCGACCGCGACTCCCTCGGCCCTCAGCTCCGCACGCGCCTCATCATATAAAGCCCGCCCCCGTTTAAACTCGTCGACGGTCGCGATCATCGGGAACATGATGCACAGATGTCCGAAGGCGGATGCCCGCAGTAAAGCCCGCAGCTGTGTTCGGAAGATATCTTTCCGCTGTAGACAGAAGCGGATCGCCCGAACGCCCAAAAAAGGATTCATTTCTTCTTCGAAAGTATAATATTTCAATTTCTTATCGCCGCCGATATCCAGCGTGCGGATGACGACCGGCTTGCCCTGCATGCTTTCAAGAACCGTCTTATAAGCGGCAAACTGCGTATCTTCGTCGGGGAAATCTTCTTCGCTTTTCATGTACAGAAATTCGGTTCGGAAAAGGCCGACGCCTTCGCCGCCGTTATCTACAACTCCCTGCACATCGGCCGGCGAGCCGATATTGCCGACGAGCAGAACTTTATGGCCGTCAACCGATATGGACTCTTTGTCCTTGAAGGAAAGGAGCGCCTCTTTTTCCTGCTGAAAGGATGCGGCTTTTTCCTCATATGCGGCTTTGGTTTCGTCGTCCGGGCACAAGATCACTTCTCCGCTCAAAGCGTCCAGGATGACAAGATCGCCGCTTTTCGCCGCCTCCATAATCCCCTTGACGCCGACCACCGCGGGAATTTCCAGCGAGCGCGCCATAATGGCGCTGTGGCTTGTGCGGCCGCCCTTTTCCGTAATAAAGCCTTTGGCGAACGCTTTATTCAACGACCCGGTATCGCTGGGCGACAAATCCGCGGCGACGATAATGACCGGTTCATCCAACGTGACCAGATTCGGAATTTCTTTACCGGTCAGATTGCACAGGAGTCGGAACGATACGTCTTTAATATCGGCGGCCCGCTCTTTAAAATAAGCATCCTCCATATTCGTAAACATGTCGATCATCTTGTCGGAAACATTTTTCATCGCATAGGCGGCATTTTCGTGTTCCTGTTCAATTTCCGCGACAATCTGTCCTTTAAATTCCGGATCTTGGGCCATCATCAGATGCGCGTCAAAAATGGCCAGTTCTTCCGCGGACAAATTGTGTGAAGCGATATCGCGGATTTTCTCGATATCCTGAATTGTTTTGGCAAATGCACATTCAAGCTGCTCTTTTTCTTTGGATACATCTGCATTTTCCGCCTTCGTAATATCCAGTGTCGGCTGTTCCAGCTTATACACTTTCGCGATCGCGATTCCCTGTGAAGCAGCAATGCCTTTTAACATGTCCCCTCCTCAGTATCCTCTTGAATGACCCTAAGGACGTCCTGAATCGTCTTTACGCGCAACAGATTTTCATCATCTAAGACGATGCCGAACTGCTCTTCGACTTTCAGCATAAAATCAACCACAGCGTAGGAATCCATCTGCAGGTCTTCAAAGCTGGTCGGCGGCAGAATCGGCGTAATCGCCGTATACTCCCGCAATAAAGTCTGTAGAATCGCCAGACGATCCATAGCACACATCCTAATATGAATTATACCATTACTGGTCGTCCGATTGAATACCGAGTAAGGATAAAAACTCTCGCAGAGCCTCCCGTTTACTGCGCAGATACGTAGACCGCGGGAAAAACGCGCGGTGCCAGGCCCGATCACTTCTTTTCAGATACTCATTCCGAATGATGCAGCCGCTGCGATCCGTACAATCCTGCACCGTGCGGTCAATCAGGTAGACCAGCCGCGCATCATCGTTCATGACCTGTTCTTTCGCCGGCGCATAGCCTTCAAACTGCAAAATGTCCACTCGACGCTTAGCCTGTATGTATACGTCGCCGATGTTGCGCATCACGCAATCCAGTCGCCGAAACTGGTCGCGTGTTCCGCCTTTTCCCCGCCTTTCTGTCGGTTTTTTCTCTTTCATAAAACTTTCCCCCTTTCTTGAAATAATTTATGAATTATATCCGGATAGTTTCTTTTGACTTTATTGTTAACATAGCCATGGATCACATGCAATATTTCAGGGACGAAAATGCCATATTTGTGTAAAAATTAACAGAAATATACAATGAATTTTATTGTCGCTATATAAAGCGTTCCGGATTGCTCCTTTCCTTTGCTATACTTAGCTGTATGAAAAATCCGACCCGTCTTTCAAAAAAACGAATTTTCATTTCTCTTTCCATCTTTTTACTCATCCCTCTTGTATCTTTCTTTCTGAATCGTTTTATTCATAACGACACATTGACCTATATGTTCACGATCAATCTGGTCACATGGATTCTGATCCTGTACGACTGGAATTTTTTCGGTATTCATTACAATCGTTGTAAGAAAGAACCGCTGCCCGCATTGCGCCATACGCTTTATGGAATCGGGCTGATTGCGGCATGGCTGTGGATTGCGCAGATTTTCCTGCACGGAAGCCCATTCTTTCCGGATTTTTCTTCCATCCGTACTTATCCGGCCGCTTATCCGGCGGTGCTGATCGCCTATTCTTTCGGACACGGCACTTTGATGAACATCGGCTTTAAAGTCATGACCGACCGTATCCGCGTCAAAAAACAGGTACTGCTTGCCATTTTACTGTCAGCCGTCTTTTTCGGAACCTTCTATACATTTTTATTCCATTTCCATGCGCTTTCGGATTTTTTCTCCGTCCTTTTCTTTACCGTTGTCCTGACCGGTATTCAATCCTTTCTCTGCAGCCGCGCACATAGTATTTTCCCGGGCATTATCGCCACCTCATTTGTATTTCTGCTGTTCCAATTTTTAGCGATGCGTGTCTGATCTTCTTTCACTCTGTTACAAGGATTTTCAAAAGCGTCGAGAACGACTTGACCGGTCAGAATCTCTACGCTATGGTGCCTATATATCTAGGAAGACGAATCAAAACGGTGATTGGAGTAACGCCATGTACCGTCTTATGGTTAAGCGACGCGGTCTCATGCAAAAACGATGTTGGTGTATCTCCCGTTGGCGGAAAAAATATGTTCAAAACGTTTATGATCAATCCCGCGACAGCACAGCCGTATTTGGGGGAACAACAAGATGATAAAAATAATGAAGAGACTGCTTTTGGGCATAACCGTCGTTTTATTCGGCGGCGCGATCGCCTCTAGTCATTTAAGCGATGATATTCTTACCTATGTAGGATGGGGAATAGCATTGGTCGGTTTAGTCATTTCCTTAACCGGATACTTTATGAGCGAAAATAAATAGCCTCCTGCCGGTTTCCTCATACTGAAGAATTTTCTCATCGAACAATTTCTTCAAAGGATATTTAACTTCGTCCATAAAGATACCGATTCTTTTGGGAAGATTTGTCAAGGACATAAACAAAATTTCTTTGACAAATTTATATCTT
>CAUVBZ010000017.1:0-23035 GCA_963550455.1 uncultured Erysipelotrichaceae bacterium
GCTTTCTTCATGTCAGTCATCCCCTTTTACCAGAAAAACAGTCGGCAGATTGCGTGAGCCGAATAAGGAAACCGGCGTGTTGACATAATTTCCCTTCCAGATCATTGCCGTGGAATTGCCGCCGTCCAGATTCGCGGCCATGGCGGCGTCATGTTCCTGGAAAATACGGATGATATCCTGATACCGCGCTCCGAAGCTTGTCGGGCCGCGGCCGTCCACGACCAGTAACATGAATGTCCCGTCGCCGCGCTGCGCGATCGCCGTGCGCGGATTCAGCATGCCCAGATTATCCGTTCCTTCCTTGAAAACATTCTGATAATCGTTGATCAGGGTCGGACCGAAGGTAACCGCCTCCTGTACGCCCCAGCTGAGCGCCTCTTGCGCGGTCGTCTTGGTGCAGATCAGACGGTTGTCCGCCGTGATGCCGACAATGTCCAGATATTCTCCCGCATTTCCATACACGAGCTGACCGTTATGGATGACGATACCCTGCGGAATGGAACCGTTCCCGGTGCCTCCGGCATCGGCGAAACCGCCGGCATTGGTTCCGCCGGCCGCATGATAACGCTCCACATACGTATCCAAATCCGGCGCATCACCTCCCGAACCGAGATTCGGATTGACGGCGACCGATAAATCCTGCGGGTTATGAATCAGCATCATATACCCCTCATAGGTCGTCCCGTAAATCGGAATGATTTCAATATCCTTTGCCGGCTCCTCTTCCTGTGTCTCATCTGCCGCTTCATTCGACGGCGCCTGATTGCGTCGAATGCCGTCGATTTCTTCCTGCGTATAGAACAAGGACGCAATGCGGTATTCCATAGAACCCGGTTCCATCTCGCGAATCAATGAACGGCTGTACGCCTGTGCACCGCCGCGATATTTTTCGCGATAATAGGCATACATGAAAACGCCCGACAAAACAATCGCAAGAATCAGGCATGATGCCAGAAGTCCCCAAAATGATATTCTCTTCCGTTTTTTCCTTTTCATAATCTCTCCCCTGCCGCAACGTATTTATTATATCGTCCGATGCGCGTCTATGCACAATCTGAATTTGGTCACGCGCGTCGCCGGCGTTTTTTTCAGAAACCTGTTGCCGAGCTATTTTGTTTATGCTAGTATAACAAGGCAATCCTCGATGGCGAGTTGGTGAAGTGGCTTAACACACCGCCCTTTCACGGCGGCATTCACGGGTTCGAATCCCGTACTCGTCACCATTCAGGGGTGTAGTACAGTGGTAGTACAGCGGTCTCCAAAACCGTTAACGAGGGTTCAATTCCTTCCACCCCTGCCACTTGTCGATATACAGATGCGCCTGCGGAAGCGGGTTTTTTTATTGCAGCGGCCGGATGCGTTTTAAAACCATCTGCGCAATGATGCCGGTCAATGCCCCGGTTCCGACGGAAACGAGTATAAAGTACGGCAGAACAGCCAGAATCCCCGGCTGCATGTAAAAAAACATGACGACCAGAATCTGACCGACGGAATGTGCGATTGCACACAGAATTGATGTAAACAACAGCGAACTCTTCCATTTTTCCATGACGATCAAAACGAGCGACGACAAGACGACGCCGGCCGAGCCGATCCAAAACGTGCTTCCTAAAAAGCGACCGCTCAAAAGAGAGCCGAGAATAACGCGCATGCCGTTGACAACAATCATGGCGTTTGCGGACATCACCCGGATGGTGACCAGCGCGATAATATTCGCCAGTCCCAGTCGGAAAAAGCCGAAAAACGGCGGCAATAAAGATGTTTCCAGCATGTTGATCATCATCGCCATCGCCGATAAAACCGCCAGATAAGTGAAGCGCCGCGTGCGATTATTCCGCATGTACGGACTCCACAAAAATCATGATGTTATTCGGAAGGCAGGTGATGGGAATAACCGAATCTTTATCCGCCCAGCCCATCGCCGCGCAAATATGATTCGGACATTCTTCATTCACGACCCGCCACCGCTGATCTTTGACTTCAATATCCAAGCCGCCGGTATCGCCGTCCACATGATAGACAGCGTCCACGTCCGGATCAAATTCCAGCACAATCTGATTGCCGTGCTGTACCGCGACCGTCACCCCGCTTCTGGATTGAAAATCACCGCTTGTCGAGGAACCGGAATAAGCCTGAGGGCGTCGCAATATAAAGAGTGCCGCTGTCGCAATCAGCACAATGCCGAGCAAAATATAAAGTTCTTTTCTTTTCATGGCTTCTCATTCTACCACAGTACTCGACGATTTGTGTTTCAGCAATTCATCCAGGGCCTGCGCATAGCCGGCAAAGCCGGCGCCGCTGATCTGCCGGACACAATAAGGCGCAAGATAGGAGATCAGCCGATAATCCTCCCGCTTCAGTACATCGCTCAAATGCACCTCTACAACCGGTAAGGGCACGATTCCGTGCACCGCATCTCCCAAGGCGACGCTTGTATGCGTATACCCGCCCGGGTTGATGACAACGCCGTCATAGGTTTTGAAATACGCCTCCTGCACCCAGTCGATCAAAGTTCCTTCATGATTGGACTGCCGCACGTCCGCCGCGATCTTTCGCAATGCCGCCTCCCTTTGAATAAAGGCTTCCAGGTCGGCATACGAATGCGTCCCGTAAATAGCCGGCTCGCGGATACCCAGCAGATTTAAGTTCGGCCCGTTGATCACCATGATTTTCATTGCTTATCCTCCATTTCCATCCGGACGCCACATCGTTTCAAGTCTTCAAAAAACAGCGGGTAGCTTTTGGCGGCCGCTTCATAACCGTTAATCAAAACCGGACCGTC
This sequence comes from uncultured Erysipelotrichaceae bacterium, assembly GCA_963550455.1. Lineage (GTDB taxonomy): Bacteria > Bacillota_I > Bacilli_A > Erysipelotrichales > Erysipelotrichaceae > Bulleidia. Next base: position 2,783 of record CAUVBZ010000017.1, read on the forward strand.
GGCGCAGACCGCCGCAATCGCCAGAGCCATGACAACCCGATGATCGCCATGCCCGTCCAGACACACATTTCCCCGCAGCCGACCCGGATGAACCACCGCCCGATCATCACCGATATCCATCGCAATGCCAAGCCGTTCCAAAGCTTCCTGCATGCCCCTCAGGCGGTCACTCTCTTTCCAGTGCAGGCGATTTGTATGCAAGAAAACGGTTTCGGTTTCACACTGTGAAGCCAAAACAAATAAAATCGGCCCCAGGTCCGGACAATCGGCCAGATCCACTTTTTCCAACGCACGAATTTTTCCGGAGACTTGAAAAGGATTTTTCTTCACGTCGGCGCCGGCTTTCTCCAAAATCGAAAACAAAACCGCATCGCCCTGCATAGAATGCGGACACAGGTTCTGCAGAAAAACGGTCGACCGACTCAATACGGCCAGAACGGCAAAAAAGGCGGCGGCGGACATATCCCCTTCCACGCGCTTCGTAAACGGGCGAAAATGCTGTTTTCCCGGCACCGATAAACCGTTACCCTCCGTTTCCACCACGACGCCGCATTCGTTTAATACGGAAAGCGTCATATCCAGATACGGTTTGGATACAAGCGGCGGGCGGATAACCAGCCGGCTGTCCCCCGACGCCAGCGGCAAGGCGAACAGAAGTCCGGTTAAAAACTGGGAACTGATCGCCCCGTCGACGGTATAGGAACCCGCCCGTAACGGTCCGCTGACGATGATCTCTCCGTCTTCAACACGACACTGAAACGCCCCCGCTCGCCGATAAACGTCCAGCGGCCTCTGCAACAGGCGTCCATGTCCTGTAAAATGAACGGGATTTTCACAAAGAGCGGCGGACGGAATTAAAAAACGAAGCGTGGAGCCGGACTCCCCGCAATCCAGTCGGGCGCCGTCATGGCGAAGCGGATATCTCCCCCATACGTTCAAAACAGAACCGTTTTCCTCAATGACCGCGCCAAGATGCCGCAGGCATGCTTTTGTCGCCTGTACGTCCTGATTATCCGCAACATGAAAAAGTGTCGATTTCCCCGGTGCCAGCGCCGCCGCCAGCAGATAGCGGTGCGATAGTGATTTACTTGCCGGCATGTTGAGCGAAGCCGTTTCCGACATGCCGGGCATAATCTTAACCCACATGCAGCACCTTCTCTCTTATCAAGGCAACCGCCTCTTCGATCGTACCGTTGTTTTCAATGCGCACGTCGCTATATTTTTCATAGCGAGAATGACGGGCCATATATAAGGCGCGCAGATCAGCTTGATTTGCGCTTAAAGGCCGCTCGGCATCGGCCTTTAAATAACGGAAATCCCGATCCAGCCAGACGAAAATACCGTTGCCGCCCAAAGCCTGCATGCCCGCCGCGCTTAAGATCATGCCGCCGCCGGTCGCAATCACATAGCCGCTCTTATTGCGCAGGGAAATCGCCAGCGCTTCTTCCGCCCTGCGGAATGCCGCTTCACCCTCTTCCGCAAACACCTGCCGAATCGGTTTGCCGAATTGCTTCGCCAACTGTTCATCCATGGAAAGGACAGGCCTGTGGAGCGATTTACCGAGCGTGGCGGCGATGCTTGTTTTGCCCGAAGACGGCATCCCGATGAGAACGATATTTTGATGCGCCTGTCGGATTTCCGTCATGCACCGCTGAATGTGCGCTTCATCGATCGTCGTATTAAAAAAATAAGCATCGGCTTTTGCGGCCTGCCGGACGAGCATTTCAAAACCGCCGATATACGTCCTGCCGAGCATCTTGGCCGCAAACTGCAGGCCGGTCCGCAATGGATTCGCGACCAGATCGACCACCGTCCGTATGGAAGGCAAACGCTTTAAATCGACCGCGCTTTTTTCCCCCTCCGGGAACATGCCGACCGGCGTCGCCTGAATTAAAACGGAAAAGGCGGCTTCTTTCCGATACAACTCGTCATAGCTGATCATCTTCGGCCCGGGATTGCGGGAAACGAAGACAAAACGGCCGCCGGCCCGACGCACCACATACGCGGCACAGCGCGCGGCTCCCCCCGTTCCTAAAATCGCAACGGTGCGTCCTTGCAATACGACGGCATGACGTTTCAGCATGGTATCCAAACCGATAAAATCCGTGTTATAGCCATACAGCTTCCGCTCTCGCTGCACAATGCAGTTGACGGCGCCGATCGCCTGCGCCGTCGGAGACAGCCAATCCAGATCTTCAAGCACCGTCCGCTTATACGGAACCGTCACGTTCACGCCCGAAAAAGCGCGGCTTTTTAAAAACGCATGCACCGCCGCTTCCGAGGGCAGTTCCCTGCATGCATAGGAAATTCCGGGTATCAAAGCGGCATGAATTTCCGGCGACAGGCTGTGCACAAGACTTTTTCCGATCAGTCCGTAGTGCATAGCCATTGCCTTCCGTAAAGTGAAGCCAGCATATCGGCGAGCGTGATCGCCGTCATGGCGTCGACGACAATCCGCGCCCGATGTACAAGTGCCGCATCGTGACGACCATGGATGACGATCGTCGTATTTTCCATCTTTTGAAAATCGACCGTCGCCTGTTCTTTGGCAATGGAAGACGTCGGTTTCATCGTCGTCGAAAAAAGAATGGGCATGCCGTTGGTGATGCCGCCGTTAATGCCGCCATTGTGATTCGTCTTCGTTTTAATCTGTCCGGATTGCACATAAAAAGCGTCGTTGGCTTCACTGCCGTAAACATCGGCAAACTTTTCGCCAAGGCCGAATGAAACGCTCTTGACGCCCGGAATGGAGAACAAAGCGGCGGAAAGCCGTGATTCCACGGATTCAAAGAAAGGTTCGCCCACGCCGGCCGCCATTCCGACAATGGCCGTCTCCAATCGGCCGCCCAGCGAATCACCGGAATCGCGTGCTTCCCGCATCATTTCCTGCATCCGCTTTCCGGCGTCTTCATCCAATACGGCAAACGACATTTGCGACAGGCGGACGATCTCATCCGTCGGCTCCAGGGCAAACGGCTTGTCCTCTATGCCATGCATGCAGGCAATATGGGTGCCGATCAAAATACCGTGCCTTTCCAGCATCTGAGATAAAATCGCTCCCGCCGCGGTCAAAGGCGCGCACAGGCGTCCGGAAAAATGACCGCCGCCGCGAGAGTCTTCATATCCCCCATAGCGCACATGGCCGCTGTAATCCGCATGGCCCGGACGCGCCTTCATTTTCAACGCTTCATAATCGACGCTCCGCGCATCTTCGTTGGCGATTAAAATGGTCAGCGGCGTACCTTCCGTATAACCGTCCTTCACGCCGGAAACGATCTGCACTTCATCTTCTTCGCGGCGAGCGGTTGAAAAGATTCCGTGAGGGCGGCGCATATCCATCATGATCCGCAGTTTTGCAAAATCAATCGGAAATCCGGAAGGCAGACCGTCCATCACGCAGCCGACGTACGGCCCGTGCGATTCTCCGAAAAGGGTCACGGCGACGGCATTACCGATTGTATTTTTCATTCTCCAGCCTTCTTTCGTATTTGTTGAAACGTCCATGGAACAATTTCCGCCATGCCGATACGCTTCACCCGTACAACATCGATGCGGTCGGCCCGCGCTTTTTTATCATGTCGGATCGTGGCGGCGACCTGTTCGGGGTCGGCTTGACAATACAGCGGCAAATGTAAGCGCTCCAGCACCGCCTGTAGGCGTGCCTTTGTCTTCGGATCGTCCACCATCTTCATCATCCCCATGGCGACGCATTCGCCATGCAGATAGCGGGGCCGTAAAACTTCATAGGCATGCCCGAACGTATGGCCGAAATTCAATAGACGCCGGCTCCCGTTTTCCTTTTCGTCCTGCTCCACGATATCCTTTTTCACGCGTAAAGCGCGGGTGATGATTTCATGCATGTGTTCCATATAATCGTCGCGCTCAAACAACGCAAAAAGTTCCGGGTCTTTAATCATGCCTGCTTTCACCGCCTCCGCCATTCCGGAAGCTAAAAGACGCGGCGAAAGAGAGCGCAAAAGATCGGTATCCATGACGACCAGAGCCGGCGGCCAGAATGTGCCGGCCACATTTTTGACTTGCTGAAAATTGATCGCCGTCTTGCCGCCGATGGAAGCGTCGACCATGGCGAGCAAGGTTGTCGGAACGGAAACCCATTGTATCCCGCGCATGTAAACCGAGGCGGCAAAGCCGGTCAGATCACAGACCGCGCCGCCTCCGAAAGCGATCAGCATATCGTCTCGCGTCATGTCTTGCGCCAACAGGAACGCCAGCAGTTTTTGCAGAACGGCAAATGTTTTCCCTTCTTCACCGCAGGGAATTGTAAAAATCGGAAACGACGAAAGCCAACGCGTCACAAAGGGCAGAACATGCGCATCGGTTACGACGACAAAGCGCTTCCCTTGCGGAAGATCCTGTTCAAGGTGTTGCAGGCGTCCGGCTTCCAGAAGAACCGCATATGAGCCGTTGGAGGCCTGTATATCCAGCCGCGTCATTCTCTCACCCGGATGCCGATCGCCTGCATCTGACGGCGCAGACGCGCAATATCCCCATGAAAAATAACGCCCTGCATTCCCAATTTGCGGGCGGCGTGTACGTTGATGCCGGAATCGTCGATAAAAAAACATTCCGGGGCCTGCAGATCATACTGATCAAGCAGTTTCCGATAAATAGCCGCAAACGGCTTTAACATCTGATGCTCGCCGGAAATGATGCGGCCGCTGAAATATTGACTGCCCGGGAGGCGGTCAAAATATTCTTTGTGGTGTATACCCGCATTGCTCAGCAAATAAATGGCATAGCCTTCTTCTTTAAGCTCTTTAATCAGCTCATCCATCCCTGTAATCGGACGTAACGGCCCCTTCCACCAGTTCCATATGAATTCTTTGACCGCCTGATGCAGGCGGGACGGAATGCGCATGCAGATGCTTTGGCAGGCCTCTTCTTCCGTCATGGTGCCTTCATCGAGGCATATCCACTCTTCTTCTCCTAATACTTCTCGCCGAAACAGCGCTTCGTCCGCACGGCTTAACCGCAGGCGGGAAACGGCGTCGCCCGGAAATTCAATCAGAACGCCGCCCATATCAAAAACAATATTCTGAATCGTCTTGTCTTTCGTCATGGAAAACCTCCCGTTTCTGCATTACTATACTCATAGTATGTCCAGAAAAGCCCGACAAATACAAGTGCGTGCCGTAATCCTCCTGATCAGCATTATACCCTTTTATCACACCGATCTTCTTACGGAAAATTATACCGGCATTCTCAATCACGGAAATCGTTTTCTGTTTTTACTATGCATGACGCCGCTGTTCTTCTTTCTGACGCTTCTTTCGTGGCGGAAAAGGCCGGACGAAGTACCGCTGAAAACATGGCGAAAACAGATCGGCTTTACGGCCGCGCTCTTGTTGATCACTTTTCTTTTTCCGTATCCCGAAACGGAATCGTGGCTGTCGGGAATGCATGTTTTAACGGGAACGCTTGCCGCAGGATTCATGCAGCTGCCTGTGCTTGCATGGATAAAGGACGATCGGCGATTACAGCGTTTCTATGTGCTGACGCTGTTCTTGATCTTATTGCTGATCGTAACCGCCGGCTGTATCAACGGCCTTGTCGAGATCATCGCCGTCAACTCCTTTTCGTTTCTTGTTACTGACGGAAAAAAAGAAACCTTCTGTGATACACTTTTGCATAGAAAGGGAATTTCGTCATGAATGCTGTCGATTCTTCGTGCACAATGGATGAAACACAGTTTTTTTTGCACTTCCCCCAAAAGCGAAGCGACGCCTGGAAAGGAACCTACGGCAAGCTGCTGTTGATCAACGGCAGTATGGGAATGGCGGGGGCGGCCATGTTGAATCTGCTGGGTGCCAAAACGATCGGCGCCTCCTATATCATCGACGCCTTGCCGGCTTCGATCTACCCGCTTGTGGCGGCACGCTTCATGACCCCTGTTTTTCATCCTCTGACCGAGGAAAACTGGCACGAAGAAATCACCGCTCTGTTAACGGAGGCACGCGCCGTTACGTTCGGTTCGGGCGCTTCACGCATGCTTTCCAAACGGGCGATTTTGGATCTTCTGTTGCAGGAAGCGCGACAGCCGCTCGTCCTGGACGCGGAAGCACTGCGCCTGCTACATCACAATGCTTTTGTACTTCGCTTTGCCAAATGCCCGGTCATCTTGACACCGCATATCGGCGAATTTCGCTCTTTCTGCGCCCTGGATCCGCAGATGTTGAAAAAGAACCTGCCGGCAGCCGTTTTGTCTTTTGCCGAAACCTATCATGCCTACGTCGTGTTGAAAGGGCCGCAGACGATCGTCGCCTCGCCCGCCGGCCAACTGTATAAAAACAAAAGCGGCAATCAGGCTCTGGCGCAGGCCGGCAGCGGTGATCTTTTAACGGGAATGCTGGGAGCCATGTTAACGCTGGTTCCCGACGTCATGACGGCCGTCACCATGGCTGTCTGGGCGCACGGTCACCTGGCAGAGATGGGCGCCGAAACGCACGCCAAACAGAACTTTGATCTTTCTTTATATCCGCAGCTCATGGATCAATTGTTCTTCAAACACGGTTTATAAAACAACAGCGAAACCTTTTCCCGTTTTCTTATTTCGACTTTTGTTTACGGTCTTCGACTGCATAGGTGTTTTTTCCGATGGCGTCGAAATATTTTTTCAGTCGTTCTTCATAGGCGACATTTGAAAAAGCATAAAACTTCTTATCTTTAATTAAAGAAGGCAGATAGGACTGCTGTACCCAGTGATTTTCATAATCGTGCGCATACTTGTACCCGATTCCGCGTTCCAGCTTTTGCGCGCCGCTATAATGTGCATCCTGTAAATAAGGCGGGATCGGCAGATTGCCGCTCTTTCGCACTTCTTCCATCGCTTTGAAAATGCCCTGAGAAGCGGCGTTTGACTTCGGCGCGCAGGCGACATAGGTCGCCGCATTGGCCAGAATGATCGCGCTCTCCGGCATGCCGACGCGTTCTGAAGCAATGGCGGAAGCGGCGGCGATTTCAAGAGCCCGCGGATCTGCGTTTCCGCATTCTTCCGCGGCCGCAATCATAATCCGGCGGGCAATGAATTTGACGTCTTCCCCGCCTTCCAGCAGGCGGGCCAGATAATAAAGGGTCGCATCCGGATCCGAGCCTCGCATGGACTTGATAAAAGCCGAGATGGCGTCGTAATGGTTATCGCCGTTTTTATCATAGTGAATGGCTCTTTTCTGAATACATTGGCGCGCCGTTTCCAAGGTGATATATATTTTTCCGTCGTCGCGGCGGTCGGTCGTCAACACGGCCAGCTCCAGCGCATTCAACGCGGCCCGCGCATCGCCGTCGGCCACGTCGGCTAAAAACTCGACGGCGTCTTCATCCATCTCGACCATATCCCCGGCCACGCCGCGAATCGGATCGCTTAAAGCCCGATGCAGAATCAAGGCGATATCCGCTTGCGAAAGGGGCTTCAGTTCAAAGACGCGGGAGCGCGATAAAAGCGCTCCGTTCACCTCAAAATATGGATTTTCCGTCGTTGCGCCGATTAAAATAATTGTCCCGTTTTCAACAAACGGAAGCAGATAATCCTGCTGCGCTTTATTGAAGCGATGAATTTCGTCGATAAATAAAATTGTTCCGCGGTTATAGGCGCGGCGGTTTTCCTGTGCCGCAACGATCACCTGTTCCAGATCTTTCTTGCCGGCCGTCGTCGCATTCACCGATAAAAAGACGGCTTTGGTGGAACCGGCGATCACCTCGGCGAGTGTTGTCTTTCCGGTTCCGGGAGGGCCATAAAGGATGATGGAGCTTATTTTATCGGCCGCGATCGCCCGATACAGCAATGAACCTTTGCCGACGACGTCCTGTTGACCGACGTATTCGTCCAAAGTCTGCGGCCGCATGCGGGCTGCCAATGGCAAGCGTTTTTTTCCATCCTGTGTTTCGGCATATTCAAATAAGTCCATACCGCCTCCCTTTGCTCCTATCATACAAGAATGCCGACCGTTTTCAGAACTTCACTGACTTCACTGACCGGGATAATGGATAACTTTTTCTGTACTTCTTCCGGCACATCGCTTAAATCCTGAACGTTGTCTTTCGGAATGAACACCGTTTTGATTCCGGCGCGCTGAGCCGCCATCAATTTCTCCGGCAGGCCGCCGATCGGCATGACCATGCCGCGCAGGGAGACCTCACCGGTCATGGCATATTCCGGCGACACGGCTTTGTTTCGCAACATGGAGGCCAGCGCGGTTGTCAGCGTAATGCCGGCCGACGGTCCGTCTTTTTTTATCGCTCCGGAAGGAACGTGAACGTGAATGTCGTAATCCTTCAGCTTTTCCGCTTCTTTCGGGAACAGCGATTTCACCAAAGATAAAGCGATTTCAACCGATTCTTGCATCACCTCGCCCAGGCGTCCCGTAACCGTCAATTTCCCGTGTCCGTTTGTCAGCAGGGTTTCAACAAACAGAATTTCACCGCCGACCGGCGTCCAGGCCAGGCCGGTGACGACGCCCGGCTTTTTTCTGGCCAGCGCCCGCTCATGACGGATCGGTTTCATATCCAGATAATTTTTCAGATTGACATTGGTAATCCGCAAAGTTGTCTTGCGGCCGCGCGCAATTTCCACCGCCGCCATACGGCACAAGGTCAATATGTGTTTTTGCAGACTGCGCACGCCGCCCTCCATCGTATAGTCTTCGATGAGTACGCGCAAAGCCGCGTCGGAAACCTGCATATCTTTTGCGCGGATACCCATCTTTTCGCGCGCTTTCGGCAACAGATGCCGCTTGGCGATCTGAAACTTATCTTTTGCGGTGTAACCGGTAAAGTCGATGATTTCCATACGGTCCAGCAAAGGAGCCGGAATGGAGTCCAGCGTGTTGGCCGTGCAGATAAACAGTACGTCGCTTAAATCGTACGGCACATTGAGATAGTGATCGGTAAACGTATTATTCTGCTCCGGGTCCAATACTTCCAGCAAAGCGGAAGCGGGATCGCCCTGATACGAGGCGCTCAGCTTATCAATCTCATCCAGCACCATCACCGGATTGCTGAAACCGGCCTTGGCGATACCGTCCATGATTCGTCCCGGCATCGCCCCGATATAGGTGCGCCGATGGCCGCGGATATCCGCTTCATCGCGCACGCCGCCCAGCGCGACCCGCACGTATTGCCGGTTTAAGGCTCGGGCGATTGAGCGTCCGATACTCGTCTTGCCGGTTCCGGGAGCGCCGACAAACAGCAGGATGCTGCCGGACTGTTTCCGATTTAAATCCATGACGGCGATCTGCTGCAAGATGCGGTCTTTCACCTTTTTGAGTCCATAGTGATCTTCATCCAGCACCTGCTGCGCATGGCGGATGTTGATGCGTTTCATCTCTTCTTTACGCCACGGCAGCGACGTCAAAAAATCCAGGTAGTTATACAGATTGCCGTATTCCGGGGAATTTTGACCTTCTTGTTTCATACGGGAGAGAATCTTGTCGGCTTCTTTTCGCGCCAGCTCATTCATGCCCGACTGTTCCACCTTCATCTGCAGTTTCCGCACATCGGTGATATTTTCCGGGTGCATATCATCCAGTTCTTTTTGCAGATATTCCATCTGTTTACGAATCGCCTGCTCACGATAGGCTTTCTGGTTGTCGTTTTCCTGCGCCTGTTCCGCTTCGTTGGTGACCGAGGTCGGCTCGGTGTATTGATAGACCGCCTTTTCGATCAAATCCGTCTGTCGGGAACGTGAATCCTCAGCCAGCATCGCATATTTCTGTTTAGCCGTCAGGTGCAGCCATTGCGCCGTCATGACGACAAGCTGGGGAATGGAATCAAACTGCATCAGCCAGGAGCGGGCCATCTGGGACCATGGTGTCGAGCTGGTCGCGCGTACAAGGGCGCTCTTCATCTGCTCTAAACGCCGTTGAGCGTCGGCCGCCTCTAAATCTTCCGTATAAGGTTTGCGGATTAAAGACTCGACGGAAATCGTCTGATCTTTATTGATCGTCAAAGACTCGATTTCGACGCGGCTTTCTGTTTTCACCGCGACGTATCCGTTTGTGTTGACTTCGGTGATGACCGCCGTCACGCCCAATGGATAAAAGGATTTTGCGTTAAGCTCCTTGTTTTCGGCCGGGTCTTTCCGGATCAGGAAAATCAAACGGTCATTGACCGACGGTTCTTGTCCGCTGACGTTTTTAAACGTATCTGACAACATATAAAACAATGTATTCGGTAAAAGTAATGTGTTATATACAGGTACTACAATCGCCATCGTTTCTGCCTCCACACTCACTTTAGCACTCTTTAATCGCGAGTGCCAACAGTTTACTCTTGTTTTGCTTTTCCGTCAATTTCGCCTTGTGTAACCGGAAGGAATAGAATAGAATACTTCTGCGCCCTTGTGATGGAATTGGTAGACGTAGGGGACTCAAAATCCCCCGGTAGCGATACCGTGCCGGTTCGACTCCGGCCAAGGGCACCATGAAAAAAACGAAAGCACCTCACGGTGTTTTTTATTTTGATGAGCCTGTCGTTTTCGCGAGCCGTCTATGCAATCCGATGCGCGTTCAATGCTATAATGGCTGAGAAAAGGAGAGATTCCATGGAACAGCTTGAATTTAAATTTGATACGCAGCTTCTGATCGCCGGAAACGATCTTTCGGAGGATACCATTCATGATTATATTTTGGAGCATTTCAAGGGGGACTGCCTCCTGGTCGTCGGCGACGATACATTGATTAAAATTCACTTTCACACCAACGAGCCATGGTTGATTCTAGAATACGGCCAGTCGATCGGTGATATTTACGACGTCGTTGTTGAAAACATGCAGCGGCAGGAAGAAGGTTTAAAAGGTTAAATCAAGCAGGGGCTCCGGTACGAGCTTCCCTGCTCGTTTTTTTATGGAGAACGGCCGGTTACATTCGATACATCAAATGCTGTTTTTGAATTTCAACCGAAAGGTTAAGCCCCTCTTCAACGGATTAAAAAGAACAGTTTGAAATTACTCTTACAGAAGCGGTATTCGCAAGGGTATAAAGAGAAAAAAGAACTCTTTATGCCCTTTTCAGACTGCAAATAGATAAAAAATACATACAAAGAAGATGAAAGATACATAAAAAAGTACGCAAAAGGTAGGCGGAATTCAGCTTTTTAATTGAGGGAGATCATAAAAACAACAAATAACGATTTCTCCGCCTTAAGCGGCGAAGCGCTTTTCTATTACGTCAACGCAGAGAAAGCACGATATTGGCGATAAACAGAATCATACATAAAACAACGGAAGCGGAGCTCAATAAAATTCCCCATAATTTTCCCTCCGTCGCTCCATAACGGATTCGATTTGTGTCCGAGCGCCACTGCAAGACAAATAAGGCGGCGCCGATATAGACCACAATCATAAAAATCGTCACCAGCCACAAAAAGTGACCCGGCACACTTTCCAAAACCCACAGAAAAAAAGACAGCGCGATATGAACCGTCAGCGCCGGCCGAATCGAATGGTAACGTAATGTGATCAAAGAAAGATACCAGCCGATGACAAACGCCTGCATCGCCAGAACCAGATCCGTCTGCGTCACCGTGTACAAAAAAGCGGATCCGAGAACGCCGAAATAACGACCGTAATGTCCCAACTGCCGCTGAATGATGCCGCGGAAAATATATTCTTCGCAAAGCGGCCGGATGATGACCAGGAGAAAAAAATAAAGGATATTTTTAACGACATTTGCCTCGGTGTTCCATTGCCCGATAAAGGAATAGGAAACCGATTGCGTGCGAAAGAAGAAATAAAACAACGTGGATATCGACATCACCATCAGGTAAACGCCGATACCGATACAGACTAAGCCAAGCGTACGATCGATGCGCAGGCGCGGCGAATGCATGTAATCGCGAATATCCAATTTAAGAAAATACGCGGCGATGGAAAACGGAATTAAAGCCATAAAAAGGTAGGCGCCCATCGAAGCAAGCAGACAAAAAAGCTCCGAATCCAAGCCGAGTGAAAAATGTTCGCTTAAAAACGGAAGGCCATAGCGCAGTAACGAAAATAACACAATATACAATGCCAATGGCCGACCGAAATGATTGATCTGTGCTCTTGCCTGACGGCGGGTGATACGTACCGGCTGTCTGCTCATTCTTATCCTCAAATAAAACCGATACCATTATACGGCCTGCCTGTTCTTGCAACAAGCGAAAATAAGGCGCCCTGTCGGACGCCTTACCGTTCTATGCTTTTTTCTTCGCTTCTTCAATCACCCGCTGGGCCACTTCATGCGGCGCCGGCTGGTAGCGGTCGAAGGTCATGACATAACTGCCGCGCCCCTGCGTCATCGCTCTTAAATCAATCGCATACATGCGCATCTCGGCCATCGGCGCTTCCGCCGTAATGATCTGCTCGCCGCCTTCTCCGCTTTGCATATCCAAAATCACGCCGCGGCGCTTCGTCATATCGCCCATGATCGTTCCCGTGTATGATTCCGGCACCGTAATCACCGCTTTCCCGATCGGTTCCAGAAGAACCGGATCCGCTTTCGGCATGGCCGCATTATAGGCCAGTCGCGCCGCTTCACGGAAAGCGAGTTCTTTCGAGTCCACCGGATGATAGGAACCGTCATACAATGTCGCCTTGACGCCGACAACCTTGAATCCGGCTAACGGTCCTTTCTTCATACATTCCCGCAAGCCGACTTCGGTCGGCGGAAAGAACTGCTTCGGCACGGCGCCGCCGAACACTTCTTCCGCGAAGACCATTTCTTCCTCTTCGCACGGTTCAAAACGAATCCAGACATCACCAAATTGACCGGCGCCGCCATTTTGCTTTTTATAACGCCCCTGCGCCTGCGCCTTGCCGCGAATCGTTTCCCGATATTGTACGGTCGGAACGGTCGTCGTCACTTCCACCTTATATTTGCTTTTCAGCTTGGACAGCACAAGATCGATATGCTGATCGCCCATACCATACAAAACCTGCTCTCCCGTCTCCGCATTGCGATCCAGACGGATGGTATGATCCTCTTCCATCAGGTTGCGAATGCCGACAGACATTTTATCTTCGTCCGCCTTGGTTTTCGGCCAGATGGCATAGCCCAGCATCGGCTGCGGGAATGCGATCGGCGGATAATGAACGACCTTGCTCAAGGTGCAGAGCGTATCGTTTGTCTGCGTTACGGAAAGTTTTACAACGGCACCGATATCTCCCGTAAACAGCTTGCCGACGCCGACCTGATATTTGCCGTTGATGACAAAGACCTGCGATACTTTTTCATTGGTTTCTTTCAGAGCGTTATAAATCTGCGAATCGGAATTGAGAATGCCGCTCATGACTTTCAGATATGAAATTTTGCCGACATAGGGATCGACGATGGTCTTGAAAACGAAAGCGGATAAAGCTTCATTTTCATTCGTCTCCATTTCGATCGTCTGTCCCTTCGCGTTCAAAGCGTCAATATGACCGACCTCCGCATACGACGGAAAATACTCCGTAATCAGATCCAGCAGACGCTCAATCCCTGTCTGCAGCTGCGCACTGCCGCAATAAACCGGGCGGATATCTCCCATGCGGACGCCGATCCGCAAGCCCTTGGCTATTTCATGTTCGGCAAATGGTTCGCCCGAAACAAATTTTTCCATCAGCGCATCGTCGGTCATGGCGATCGCTTCCGCCAGCTCATTATAATATTCTTCCACTTTCGGCCTTATGGCTTCCGGAACTTCCTGCGGCTGCTGCGGTTTGTCATAGTACCATGCCCGCCGCCGCAGAATATTGACGGAACCGATGACCTTACGCCCGTCAATGATCGGCAATTCAAACAGGAAGACGGATTTTCCGAATGTTTCCCGCAACTCGTCAACCGTTTTGGAGAAATCGGCGTTTTCATCATCCAGCTTGTTGATGAAAAAGATGGTCGGAAGATGACGGACGGAAACCGCTTTTTTCCACGCCCGCTCCGTTCCGGCCTCGACACCGTCGCGAGCCGAAACGACGATCAGCGCATTGTCGCCGACCGAAAGGCCGATGGTTTCTTCGCCTTCATAATCGATATAACCGGGCGTATCGATAAAATTGATCTTTTTATCTTTCCATTCCACCGGCGCCAGATGGCAATAACAGCTCATCGACCGCCGGCCTTCTTCCGCATCAAAATTCAATGCCGTCGTGCCGTCGCCCGCTTTCCCGAAGCGCTCCAGCTGATGCGCGTAAAACTGACAGGCCTCAATGACGCTCGATTTGCCGGCGCCGTTATTTCCCAATACCGTAACGTTGCGAACCTGATTTGCAAGGTAATCTTTCATGGCATGCTATTGACGTACTTTGAAAGTACGCTCTCCTTTCTATCAATTATCCGATTGTGCCGTGAATCATAATTTATACGCTTTTATTTCAACAAATCCTTGAGGTCTTCAAAGCATTCTTTGCGAACATAGTGAATCGTCAGATTACCGTCGTAGTCCGCATGGTTCTTATCGGCGCCGTGCTCCAGCAGAAAAGAAACCATTCCCGGATAGCCGATATATGCCGCCCGCATCAGCGCCGTACATCCGCGATTATCCTCCGCATTGATCTGCGCCCCGGCGTCAAGCAGCTGCTCGACAATTTCCGGTTTAAACGCGTTCACCGCTTCCATTAAAGCCGTGCGCCCCCGTTCATCCCGGGCATCGACTTCCGCACCATGTTTTAAAAGATAAGCGACGACGTCCGCCTGTCCCAACAGCGATGCGCGCATTAAACAAGTACGTCCTTTATTATCACGGGCGTTTAGGTCCGCTCCCGCATGTACAAGCATCCGGACAATTTCCAGGTGCCCCTTCTTTGCGGCTCCCATCAACGCCGTTTTATTACTGTGATCGCGGGCCCGCGTGTCGGCGCCGTTATCCAGCAGATAACGCACAACCTCTTCATGACCGCGCTTGGCGCTCCGCATCAGAGCCGTGCGGCCTTCTCCGTTGGTGACATTGACATTGGCTCCTTTGGAAACCATTGCGCACACCTTTTCAAAATCACCGCGTGCCGCCGCTTCAAAAAACTCCTGATTAACCTGATCCATTTTGCTCACCTCCGTCGTTTTGGATCTGTCTGAATAAAAAAGACGGACAAGGTACCGTCCATCTTAAAAGCCTGACTGCCGCCAAGCCGGAGCCTCGCCCCGGCTTATATATAAAACGAAAATAATTTTGTCGCGTACAATCCGTTCCATGATATCTGCTCCATGCAGCTGTCACTGCCCTTGTAGCTTTATTGTAACAAGCCATGCGGAAATTTCAAGATTGAACATGCACATTTAACTGATTGAACGGAATTTCAATTTCTTCTTCCGCAAACCGTTTTAAAATCATCTTGCGGACGGCGGAACAGGCGCCGTTGGACTCACGGATCGTCTTGGTCAGCACCCGGCAGGAAAGCCCGACGGCACTTGCCCCCAAATCCGTCACGCGCACCGGCACGTCTTCATTGACGGTATCTTTCTGCTCCAGAACAATCTGCCTGAGGATTTTTTCCGCCTTGTCGATATCCGTACCGTACGCCACGCCGACGGTCAGCCAGACACCGTAGGCGCCGACCGACTGCTGCAGATTCTGAACAATCGCACTGTTCAGCATGTTGTTGGGCACAATGATGGAACTGTTACCGTCCAAAGACTGAAGAACCGTATGCCGAAAGGTAATCTGCCGTACCGTTCCGGTTATATTTTTCTCCGGTACGGTGATCAGGTCGCCGACTTGAAAAGGCTGCGTCATGGCCAGCGACAGTCCCGCGATAAAATTCCCGAATGTCTGCTGGGCGGCCAGGCCGATAATGACGGTCACGATGGAGGTGGCGCCCAAAACGGTTCGCGCGGCCATAGCCAGCGGCTTTACGCCGCTCAAAATGATCATTCCGGCAAGCAGGTATAAAACCGCTTTAACGATCTGCTCCAGATACCCGATCGACGTTTTATTTACGCCCTCCGTTTTCCGGCGGAAAGCGGAGCGGGAAAGAAACCGATGTAACAGCCTTGTCGTCAAGCGCGTCAATAGGACAACCAGAACCAATCGCAGAAGGAACATGGCCACGCCGCCGTCAAATATATTTTCGCCAATATGTCTCCACTCGCTCACTGAAATTCTCCTTTCAAGAGATTCTGCGCCTCTTCGTAATCCGCCATGCGTTTTGAGACTTCTTTGTAAAAAGCCGCCGAATGATTCCGCACCAGAAAATGCACATATTCATGCAATAAAATATAGGACAGACATTCGCGCGGGTAATGGATCAGCCGCGTGCTGATCGTAATATGCGCGTCATCCGGGCGGCATACGCCCCAGCGCGAAACCATATAACGCAAGGAAATGGATGGGAGCCGAAGACCGTGCCGCAGACATATATCCCGATCCCATTTTTCTCTTTCTTCATGAATCAGGCCGGCAAGCGTCCGCTCGCTCAGGCGCCGGAAGGCCTGTCTGAACGCTTCGTCCGTCTGCTCTTTCAACGTAAAGCGAAGGGCGGAATCGGCATAGACCGCATGATTCACCTTCCCCTTACAAATGGTAAAGGTCAGCGGTTTTCCAAACCAATACAGGCGTTCGTGCCGCAGGTCTTCGGCGTCAATGGCAATATTCTGCCGAATGCGTTTCTGCGTATGTTCAATCCAGCTTCGCTTATGCTCAATAAAACGCTGAATCGAAACGTCGCTGGCCGACAGCGGAGCGGTGATACGGAGAAGATCTTCCTGATCAAAGCGCATGTATAAATTGCGTATTCTTTTTCGTTCAATGACAATTTTCATCGTGTCTATTATATGTTGAAATTTTTTTAATTAAAACGCTTGACGAAGTATTTTTAATTCAGTATATTGTTTTCAGTTAGTTAGTACATACTAACTGTATGAATCGCAAACACGTTCTGTCAAAACACTCCTTCTGAAATGTTCTCCTGAACAGACGGCGCGTGTCCCCGAAACTCTTGAAAACAGCGCTTCATACGTTTTATTCCGCTGTCAGCGTGTCGAACACCTGACAGCGGTTGTCTTATCCGGAGGAATGTAACATGTCTGAAGATCCGTTGATCTGTTTCTGCGCCCCGGTGCTGGCCGGCATCAAAACCGCTTCTTTATTTTCGTGGCCCTATCCGAATGAGCAGGAACTGGATGCCGATCTGGCTTATTACAATACCATTTTTCAAAAGAAAGGACTTTCACTGCGTTGTCTTGGCAAAGCGAAGAACCGGCGGCTTCTTTATGTCTGCCGCGCTTCTCTTTTGAAACAGGATCTGTCTCAGCCTTTGGCGAAGTGCATGTTAAAACAGCTCGGTTATCCGATCGAAGATGTTTGGACATGCCTGGATTTTTTGACAAAACGCATGCGTCAGTCGCCTGCTTTTCCGCATGAAATCGGTCTGTTTCTCGGTTATCCGGCAAAAGATGTACTCTGCTTCATGGAAAATAAAAGCGGAAAGGCGTGTCATGCCTGCTGCTATACCGGCATGTGGCAGGCTTTTCATAATCCGCTGCAGGCGCAGCGATTGGATTTGGCTTACAAGCATTGTATCGAGGCATATATGCATGCATATCGGCATGGATATACACTTGAAAACCTCAGCATTGCTATGTAATAAAGAAAAAGAAAGAAGGTAAAGAAATATGAGTAAAGTTGCAGTGATTTATTTTAGCGCCACCGGAAATACGCTGGCGATGGCGAACGCCGTTGCGGATGGTGCAAAAGCGGCCGGCGCCGAAGTGGAACTCATTGACGTTTCCGCGGCAAATGCGGCCGATGTGGCTAATTACGACGGCATCGCGCTGGGCTGCCCGGCTATGGGCGCGGAACAGCTTGAAGAGACGACATTTGATCCGTTCTTCCAAAGCGCATTGCCGCTCCTTGCCGGAAAGAAAGTGGCGCTCTTCGGTTCTTACGGCTGGGGCGACGGCACATGGATGCGCCTTTGGGAAGAAACATGCGCGCAAAACGGCATCACCCTTGCGCACGATTCGGTGATGGCGAACAACGCGCCGGACGCGGCGGCGATTGCGGAATGTGAAGCCCTCGGCCAGTCGGTCGCTTAATGTTTCTACAAAGCAGCCCGCTTCGGGTAGCTGTTCATAAAACAGGTTTCACGAAACAAATAATGTGACATTTGCCAGACAAGGGCTGCTGAAAAAGGGGTATGTGCCTTCGTGGTACATATTCCTTTTCTGTAATGCTCTTTATACGGACAGCAATTGATTTCTGTAAGATTTAGGGTTGAAAAGCGCGAATTTTTCCACCCGTAAGAAGCTCGAAAAGACAGGGATGAGTGATTTCCTGACTCCTATCAAATGCCGCTCATACACAAAGTAAGTGCCGATTTCCATCCCAGCAACAAGGTGCCTGTGATGCTGATTCTCAACATCACAGGCAAAATTGCATCTAAAAATCAATCCATGTGAAAACCGTGCCAAATATTGCAGTAGAGAGCAATAATTTCACCCTTTCGCGCTTCTACGAATCGTGTACTGCGTTTACCAGTTCGTGTATTCTTATATGGTTGAATACAGCTATTTTCAATTTCGTGAACCGCAAGAGTTCCAATTATAGCCGGTATATTGACGCGCAGAACATAAACGGTAAAATTCGCCTATTTCTGCTTTGAATAAACAGAATAGACAAGTATGCAATCCTGTGCTATAAATCAATTGAACAAATTTCCCAGAACACCTCGTTAACATGTCAGGTCGCTGATTAGCGGCACTTATTAACGGAGGTTTCAGAGATGAGAAACGAACAGGCAAAAAAGGCAACGATCCATGCGCTCGACTTGATGATCCGCCATGCAGATAAAGGTCCTTCCGGCTTTTGGGTGGAGGATTATGAGGGTTGTGGCAATCCGGCAATTTTCTCCGAATTTGATGAAGGATTGCGGCGAGGGCGTCTTGTTCAGAAAGAACACTATCTTTGCCCTTGGAATACCGCCATTATATATGGCGCTGGACATGGCAACATAAACACTGGCTGTTATCATAGCTGTTCTATCGACAAGGCAAAGTATCTGTCTGAGCAGGAGCTTAAGAAAATTCTTGTCCGTTTCAAAGCACGCATGGAGAATGGTGATTACAACAGCGTTGACCACTTGTTGCCGCTGTTGACAGAAAGCGAGAGAAAGCATATAGAAGATCGTATCCTTGCTGAACAGCGCGAACGCAACGAGGAACGAAATCGGCAGGAGCGCATCAAAAAAGCAGCAGCTTTGATCGCCAAGTATCCAGATGAAGAATCTCTTCTGGCGGCCTATTATGGGGAAGATGACTGTGTGGGCGGAGAAAACGGTCTTGTATTTTTCAGTCCGAATTCTCGCAAAAATGTCGTTGGTACAGAAGAGATGTCTTATGATAAGTATTTGGATATCCAGTTCGCTTCCTTGGGACATCCCTATCGTTCCGGTTTTGCAAACGGGATCTTCAACTATTTGCTCAGCTTCAAGGGACAAATTGAAAAGGTCAAGCCAAAATACGTCTGCTTCAAACGGATATTCATTGAGGGGATGTACTCTGATGGAATGATGTTTGATGACAAAGAGGATCACGTCTGGATGGACAGGTCTGGCTTTGAAGAATTTAGTGCCGGTGATAGCGTTTCCTTTGGAGCTGAGGTCTATCGTTATGTCAAGACGGGAAATGGAAAACTAATCGATTATGGGCTGCGCAATCCGACCAACATTCAGAAGATCGAAGCATATGAGCTTCCCACCGATGATGAACTGATCATGCAGGAAGTCGAGCAGATTATCTGTGAGATTTGTTTTTTAAGCGAGCAATGCAACCGCAATTACTGCACGATGGAGCCAAAGAAAAAGCGTTTGCTTAAGCAGGATATGTTCCGCAGAATAACAGTGAGGATGGGTAAGGAGACGCAGAAATGAAGCGATGGATTTTAATATGGAGCCTTGCATTGACGCTATTACTGAGTGGATGCGGCTCATCAGCATCTCGCGTTGAAACACTGAAAAGCTGGTCTTTTCAGTATAATGAGGGAACAAGCGACTATAGCATTTTCTTTGGGCTGGCTGATAAAAATGATAAGCCTTTGGCTGCCGACGTTGATGTTGATATTCGAATCGTGAATGATGAAAACGAAGAGGTTTACTCCGGGACAAAATCCGTTTCTTCCGATGATTTCGGCAATTATACCAGTCAGGCTGCTGGGGATCAGTATCTTGCCAATGTAAGGATTCCCGCCGCAGAAATCACAGCTGGAAAGTCTGCAAATGGAAAATTTTATTTTACTGTGTACAAAGAAAATGAATTTCAAATTGACGAAGTGAATTGTTATGCGCTGTATTGATTG
>CAUVBZ010000018.1:0-22522 GCA_963550455.1 uncultured Erysipelotrichaceae bacterium
CAATCCTATCTGGATCAAAAGCCGCTGGCCAATCGGGTTCCCCTGCAAAGCCGGACGGACACTTCAAGATTATGAATCCAAATTTTTAAACCCTGTTTTGTCCTGCATATTTTTCATTCGCTTCAAGCAATGTACGATAATACCGATCATAGCGCTTGCTGAATTTTCTTATGAGAGGAATTGCCGTCTCATAGTAGTGGTTGTCGATCATAAACCGCTCCAGTTTATCCTTAATCCCCTTCATTAAACTATTCCGGTACGCTTCACTCTCTTTAAAATCTTCGTATTGTGAAATTTCCTCTTCATTATCCTTCAGCCAGCGATCAACATCGTAAACAGCATCGATCTTTGCTTTATTTATTTTTTTCAAACTCTCCATGTCAAACGAAGAACTGCACTTCTCAATATACTCTTGCTCCGCTTTTGACAATTCAAAAGCCGGCAGTTGATCGAAATAATCGACAAATTTCCTGTATGCTTCTTCGCCGTCTTTTTCCAGCGGCTCTTCCAGGAACGGTT
This sequence comes from uncultured Erysipelotrichaceae bacterium, assembly GCA_963550455.1. Taxonomy (GTDB): domain Bacteria; phylum Bacillota_I; class Bacilli_A; order Erysipelotrichales; family Erysipelotrichaceae; genus Bulleidia. The sequence goes on from CAUVBZ010000018.1 coordinate 520, forward strand.
GATATGCCGCAAAAAGCATCTGACCGAAATAACCGGGAAACGCTCTTTCCAACTTTTCATAAATGGATTCCTGCGCTTCGATCAAATCCATTTCCTCGTTTATGCGCTCCTGCTCTTCTCCTTTTATAAGGCGCCCGAGAATCGCCTGTCTTTTTTCATCCATGTCCAATTGATATTGCTTTTTTCTCAGAATCGAAGCAAGTGTATTTCCATCCGCATCTAAACATGCGCCGATTTCCGACACGCTCACCCCGAGCTTTCGAAATAATGCGACCTTCATCAAAAGCTCCAGATCCTTCTCGCTATAATCTTTATAGCCGTTCTCCGATTTTTGCGGCTTGATAATGCCCTTCTCCTCGTAGTATTCAATCGCCTTTCTGGTCAGACCGGTTTTACTTTGTATTTCATTTCTTAACATGGTTCGATATCCTCCTGAATAAAGCAATAGCATTGTCCCCTCGGGACAGGTCAACATGTATCATCTCGAAAATGCCGAATTCTTTTTGAAATTGACTTTGCGATGACTTTTCATCGACTTTTTTAAAAGGCAACGACTTTTGCCATTGCCTCTTTTGCCCTTCATAACGAATCAAACGTACCTGAACAGCGGAAACGACAAAACTGCGTCTAATCCGGCTCGTTGGACGATGCCGGAGCATAGCATCATGCGGAAATTTTTCCGGCCGCCATCTCATAAACCGTATCCGCAACGGCCATTGTCCCGGGCCGATGCGATACAAGCAATATCGTCTTGTCCTTCTTTTCCTGCACAAGGCTTTTTAAAATAATTCCCTCATTAAGAACATCCAGATTGCTGGTCGGTTCATCCAGCAAAATAAAATCCGCCTGATGCAGGAAAATGCGCGCCAACCCGATCCGCTGTTTCTCGCCGTCGGACAGCGTATCGCCCAGTTCGCCGACTTCGCTCGCCAAGCCTTTCGGCAATTGTGCGATAAAGTCTTTCAGGCCGGCTTTTTCCGCCGCCGACATGATTTCCAAGTCCGTTGCATGCCGATCGGCAATCGCTATATTCGAGGCGACGGTTCCGCGGAAAAGAACGGTTTCCTGCGTCATATAACCCGACATGCCGCGCAGGCTCCGCGTATTGATTTCACGGATATCGTGATCGGAAATGCGCACGATTCCCTTTTGCACATCGTAAAAGCGCATCAACAATTTCAATACGGTTGATTTCCCGGAACCGCTTGCGCCGTGAATACCGTAAATCCCGCCCGGCGAAACCGCCAGTGAAAAGTCCTTCAGCACATCTTCTTTCGGATAAGCAAAGTCCACTCGCTCAAGCCCGGCACCCTGAAAGGAAAGATCGAGGCCGTCGACAACTTCTTCCACCATCGGCGCTTCGTCCAATAATCCCAGAACCCGCCGGCCGCAGGCCAGCGTCTGATTCAAGGTGTTGGATAGAGAAGACAGCGCCAGTACCGGCCCGAAGGAACTCATCATCGCCAGATCAATCGTAAGCATGCCGGAAAATGTCAATGATCCGTTTTGATATCCCCATAACATGACGGCAAAGAAAACCCAGATAAAACCCTGCATGCAAAGATTGGTAAGACTGCGCTGTGAACCTTCAAAGCGGCTGAGAATCCGCTGCAGCTTCAACAATTCCGTCGAACGGCGGTTCATCTTTTCCGCCTGTGCTTTTCCCTGTCCATATTGCAACAGGGCGTCCAATCCATACAGACTGTCAAGCACGAATGTATTCATCGCGCCGAACGCATCGCGATATTCCACACCATAGCGCGCATTGCGCTTCCCGTTCCAAAGCGGAATCAGGATGCCGATCGTACCGTAAGCCGCAAGACTGATCAAAGCGCCGAGCACACTGTAATGCGCGATGAATGCAAGCATGACGGCGCTTGTCAAAATAGCGATGGCGATCGGCGATATCGTATGCGCAAAGAAAACTTCCAGAAGTTCGATATCGCTGGTGATAATGGCGATCAGGTTTCCTTTATCCTTTCCCTCCAGCTTGGCCGGGCAGAGGCGGCGCAAGGCGGCAAATACGTCATGCCGAATCAAGGCCAGCAGGCGGAAAGCGATGTAATGATTGCAATATTGTTCCCCATAATGCAGGATACCGCGGCTCACAGCCAAAAGCAGTAACAGGCTGAAAATCATCCGCCATGACCGGGGGAAGCCGAACAGCCCTTTCGTAATACCGGCGCCCGCGGCCACCGTCAAAAAGATCGCGCACAAAAAACCGAGCACACCCATGAGAATTCCCGATACCATAACCGGCGTCAACGGTTTGACAAGTCCCAGCAGACGCCACATGATTTTCCAATCCGACTGTTTTTTATCCGTCTCACGCATGGGACACCTCCGTATACGATTCCAACTCCTCCTGCCTCCGGAACAGACGGGCATAGGAACCGTCCGCCGCAAGAAGCTCGGCATGTGTTCCGCGCTCCTTTATCTTTCCGTTTTCCAAATAGAAAATGCAGTCGGAAGCCACGACATTTTTCAGACGATGTGAAATCAACAAAATCGTCTTTGTCTTTGCCAGCCGATGAATCACGTTCATAATCATCGCTTCGCTCTCCGCGTCAATATTGGACGTCGCTTCATCGAAGATATAAACCGGCGCATCTTTCAGCAACGCTCGCGCTAAAGCCAGACGCTGGCGCTGACCGCCGGAAAGATCGGTTCCGTTACTGCGTATCGTCGTTGATAAACCCTGTCGCTCCTGTAGATATTCCCAGAGATTGACTTCCTGTAAAACCCGAATCATCTCCTCTTCACTGCTGTCGGCATCAGCCAGCGCCAGGTTCTCACGGATTGTTCCTTCAAACAGCCATTCATGCGATGAAACGAGTATGAAGTGACGCAGAATGGTATCTTCCGAAAGCGTTCCCAGATCGGCGTCATTCACCTGAATCTTGCCGGTATAATTTCGATAACGCCCCATTAACAAAGAAGCGATCGTCGACTTTCCCGAACCCGATACGCCGACCAGCGATATGAATGCATGTGCCGGTATATCCATGCGGACATCCGTAAGGATGGTTCGGGAAGAATCGTATTGAAACGACACATCCTGCAGCTGAACGGAAATGGCGTCGCCCTGAATCTCGGCATCACTTGTTTCCGGCTCCGGCAGGTCAAGGAAAGCAAAGATATGATCGGCGGCTTTCATCCCGTTCATGCCGATATGAAAAAAACTTCCCAGTATCCGCATCGGCAGAAAGAACTCCGAAGCCAAGAATACGAAGACAAGCATGCCGTACAGGGGCAAAGCGCCGTCGGCATAGGCTTTCAGACCGACAATCATTCCGACCGCCGCGCCGCCATAGGCGAAGATATCCATGATGGATGTGCTGTTGAGCTGCATCATCAGCACTTTCATCGTAATGCGACGAAACGATTCGGCTTCCCGATCCATTTCAACTTCCGCATGTTTGTCCGCCTGATAAATTTTCAGTGTCGTCATGCCCTGCAGTTTTTCCAGAAAGTGATCGCTCATGCCGTAATAGATTGAAAAATATTTCCCTAAAATACGTTTCGCCACCAGCATGACAAGCATGATCACGATCGGAATCAGCGGTACCGCCGCCAGTAAAACGAAGCTGACTTTCACATTGACATGCATCAATACGGCAAATAACGTCAGCGGCGCCAAAAGCGCGTATATAAACTGGCTTAAATATCTTCCGAAATAAACTTCCAGCTGTTCAACCCCTTCAACCGCCATCTGAACGATCTGCGCGGTATGAACCGATTCGCGATAAGACGTTCCCAGACGGAGCATTTTTTCATAAATACGATTACGCAGAAGGCGCTTCACGTCGGCGCTCGCCTCAAAGCTGACTTTCGCGTATTGACGATCAAAGATATAGCGAAGCGCAACGCCGGCGGCAATGATCAAAATTCCCGCGACGGCATCGGCCGTATGAAATGTATGCTGCAGCGCTCGATCCAACAGGCGCGCGGCCGTGAACATGATGATGATTTCAGCCAGCAGACTCAGCCATTGCCAAAGCACCTGTCCGACAATATATTTTTCCGCGCCCTTTAACAGGCGGATCAAGCGCATTTTAATCATTGTTTCCACTCTCCCACGCATTACGATAACACAATTTATCCAAGCCGCGATATTTCTGCATCGCGCAATAGCGGATCGGCTCCGCACGCTTCGTCAAACCGGTAAAGTGGTATGGTAAGATAAGTGAGAAATGCACATGACCGGTATAAAAACAGGCCTTCTTTTATCAAAAATACGGAAATGGACACTTTGTTTCCTGCTGTGTCTTTCCGCTGTCGGCGGCGGCTGTGCCGCAAAGATACCGCATGCATATGGCGTATTTCTCGGCATCAACGGGAATCAGATCGACCGCCTGCAGCCCTATCGCACGATTGTTATTGAACCGGCGGAATTTCAGACGGAGCAGATTCAGAAACTGCATCAGGACGGAAAGATTGTCTACGGCTATCTGAATATCGGAGCCCTTGAAGAATATCGCTCCTATTATGATCGCTTTAAGGATAAAACCATCGGCGTTTATGCGGACTGGCCGGATGAAAGGTGGATGGACGTCTCCGCTGCAAAATGGCAGGCGTTTGTTGTCGAGGAGCTTGGGAAACGCTATGCCGCCATGGGATTGGACGGCTTCTTTCTGGACAATGCTGACGTCTATGGTCTTTATCCGACGGAGGCGATGTTTCAGGGTCTTTGCCTGATCTTAAAGGGATTGAAGGCGTATGGGCTTCCGCTGCTCATAAACGGCGGCGATCTCTTTGTTTCCAGATGCATTGCGGAACGGTCGGCTCGTTCTTTATTTGACGGCGTCAATCAGGAAACGGTCTTTACAAGCATTGATTTCGAGCATCGGCAATATGGCGTACAGGCGGAAGCGGACACGCTTTACTTTCAAGAATATCTTGCCGAGGTGAAACGCTGTGGATTGTCCGTCTATCTTCTGGAATATCACGCGGATACCGATCTGGCCGGGCGGATTGATGATTATTGCCGAAAAAACGGTTTTTTATGGTACAACGCGGAGAGTTTGGAATTGCGTTGAAACCGGTTCTATTTCAGCAAGGGAAAAGGCGGTCAGTGCGGCTGAAATAAGAAAATAAAATCGAATGCTTTTTAGCCGACTGTCCTTATCTTCAGCGATCAAGTTTATATGCATGCAGGTCAAATCCCGCTTTAATTTTCTTTTTTTAAAACGATACCTTATTTGCAAAACGGCTTTTGCATGCTTTTTTTACAAGTCAGGAAAGCAGACCGCCGTCCTTTTGCGGATGACGAATTTGCACAATGCGTTTAACGCCGTTTTACGTGATCTTATTCGGATTCTACAAACAGGTCGGAAACGATCTTCAACGCTTCTTCCTGCGACAAGGTGTCGTTCATACGATAAATCAATATTCCCTCAACAAGAACCAGCAAAGAGCGCATTTCACTCTCCGCATCGGCGGAGCCGAAAGCTTTCAACATTCCTTGCAGCGAATTACGCCAGTCGGAATAAGCTTTCAGGACAACGCCGCGCATTTCTTCATTATACTGACCGAGAATATAAATCTGCGCGTAAAGCCGCTCGACGGTATTATCCGGGTCGATCCGATACAATTCGGAGATCAAGTTTCGCAGACTTTCTTTTTTACTGCACTTTTCCCGGGAAATAGAAGTCACGATATTTTCAAATGTAAGGGAATAAAGATGTGCGATCTGCCTGGCATAAGCCACGATGATTTCATCCTTGCTTTTAAAGTAGATGAATATCTTCGCGTGCGAAATACCCGCTTCCTTGGCGATATCTCGAACCGTTACTTTTTCTAACGGCTTCTTCAACACGCACTGCCGGAAGGCATTGATGATTTTTTGCTTTTCTACAATGGGATCCACGATTTTCGGCATATCTTACCTCGGCCATAAAAAAACAGATTCAAACACGTTGAATCTATCATATATCCTGCCTTGAAAGCAAACAGGCGGACTGTCCGCCCGCCTGTTTTTCAAGTCTTATTCTAATGTTCTGTGGAGCTTCAAATCCGCCATCTTTTCCGATGTGACATAACCCGGCTCTGCCGCAATGATATCCGGCAGACGGTTAACGGCACATGCGCACGTCATTTCCACCGTAGCCGGCGCTTCCATCACGCAGCGCATATACGGCTCGCCGTCAATGATCCATTCATTGACATCCTTCTCCTCCGGAGCGAACACTTTGCCGATGCATTCCGTCACAATATCGATTCCTTCTTCGGTTTCAAATGTAACGGTTGTTTTAAGGCCGGTCGCATCGCCTGCCGGAATTGTCTTTTTCAATGTTTCGGAATAAAGATCCTGCGGGTATGTCGTCGCTTCCGCCTTTTGCGTACGCTTTATAACATGCAGTCCCAATGCAGAGGCGATCCAACCGTTTACCGGCCACATGTAACCCGGTAAAAATTCTCCGGCCGCAATCAGACGTTCCTGTTCTTCGGCCGTCACATTGTTGACATCCAGAATCTTCTCTTTAAATTCAGTCATGGTAAGACCGGAGCCATGCATCGCCGCCGTTTCAAGACCGTAATCTTCAATATTATAGCTGCTGATACCGGTGATTTTTTTGACTGAAGCTGCCGTAGCGGCCAGAGCCAGCGGCATGCTGCCCCACGAAACATCCTGATACCCGCTGCCTGTGAATGTAACGCCATATTGCTTAGCCAATTCATCCATTTTCTTTGAGACGCCCGGATTGGAGTCCCAGGCATAGAACAGCTCCTCGCAGATCGATACCGCATTGACATGATTCTTTGCCAGTACTTCCAGGACCGGATAAATGGATGCGACCAGGCTCTTGGTCGTTATGACCGCGATATCCGGTCTGCTCTTTTTCAATGATTGATCTAAGTTGTCAATGTGTTCTACAACGACGCCGACCGGTTCGCCGCCGATCAATGTAGAGACATCTTTGCCGATAATGCCGTCATAAACGTCAAACGCGCCGACAAGTTCCCCTTTACGTTCCAGAACATAACGCATGGTGTAAGCGGACATTTTGCCGCATCCAACTTGAATAACCTTCATTTCTGTTACCTCCTTTTTAAAGATTACCAACTGGTTATTTAAAATATAGCACTATGTTATTGTTTTGACAACCGCTTGGAATTAAACCGATCGCCATTTTCGGGAAAATGCCGTGTTATTTGTGAAACTTTATTTCAAAAATTTTTTTAACCTCCATTATTTTTGAAAACGCCTCTAAGCAACTGGCTCCATTGCGAAAAGCAGTGCATTTTGATAAGATAACGACATATCAATTCCGCTGTCCTTTCATAAGGGGAACGCGCGGCGCAATGAAGCAGATTCTGCAGAATTTCCATCCTGCAGGATGATGCAAATAGGAGGATCGCAAGATCCTTAAAATTTTGCAGGCTGGTTATTCATAACTAACTCCGCCCGCTTCTTCCGTCCTTGCCATGCATGCGGTTTATTGATTATTTCAGAAAGAGGGGATTTTCCATGCAAAAGCTCACCGACCTCAGAGAAGGTCAAAAAGCCCGAATTACCCGTATTGACGGCGATCGGCGTTACCTTTCACGCATCACCTCCATCGGCCTGAATATCGGCTGTCCGCTGGAAATGCTCCAGAATGTGAAGAGCCGCCCCATTCTGGTTTACGGCCGCGATACGATGATCGCGCTGAACCGAAAAGAATCCGAGCGGATTCAGGTGGAGGTGCAGAACGGATGATTGACGAAAGAAAAATCGCGCTGTTGGGACAGCCCAACTCCGGCAAATCCACCATTTTCAATATGTTGACCGGCGCCCATCAACACGTCGGCAACTGGCCCGGCAAGACCGTCGAAAAAGTTGAAGGCTCCTTCACCTACAACGGCATAAAATACCGGGTGGCCGACCTTCCCGGCACATACAGCCTGTCCGCCAACTCGGATGAAGAGATTGTGACCCGCGACTACATCGCTTCCGGCCAGGCACAGCTGACCTGCATCCTCGCCGACGCCTCACAGCTGGAAAGAAGCCTGTTCATGCTGGCGGATTATGCCGGTATCAACACCCCCGCCATGCTGATATTGACCATGACGGACGTCGCCAAGGCGCAGGGGAAAACGATCGACGTCGAAAAGCTTTCCCGAAAACTGAATATCCCCGTCGTTTCTCTTGTTTCCACGGATAAAAAGAGCTACGACGCCTTCTATCAGGCTTTGGACGCATCTTTCCAAAATCCAAGACGCCTCTTTACGGAGGCGCTGACCGCTCTTTATAAAAACGGCGAACAAAAAGCGGCCTACGAGAAGGCGCTCGCGCTTGTTCCGGCCGACGGTATCGATCAATATTCATCGACATGGCTGGCGGCGAAATTACTGGAGGGAGACAGCGTCATCGCCAACAAGATATCCGCCGTTTCCGATGCGGCTGCCGTAAAAGCTTTTCGTTTGGAAAACAGCGGCGGCAGTCTTTATACCGGCGACTGCAAGTTCGCCTGGATTGAAGAGCTTCTTGCCGATACGGTGACACGATCCAAGAACCGTTCCGTGATTTTAACAAAATTTGACCGCGTCGCCATTTCAAAACGCTGGGGCAAAAGTATTGCCGTCGGCATCGTACTTCTGGGCATTATTCTTTCCATGATTCCCGCCGCCCCGTTCATGGCTCTCGGCGCTCAGATACCGGCCATGCTGCGGCCGCTCATCGAAAACAGCGGTCTGCCCGCCATCCTTGTTTCCTTTATCAACGACACCATCCTTGTCGCGTTGGGCTGGGTGCTGTCCATGGTCGGCTTCGTGTTCGGCATCAATCTTGTGTTCGGACTGATTGAAGAAGTCGGCTATATGGCGCGCGTTTCCTACGTCTTTGACAACACCATGAACAAACTCGGCCTTCAGGGCAAATCCATCATGCCGATGCTCGTCAGCTTCGGATGCACGATCGGCGGAGCGGCCGGAACACGTGTCATCGATTCTTACGGCCAGCGCGTCCTGACGATCGCTCTGGCCTGGGCGATTCCCTGCGGAGCGACATTCGCCGTGATTCCGACGCTGGCCACCGCAATCTTCGGTGTTCCCGGCGCCGCGCTGGTGATGTTACTGATATTCGCCATCATGTTTGTCCACATCCTGATTACCGCCAAGATCTTCGGACGCAAGCTCAGTCCGGTTGAAGAACGCACCGGCATCATTATGGAGCTGCCGCCCTATCACAAACCGCGCTGGGGCAGCCTTTTACGCAACACCCTTATCCGGGCGTGGGACGTGTTTAAGAAAGCCTTTGTCGTCGTGGTTGTCGTCGCCGCCGTATTCTGGGCGCTGTCCTACTCCGGCAACGGCGATATGACCGGCAGTATTCTGTATAAGTTCGGCACGGCCATCGAACCGGTGACAAAATTCTTCGGCATGGGCTGGCAGACCTTTATCGCATTTCTTTCCTCGATGATATCCAAAGAAGCCGTCCTCGGCGTGACCGGCGTACTTTTTTCCGGCACCGGTTCCGTCTGGGCCGCTACGACAAGCACTGCGACCGCTACGAACAGCAGTGCGATCATCGCCGCTTCCATTTCCAGGCCGGAAGCGCTGGCATTCATTATCGCCGTAACCTTCAACGTTCCCTGCCTGATGGCGCTGACCTCCACCCTGCATGAAACGCATTCGCTGAAGTGGACCGTCCGCATTGCGCTGTACTACGTCGCTTCGGCATTGATTCTGTCCTGCCTGACCTATCACATTGCGGAACTGTTCTTCTAAGGAGGCTCTTCATGTCACTTTTAGAATTACTGGATTCACCGGGCGTTCATACCGCGGCACAGTTGGCGGCTGATCTTGGCACCACGCCGGAAATGGTGGAGGCGAAGCTGGAACATTATGCCCGCCTGGGGTACATCAAAAAGACGATTCTCTTCGCCGGATGCGGCGAAGGCTGTAAAACCTGTCCCGGCTGCAGCGGTTTGAAACACAGCGCGGCCTCCATCACCTACTGGGAAAGAGTACACTGATATGCCCATACTCTGGATCCTGCTGACGATCGGTATTATCGGCGCCTGTTTTCTGTCGTTCATCAAACGCTTTACCGCCAAAAAGACCTGCTGCGGCACGGAAAAACAGCCTCGTATCAAGCCGAAGAAACTCACCGCTCCGATCGGAAAACTGACCCTTAAAATCGGCGGCATGCATTGTGAAAACTGTCGCCGAAGTGTCATTGCCGCTTTAAACGCTCTGGACGGCGTCGCGGCAAAGATTGATCCGGAAACCCAGACAGCCGACGTCTCTTATGAACGTGTCGTCGACGATACCGAGCTGATCAAAGCCGTTGCGGCGGCCGGTTTCGAGGTGCTGAACATACAGCGCTGAAACCGACCGGTGTGGCGGCATGCGCCATCTTCATTTTGTCTTCTTTCTCTTCAAAAGCAGAGACTGTCGAAATTTCCGGCAGTCTCTGTTTTCATGCATGCAAAATTTTACAAAAGAAGAACGTACAAAATCGATTGCGCTTCTTTTAAACCCGTTCTTAATGCTTCGATCCGAATCGCGCCATCAAGGCCGCCGTCGCTTCTTCCATACTCGGCTTCTTCGGCTGCGGTTTGGCGGATTTGCGTTTACCGGACGATCGGCGATTTTTCCATGCCGCATCTCGCGCTTCAATTTGCGCCGGCGCCAGCAGGCTCAAAGCTACGCGGCCTTTCGCCTCATCAATGTCATACACCCATACATGGACAATATCGCCGACACTGACGACCTCCTCCGGATGGGTGATATGCCGCATGGACATATGCGAAATATGTACCAGACCGTCCTCATGCAGACCGATATCCACAAACGCGCCGAACGCAACGACATTGCGTACCGTACCGTCCAGTTCGTCGCCCTTATGCAGATCGCTCAGTTCCAGCACATTCGACTTTAAAATCGGCGCCGCAAACTGGTCACGATAATCACGCAGCGGCTGACGGATTGAATCTTCAATATCCTTTAACGTGTATGTATCGATCGAAAGAGCCTGCAGGGCTTCCTCGGGAAACTGAATGTCCGCCTGTCCAAGCTCCTTAATGCCGCAGACACGCATCACCTCGCGCGCGGCATCGTAGGATTCGGGATGAATGGACGTTTCATCCAGCGGTTCGTCACCGTCGATAATCCGCAAGAAGCCGGCACATTGCGTAAATGCTTTCGGCCCCAGTTTTTTAACCTGCAGCAGCTGCTGTCGATTTTGGAAGCGGCCGTTTTCATTTCGATAGCTCACGATCTCTTTTGCGATGCCGCCGTTCAGTCCGGAGATATGTTTCAGCAAATCCACCGACGCTGTATTCAGATCGGCGCCGACGCGGTTCACAACTTTCATGACCGCTTCATCCAGGCGGTCCGTCAACGCCTTCTGCGGAAGATCATGCTGATACTGTCCGACGCCGATGGATTTCGGATCGATTTTAATCAGCTCCGGAAGCGGATCCAACAGACGCCGTGCAATCGAAACCGCACTGCGCTCCTCGATGGCAAGATCGGGGAACTCCTGCCGCGCTTCCTCCTGCGCCGACCAGACCGAAGCGCCCGCCTCCGAAACAATGACATAGGTCGCCATCAGATGATTCTCCTGAATGACTTCCGCACACAGCCGTTCCGATTCACGGGAAGCGGTACCGTTCCCGATCGCGATTGTCTGTACATGCCACCGATTGATCAGGCTTAACAGCTTGCGCTTGGAAGCGGCGACGGCCTCCGCATTTTCCTTATTTCCCTTAAACGGATAGATTTTATCCGCCGTCAGCAGTTTCCCGGTCGCATCAATAATCGCCAATTTACAGCCGTTATAAAATCCCGGGTCAAAGCCCAGAACCACCCGCCCTTTCAGGGCCGGCTGTGACAACAGCTGTTCCAGATTTTTAGCAAAAATTTCAATCGAGCTGTCGTGGGCGCGTTCCGACAAATCCGAGCGGATTTCATTTTCAATCGACGGCAGTAATAAACGCTCCAGTCCGTCCACGATCGCGGCTTTCAGCTCCGCGTCGCATACCGATGTCGTCTTCCTGCGGAAGATGCGAAAGGCCTCCCGTTCCAAGCTTTCCATTTCATAGCAAAGCGAAACCGAAACAACCTTTTCTTTCTCCGCACGGTCGATGGCCATGACGCGATGATCCGCGATCTGCGTGATACGCTCGGAGCGATCGTAGTACATCTCATAGACGTGCTTCTCGTCCTTAGCGTCCTTTTTTACCTTGGTGACAATGGTTCCGCTTTTGACGATCATCTCTTTCAGTGCCCACCGCAGCTGCGCATGATCGCTCACGTTTTCGGCGATAATATCTTTCGCGCCCTGAACGGCCGCCTCTACATCGGGAACATTTTCATTCACATAACGCGCGGCTTCTTCTGCCGGATTTCCGCTTTCCGGCAACGTGAGCATCCAGTCCGCCAAAGGCTGCAGCCCGTTCTTGATGGCGACGGCGGCTCTGGTCTTTTTCTTCTGCTTATACGGCTTATATAAATCCTCGACCTGCGAAAGCTTCTCCGCCGCCAGGATAGAATCGCGGATTTCATCCGTCAATTTCCCCTGCTGTTCGATCAGCGCCAGCACCGCTTCCTTCCGCTGAGCCAGGGAAATCTGGTATTGATATTGTTTCTCGATGGCGAGAATCTGTTCCTCATCCAAGCCTTCCGTCTTTTCCTTCCGATACCGGGCGATAAACGGCACCGTGTTCCCTTCTTCCAGCATCGTTAAAACCGACTGAACCTGGGCGACGGTAATCTTGAGATTTCCGGCCAGGACCTTGATGATTTCTTCCTTCATCATGCTACCTCCTGCGCTCATTCATTTTAGCATAGTACATTTACCTTGCCGGACTTGCGGCCAAGACAAAAAACAGGAATTTTCCATTTTTACGCGCATTCCGCACATATTTCCGCTATAATTTTGTCGGTGATGGAGGAAACATGGCAAAGATCGTAGTTCGCGAAAACGAATCGCTCGATGACGCGCTCCGCCGTTTCAAGAGATCGGTCTCCCGGGACGGAACGTTGGCGGAATGCAAAAAGAGAGAGTTCTATGTCAAGCCGGGCGTTAAAAGAAGACTCAAGTCCGAAGAAGCCCGCAAGAACGCTCGGATGCGGAATAAGAAGAAACGTTAATTCCGTGAAGCGCAGTCGCGCTTCTTTTTTTTATAAACGAGCGTTTTCGCCCACCGAGAAAAGCCGTCGATTATTCGACGGCCTGACGGGCTTTGATGGAAATGACAAATAAATCGCCCAGCGTCTCCCTGGCGTCATACTCTTGATAAAACATCTGAAAATCCGTGATTCCCTGCGGCACTGTATAGAGCAGAACGCCCTCCACCTTGCTGTGGGCGGACAGCGTGTAGGAATCTTCCAGCAGATGTTCCGCCTGCTTCCGGCTTGAATAGGTCACCGGTACGGCAAAGTCGTCCGTGCCCCATTGGATCTGAAAGTCCGTGTCGAACATCGGCGCGTCCATATCGGTCGTATTGTTTAAGACGACCTGTATGGCCAGAAGGGTATGTTGAGCCGGCGCCTTGATGGTATCGTAGGACGCGCACAAATAGGCGTCCTGTACGCAGATGTCGAAGAATGCCGTATGTACATTTTCAAGCATGGACGCCTTGCCGACGCCGTGGCGCGCCTCTACGGACTTTTCCGACGCCGATGGAACGGGGGTCTGCGATGAGGGCATCGGCAGTCCGGAACACCCGCTTAAAAGCAGAATAAGACTGACAATCCGAAACTGGCTTTTTCTGTTCATGCTTTCATTTTCTTACTTTCGGCCGACGGTTTCCAGTCTTTGTGGAAAGCTTCGCTTCATTTTTCCGTATTGCTTTTAATCTTCTTTTGAGCGCATCGGAAATACGACGGGAATCAATCGCTTTCTGTATGGTCATCTTACGCACGATGGGATACAAACCCGGCAGAACTTCCAGCACGTCCTCTTCGTGCATGGACAATGCCGTGGCAAGATACCATGCCTGCATCATCTGCACATAGTATTGATCGCTTTCCAGATCGGCGACGGCGTGCAGATCGCTTTTTTGATAGGCTTCGCCCAGGCCGTACACCATATACACCTCAATTCCGAACCGGACGGTATACGTATCGGTTTTGCGCATCCATTTTGCGGCCGCTTCCAGTGCTTCCATCTTTCGGCTTTGAAACAGTTTCGGCCGTAAAGCGTCGCATACAAGCCAGTTGTCCACATACGGCAGAAAGCGGTTCAGCTCACATTGAAGCGTCGACATATCCATGATGCTGTTGATGAGAAAGGCATGAATGAGGTCTTCTTCAATATAGCGATGTGGCAAGGCATGCATGAATGCGATCGTATCGTTTTCCTTCTGAAACTGCCGACTGATTTTCCGCAGAAGCGGTATGCGCACGCCGAGGAAACGGGCGCGTTCCACGCCCGGTGTTAAAGAAGTCGAAAAATCCGCATAGGATGCTTCGGCGTTTGCTTTCAATACGTCAATCAGCCGCATTGTCCGGCTCCGGCTGTTTTCGGACACCGCCCAACGCCATCAGCCAGTTGCGGTTTGTCACGGCGACGGCTATGGTTATGATCTGAATACCGAAAACCAATAAAACGGCCGGGATATTTCGGCGAATCAGATAATGTCCCGCAATACAGTAACATAAGATCTGAATCCAGCTGGACGCGGTCACCGCCAGGGCGAATGTTTTGCCTCGAATATCCGCCCGCGAGGCGATATATGGAATGATCCCGTTCGGCACGCCCGGAATCAGATACGCCATCGCCAGTACAAACGGCGGCGAAAAGCGGTTGATCTTTTCCGTCAGCCAACTGCTGCGGCTATGCAGGTCCAAAATATCATTGATGCGTCGGCCAAGCTTTCGCGCCACAAAAAAAACAAGGACGTTGCCGCAGACAAAACCGGAAAAGGTCATGATAAAGGCTTTCCACCATCCATAGATGACGCCGGCGACGATTTCAATGGCCATTCCCGGAATAAAGATTGAAACGACCTGCAGTACCGACATGAAGAATACGGACAGCAATCCGCTTTTTTCTCCGGCCGCATTTAAATAGTCGCCGATTTCCTGTTCGTTCCCGTGCTGTAACAGGATAAACAATTCTTTCAGGCGCTCGCCGAACAGTGTCCAGATCAGAAAGATAAATGCAAATACGACAAGAATAACCGCGAGAATCGCGATTCCCTTTTCAAGTGCTTTATTCCCTGTATTTTTTTCCATAACCTTACGCCGTCTTCCGCGGCACGTAGATGATTCTACCATGAACCGCTCTTTGATTCTCCGCTTTTTTCAAAATGCGTTATGCGTGCCGAAGCCGCTCACGCCGTCTGCTTCTTTACGGGATAGCGCTGTGTCGTGCCGTCTTTATGAATTTGTAAAATATCCGAAAGAACCGCACCGTTTGACTCCAGGAGCTCCCGCATATATTCGACCGAAGCTTCCCCCGTCACTTTGACTACGGTTTCGACGCCGCGGGCATTGTGGAAGACGCCGATATTTTCAAGATTGATATTCTCTTTGGCGAACAGATTGCACACGTTTGCAAAAACGCCCGGTTTATCCTCAAAGTTGATCACGAAACGGACGCCGGGCGTCGTATAGCCCATCAGGTCGACAAACGCTTTGAAAATATCGTGTTCCGTGATAATGCCGAGCACATGTTTTTTTTCATCGACGACCGGCAGCACGGAGATCTTGTTTTTCTCCATGCGCAATGCCGCCTCTTCTAAAAATTCATCCGCGCCGATCGTCTTGACGTCCTGAATCATGATCTCCGCCACCTGTGTACGGTTCAGCAGATAATTCAATTCATAAATGGATAAGGACGTGTTGCGGGCGCCGCTGTTCTCTTCGACAAGGCCGCCGGTCACAAGCCCGATCAGGCGGCCGTCTCCATCGACCACCGGCAGACGGTGAAAGTGATTTTTACCCATCAGTTCGGAAGCCTGCGCCAGCGTATATTCCTTGGTGATCGTGATCGGATCGGCCGTCATGTGATCTTTGATGTACATAAGTTATCCTCCTAAATATGCCTTCTGCACCCGCGGGTCCTGCGCCAGACGCTCGCCGGTTCCGTGCAGTGTAATTTTTCCCGTTTCCAATACGTATGCCCGATCGGCGACGGCCAGGGCCATGCGCGCGTTCTGCTCGACCAGCAGCACCGTGACATGTTCCTGTTGATTGATGATCTGAATGATATGGAATATCTCCTTCACCAATAACGGCGACAAGCCCATCGAAGGCTCATCCAGCAAAATCATTCGCGGCCGCGCCATCAGTGCGCGCCCGATCGCCAGCATCTGCTGTTCGCCGCCCGATAACGTCCCCGCCGTCTGCTGCCGCCGCTCTTTTAAACGCGGAAACAGTTCAAATACGCGATCACGGTCCGCTTCGATTCCGGCTTGGTCTTTGCGTTGATAAGCGCCCAGCTGCAGGTTTTCCAAGACCGACTGCCGGGCGAATATGCGGCGGCCTTCCGGCACCTGCACAAGGCCGAGCGAAACGATCTGGTGCGCCCGCAGTTTTGTCAGCTCCTGCCCGTCCAGTCGAATGGAACCGTGGGCGGCTTTCAAAAGGCCCGATATCGTCTGCATGGTCGTCGTCTTCCCGGCCCCGTTGGCGCCGATCAGGGTGACGATTTCCCCATCGTTAACCTCGAACGAAATGTTTTTTACGGCTTCGATCATACCGTAGTGAACAACGAGATTTTCAACCTGTAACATCTTCCTACTCCCCCAGATACGCCTTGACGACATCGGCGTTTTGAAGAATCGCCTCCGGCTTTCCCTGCGCCAGTAACATGCCGAAATTCAGAACGGTGATCTGCTCACAGATGCCCATGACAAGTTTCATATCATGTTCAATCAGGAGAATCGCAATATGAAAATGATCGCGTATATAGCGGATGATCGCCATCAGCTCTTCCGTTTCCTGCGGATTCATCCCGGCCGCCGGCTCATCCAATAACAGAAGCTTCGGCTCCGTCGCCATCGCCCGCGCAATTTCCAGGCGGCGCTGTGCGCCATAGGGCAGATTCCCGGATATGCGTTCCGCTTCTTCTTCCAGATCAAAAATATCCAGAAGCGCATGCGCCTTTTCTTCCGCCATCTTTTCTTCTCGCCGATAACGCGGCGTGTGGAAAAACGCGTCGATTCCGCTATAGGCGATGTGCCGGTGCATGCCGGTCTTCACCGTATCCAATACCGACAATTTCGGAAACAGCCGGATATTCTGAAACGTGCGGGCGATGCCGTTTTTCGCCACCGTCACCGTATCCATGGCCGCCGTATCTTTCCCGTCCAGAAAAATGGTGCCGCGAGTCGGCGTATATACCTTTGTCAGCATGTTAAAAACCGTCGTCTTGCCGGCGCCGTTGGGGCCGATCAGTCCGTTGATGGTTCCCTGTTCGATCTGCAGGTCCAGGTTATTGACCGCCGTCAGGCCGCCGAAGTCGATCCCCAGGCCGCGCGCCTCCAAGATCAGCTTAGACTCCATGCGCTTTCTCCTTCCGTTTCTTTTTGAACAGCCGGCGAAAATTTTCGTTATTCGTCACCAGCATGATCACGATCAGAACCATTGCGTACAGCAACATCCGATAGGTCGATAAAAAGCGCAGGGCTTCGGGCAGAACGACCAGTATCGTCGTGGCGATGATTGTTCCCGTCATATTGCCCAGGCCGCCCAATACGACATAGACCAGAATCAGAATGGAAAGATTGAAATCAAATTTTCCGGCCGTAAAGGACGCATAATTCAGCCCATACAGAGCGCCCGCGCCGCCCGCCAGCGCGGAAGAAAGAACAAAGGCTTTCGCCTTCATGGAGGAAACGCGAATGCCGACGCTTTCCGCCGCTATGCGGTTATCTCGACACGCCATGATGGCACGTCCGTCTTTTGAACTTAAAAGATTGTAGATGACCAGTAAGGCCAGGACGACGAGCGCGGCTCCCGTTGTGAAATCGGCGAAGGTATGATCCTGCATGACGCCTATCGGGCCGGCGATCAATACCTTTCCACCTTCGGCCAATGTCAGCGAATTGTTGATGAAGCTGAAATGGAGACCGCTTTGATCAAGGCCGAGATATACGCTGTTTAAAATCGAAACGATAATCTGGCCGAAGGCAAGCATCACGATAGCCAGGTAATCGCCGGTCAGCTTTAAAACCGGAATGGAAATCAGCCAGCCAACAAGCGCGGCCGAAACCGTACCGGCGAGAATGGAAAGAAACAATAGCACCGGCATCGGCAGAGATGTGGAAAACGACAGGCAGCCTGAAACGATGGCGGCGGTAAACGCACCGATCGACATAAAACCCGCCTGGCCAAGATTCAATTCGCCGGAAATGCCGATGTTCAGATTCAAACCCAGGCCGGCGACAATGTAACAGCAGATCGGCACGAACAGACTGCTGTATTTACGGCCCAGTACATGCTGTGCGCTCAGCAGGGAAAAAAGCACATAGGCGGCAAGCACAAGCGTCAGGGATAAAAAACGATTCGGATTTTTAATGTGGAATTTCCTCAACATGCGCCTTTCCTCCTAAACTTTCTCTTTTCCGCTTTCCCCAAGCAGGCCGGTCGGTTTCAATAGAAGAATGATGATCAGCACGCCGAAAACGATCGCATCCGCCAGCTGCTGAGAGATGTACGCTTTCGCCAATATCTCAATGACGCCCAAGACAAGGCCGCCGACAAACGCGCCCGGGATGGAGCCGATTCCGCCAAGGACCGCGGCGGTAAACGCCTTGATTCCCGGCATGGAACCCATGGTCGGCGAAATGGACGGATAGGTTGACGCCAAAAGAACCGCCGCGATGCCGGCAAGAGCGGAGCCGATCGCAAATGTCAGCGAAATCATCCGATTGACGTTGATGCCCATCAAGGCGGCGGCGCCCTTGTCTTCTGAACATGCACGCATAGCGCGCCCGGTACGAGTATGGTAGATGAAGAACGATACGGACAGCATGATCGCCATGCATACGGCAATCGTGATCAGGGAGAGACAGGAAATCTGAAAAGCGCCGAGCCGGATGACGCCGGTCGGAAAAAAGTTCTGCGGGAAAAATTTTGAATCTGCGCCCCAGATATTCTGGGCGGCATTTTGCAGAAAATAGGAAACGCCGATCGCCGTAATCAAAACCGCCAGGCCGGGCGCAAAGCGCAGGGGGCGATAGGCGAGCCGCTCAATCAGCACGCCTAAAATCGTACACGCTAAAACGGCGGACAGAATACCCAAAGGAGCCGGCATGCCCGCGGCGGCGACAACGGAAAAAGCCGTATAGGCGCCGATCATGATGATGTCGCCATGGGCGAAATTCAACATGCGTGCAATGCCGTAGACCATGGAATAACCCAAGGCGATCAAAGCATACACACTGCCCAGGCTCAAACCGTTTATCAGATAGGTTAAAAAGCTCATATCCTATCTTCCTTTCTCGTATCGGCGGATAAACGTCTCTTATGCAGACATCTGTTCATCGCTTATTCCGCGTTGATATAGACGCCGTCTTTGATCACCACCGCGCGCGGGCCCTTGGAAACTTCGCCGTCGGCGTTCCAGGTGATATCGCCGGTTCCCGTAATGCCCTGAAAGGTCATCGTCGTGAATTGTTGAATCAGCGCCTCGTTGATGACGCCCGCATCGTCATCGGCGGAAACTTTCGCATCGCGCAGAGCCTGCGCAAGGGCATGAATGGCGTCATATGCGTCGGCCGCAAACTGATTCGGCACTTCGCCGTATTTTTCTTTGTACGTCTGTACGAAACGGCGGGTCGCTTCGTCCTGGGCGTCGGCGGAGAACGGCGTCAGCATGTATAAGCCTTCGGCAAGGCTTGTGTCAAAATTTTCCTGCGTCAGGATGCCGTCCATCCCGTCACAGCCGAAAAAGGTCGGCGTATACGCCAGGCTTTTCGCCGTCTGTAGAATCAAAGAAGCCGGCTGGTAGTAAATGGGAAGGAAGACAATATCCGCGCCGGCCGCCTGCGCCTGTTGAACCTGCACCGAGAAATCGGTCGTGTCCTTGGTAAAGGTGCCTTCATAAACAATGTCCAGATTTTTCGATTCCGCCTCCTGCATGAAGGTTGCGTAAACGCCCGACGAATAGTTATCGTCATTGCGGTAGATGATCGCAATCTTGGTCCCAAGTTCCGGATGTAAGGATAAATAATCCGCTGAAGCGACACCCTGGTTGGGATCGGTAAAACACATCTGAAAGACATTGCCGTAAGGGTCTTTCGCGTTTTGCGCATCTCGATAGATGACGCCCAGCGAAGAGCCGGACGGTGTAATGGCGAAGATATGATCCTTTGCATACAAGGGAGAAATCGCCTGTCCGCTTCCGGACGTCGTCGCGCCGATTGAAGCCTGCATGCCCCAGTCGGCCAGCGTATTGTAGGCGTTGACCGCCGCCTCGGTATCGGCCTGGTCGTCTTCATAACGGAAATCCAACCTGACTTCACCTTCGGCGTTCACTTCATCCACCGCAATCTGCGCGCCGTTTTTGACCGCTTCTCCATAGACGGCGTTATTGCCGGATAAAGGGCCACAACCGCCTATTTTAAATGCTTTTTCATCGTTGCCGCCGGATGCGCTGCCGCACGCGCCCAGAGCCAGACATAAAACGGCTGCCAGACCGCCATAGACTGCTTTTTTCATTTCCTTTCCTCCTTGTATAATATTCACATTATAGGAAACGCCTTTACTGCAATTCAACATTGCCCGCCGTATTTCGGAAAGTTTTACACGCGGATCGCAATTCCCTTTCATTTTTGTTTCAGGCCGCCGCGTTAAGCGATCTTGTATTTCCCCGCTTGAAACTTTTTGGCGAAAGTTTTGCAATCGCATATATATTTGATAAAATCTATTTGTACAAAATATATCGGAAAGAGGAATGCATGAATGATGAAGAACGCGAGCGGATGAAGCTCGGCAATCAGCTTTGCTTTCCGCTCTATGCCGCCGCAAGAAGCGTCACCGGTCTCTATGCGCCATTGTTGAAACCGTTGGGATTGACGTATACGCAATATCTCGTCCTGCTGGTCCTTTGGGAAAAAGACGGCGTCCCCGTTTCACACATCGGCGAGCGCCTGCTGCTGGATAACGGAACGCTCTCGCCTCTGTTGAAAAAAATGGAGCGCGAAGGCTATGTGGAGCGAAAGCGAGATCGCAGGGATGAACGAATCGTCATGATCTTGCTTACCCGCAAAGGAAAAGCCTTGCAGGAAAAAGCAAAGAATATCCCGCAAAAAGCGGCCGGCTGTATCGCTTTATCGCCTGATAAAGCGCGCAAGCTGTACGCTCTGCTATATGAAGTGTTAAAAACGAAGGAGAAAAAGCAAAATGAAAACCGTCTATGATTTCACCGTAAAAGACCAGCAGGGAAAAATGGTCAGTCTGTCCGCCTATAAAGGCCAGGTGCTGTTGATCGTCAATACCGCCACCGAGTGCGGTTTTACGCCGCATTACGAACCGCTGGAGGCGATGTATAAGGAAATGAAAGGGCGGGGATTCACGATTCTCGACTTTCCCTGCAATCAGTTCGCCGATCAGGCGCCGGGCAGCGATGATGAAATCCACACTTTCTGCACCATAAAATTCGGTACCGATTTCCCGCAGTTTGCAAAGATTGACGTCAATGGTGAAACAGCCGATCCGCTCTTTGTTTTCCTGGCGACTGAAAAACCTTTTGCCGGTTTCGGCAAGGGCTTGAAAAATGCCGCTCTGAATAAATTTGCGGAGCGAAACAACAAGGTGTTCAAGGAAAAGGCGTATATCAAATGGAATTTCACAAAATTCCTGATTGATCGCAACGGGCGAGTCATCGCCCGCTTCGAGCCGACGGTCGACATGGGCGTCGTCAAAGACGCGGTTGCGGCCGCACTGTAAAATCAATAGTTAAAATATCGTACTTTATCCAAGCGGGGGTTCTTACCGAAACCTCGCTTTGTTTTTTATAAAGTCCTCCATCGGCATCTCTTTATTGAATTACATCCGATTCGAAAATGATCTAATTTTTTATAGTATAAATTTTTATATTGACCGTCGTTTTTTCGTC
>CAUVBZ010000019.1:0-21171 GCA_963550455.1 uncultured Erysipelotrichaceae bacterium
CTTCTAAAGAATGGGAGCCGCTGTATGTATCACCGACAATGTTTCCGTCCTGATCGACGAAGAAGGTCTCCGGCAAAGCCTGAATACCCTGCGTGCGGCCATTGAAGTAGGTTGCGTCCGGAATCAGGAACGGATAGGTGACATGCGTCTTTTCGGCAATCTTCTGCGCCAAAGCGATGGCCTCCTTGTTTTCGCCGTTATCATCATAAGTATCCGTTACGACACCGATGACATTAACTCCTTTATCCGCCATTTCATCATGTAGTTTCTGTAAATCCGGCAGTTCCTGCACGCATGCCGTGCACCACGTCGCGAAGACATTGACCATCGTCAGCTTGTATTTTTTCAGATCGTCCTGCGTAAAGCTTTTGCCGTCAATCGTGTGAGTTGAAAACGGTGCGATCGAGGAAGCGGACGTCTCATTCTGACCACCTTTTTCCGTAAAGGCATAGCCATTTTCAGGCATTTCCTCATGCTCGAAATAGGTCACTTCCGGAAACAGCATATCGGCATCATCATAACTTTGATAATATACATACTTGCCGTCGCTTGTTTCACCGACTTTTTTATTTGTCGATAAGCGGGTAATTTCGGCGATTTCTTTTTCTGTCATCTCCGCTTTATACATACCGAAAGTACCGACACGTTTCAGACTGCTGAGCCAATCCATATAGCCGTTGCCCATTTTGTCTACTTCCGTATCAATCTGTTCCTTAGTCAAAGCATTCCAGGAAAACAGTGCATAGCGCAGTTTTCCGTCCGCGTCCGGCATTTCATCATCCAGCATGGCCATGGATTTATCCGCCATCTTTTCCTGCAATTCCTTGGAAAAATTCAGCGTGACGCCAAGATAAGGGAACGTGTAGGAATCTTGCGCCTTCCACGTGAAGTCCGCCGGTTTAAATGTCTGCGGACCGCCCATTCTGGCCTGTTCGGCCGGTACGCTTTCATTTTCAGACGGCGTTGTCGCCGAAGGTTTCGTATCCGTTTTCGCCCCGCAGGCGGTTAACAAGAGACAGAGTGCCACAAGGGCAAAGCTTTTCACTTTCATCAGTTTTCTTTCTCACTTTCTGGCGCTATCGTAGCACAGAGCATATAAAGAACGCGTTAAGAAAAAAAGAAAGGCGGTCAGAAAAACACCGAACAGAAAACCGGCGCCGTCGATCAGAACGTCGCTGAAAGCACCCGTACGCCCGGGAATGAAAAGCTGTATGGTTTCATCAAGGCAGGGAATTAAAAAGAAAAACAGCAGACAATCCCGTCGTCTATACCGCGTCAGCGATTTAAAAGATGAAGCGGCCCACACCAGAAAGCCGAGGCCGGCAAATTCCGTTACGTGTGCCAGCTTGCGCATATAGAAATGAAACAGCTGCGGGTCACGAACCGATAAACCGACGTACTTTAAAAAAGGCAGGATGTGCCCGAGCGCCGTCAGACTCGTCTTTTCCGAGGCGGCGGCCGGCTGCAGCGAGTTTTTGAAGATCAGCAGACAGTATAAGAAGACAATTCCCCATGGCCATCGATTTCGTTTCACAGGTGTTATTATACGCCATCGTTTTCGCATGCTATAATCTAGCGCATGGGGATCGTTGAGAAAAAAGAAAATCTCCGTTTTGTACGGGACGGTGTCAGCGTCGT
Organism: uncultured Erysipelotrichaceae bacterium; assembly: GCA_963550455.1. Taxonomy (GTDB): domain Bacteria; phylum Bacillota_I; class Bacilli_A; order Erysipelotrichales; family Erysipelotrichaceae; genus Bulleidia. The sequence continues at coordinate 1,639 of CAUVBZ010000019.1, forward strand.
TTTCGGAACCTTTTTGCTGTGTCTGTCGGTGGAGATGTTTTTATTGCCGTATCATGTTCTTTCCGGCGGGGTGGCCGGCGTTTCGGTGGCGCTTTTCCCGATCACGGGAATCGATACGACGTGGATGGCGAACGCGCTGACCGTCATTCTGCTGGCAATCGGCGCAATTGTGCTGGGACGTGATTTTTTCATTAAGACGGCGGTATCGTCTCTGCTGTATCCGGTTTTCAATATTCTGATCGCCCGCTTTATCAGCGTGCCGGAAATTTCGCCGGTGTTGGCTTCCTTTTACGGCGGCCTGCTCGGCGGAGCCGGAGTGGGGATTGTCATTCGTACCGGCGCCTCGACGGGCGGAATGGATGTGCCGCCTTTGATTATTCATAAATTGACGCAGGTGCGCATCGGAACCCTGATCATGATCGTCGACGGCCTGACGGTGTTTCTGGGACTGTATACCTACGGGCTCAGTGCGGTTCTGATCGGCCTGATTTCCGTATTTTCATCTTCCTATGCCGTCAACCGCATGCTGTCGATCGGCGAAGGCGCTCGCGGAAAACAGATTGAAGTGATTTCGCCCGCCTGGGACAGCATTACGGACGATGTGACGCATACGCTCAACCGCAGTGCGACGATTGTGGATACGGTCGGCGGTTTTCTGCGCAATGAGAATAAAATGTTGCTGATTATTGTCGATAACCAGCAATACGGTAAACTGTTGGATATCATCCGCAGGCATGATCCGCGCGCCTTTGTCGTAACGACCGACGTTTCGGATATGCACGGGCAGGGCTGGACATATACGGTAATTTAGCAGGAGGTTGTTTTGCATGATTGAATGTACGCACGTTTTTAAACGCTATAAAAATGGTGTAAACGCACTTTACGACATCAACCTGCACGTCAGGCAGGAGGAATTTGTCTACATCATCGGCCCGACCGGCTCCGGAAAGTCGACGCTGATCAAACTGCTTGACGGTGAAGAGGTTCCGACCAAGGGAAAAGTCGAAGTTGTCGGTATCGACGTCGGCGGACTGGCGCATCGAAAGGTGCCGATCTATCGCCGGAATATCGGCGTCGTTTTTCAGGATTTCCGTCTGCTGCCGTCCAAGACGGTATTTGAAAATATCGCCTATGCGCTGGAAGTCATCGATATGCGCAAGGAATTGATTCGCCGCCGCGTGCGGGAAGTCATGAATATGGTCGGACTGGATGATAAAGGCAATTCTTTTCCGCATGAGCTTTCCGGCGGCCAGCAGCAGCGCGTGGCCATCGCCCGCGCCATCGCCAATCGGCCCAAGGTATTGATCGCCGACGAGCCCACCGGCAACCTGGATCCGGGAATGTCGGACGGCATCATGGCTTTATTGAAGAAGATCAACCGTGAATACGGCACAACCATTCTCATGGTGACACATGATATGGCGATCGTGAACAAACATCGCAAGCGCACCATTGTTCTGGAACATGGACATATTACGGCCGATCTTGAAAACGGAGGATACGCGCAACATGATCAGTAAATTTTTCCGCCCTTTGAAAGAGGGATTCCATGGCGTTTTTCGCCATGGCGCGATGAGCTTTTCCGCCTCCGTCGCCGTCACGATCACTCTGCTGATCGTCTCTTTATTCCTGGTGTTTTCTTTGAACGTACGTGAGTTTACCCAGGGGCTGGAACAGTCGGTACAGATTGCGGTGATGGTTGATTACGATCATGAAGCGGCCGAGCAGGAAGATGCGATCGCTTTGGCGATTCAAAGCATTCCCGACGTCGTCTCGGTTCGGTTCTCGTCAAAGGCGGACGAGCTGAAATATTATTTCGACAGTTTTCAGGATGAAGACGCCCGCCGCCTGTTCGCTCCGTTTGCGCAGGATGACAACCCTTTCCATGACGCCTATTATGTCGAAGTCAGCGACGGGACGAAGCTGGAAGAAGTCGCCAATCAGATTACGCAGATTCCCGGCGTTTATACGGTCAGCTTCGGGGGCACAAGCGCCACCCGTCTGATCAGCCTGCTGCGGGTTGTCCGCTATGGCGGCGGCATTTTAGCGATCGCCCTTTCGGTGTTGGCGGTGGCGTTGATCTCCAACACGATTAAATTGACGATTCTGGCGCGGGCGGACGAAATCGCCATCATGCGGAATGTCGGCGCCAAAAACAGCTTTATCCGCTCTCCCTTTCTGGTGGAGGGAATTCTGATCGGCGCTTTCGGCGCCTTGATTCCGATGGCGGCGACCTATTACGGCTATCGCCATCTCTATACTTGGACGGGCGGCTTTATCGTATCGCGTATGTTTACCTTATTGCCGCCGCACCCGTTCATACTGCGCATGAATCTGACCTTGCTGCTCATCGGTATGGTGGTTGGATTGTTGGGCGCCTTCTTCTCCGTAACGCGCTATCTGCGGTGGAAGCGGTGATGAAAAAGAAAATATGGAAAAGCCTGACGGCGCTCACTCTATTGATCAGCATAAGCGCGCCGACGGTAAAAGCCGAAGGAGAAAATTTTTCCGACACCGCCTACTGGATGGATTTCTGTACAACCGGCAAGGCGGTTTCGCCGGAAGATAAGCAGAGCTGTCAGGCCTTCATGCAATATCAGTCGCAGGGTTCCGCCTCCTTACAGCAGCAGCTGGCCGATATCCGCGAGCAGATCGCATCCATCCGCGACAACATTTTAAAGTATGCGGAAAAGGTACGTAACTTTCAGATTCAGGCGGACGCGCTGAACGAACAGATCGCCGATCTGAACGGACAGATCGCGGTCAAGGAAAAAGAGATTGAGACACTGCAGACCAAGATTGACGCCGACCAGGCGGAGATCGATGCGGCGGAAGAGAAACTGAAAGCACGTATGGTCAAACAGCAGGAGACGATGCGCCTGAACAAATACCTGGACGTGATCATGGGGGCGCAGACTTTTACCGATCTTTTGCGGATTGCCGGCGGTTTGAACGTCATCGCGGAGTACGATGAAAAGATCATGGCCGGCCTGGCCGATCAGATCGAGCAGATGAACGCGGACAAGGCGAAGATCGAGGAAGACAAAGAATCGCTTGCCCTTGACCGCCAGCAGGTCGTCGATAAGCAGAATACCATCCTGGCTTATAAATATGCCGCCCAGCAGGCTGAAGAAGCCATGAAGCAGCAGCAGGTTGAGCTGGAAGCGCAGGGCAACCGCATCGCCGGGAACATCGCGGAAATTCAGAAACAGATGCAGCAGCTGGCCAGCGCCTTAAATCAGGTCGCGCCTTCCCTTGGCTGGACGTATCCTGTGCCGGGCGTCAGCGTCAACCAATATGCGGGGACGTGGCATTATCGAAACTGGGACGGAAGCCCGGGCGGCACGCATCTGGGCGCGGATTTTTCCGGCCCGCTCGGTTCGTCCGTCGTCGCGGTCGGCAACGGCGTCGTTCTGAAATCAACCGACGGTTGTGAATATGGCCATCTGGGCGACGGCTGCGGAAGCGGACAGGGCGGCTCGTGGGGCGGCGGCAATCAGGTGTATCTGCTGACCAGCATCAACGGCGCTCTCTATGCCGTCAAATATCTGCATTTATTGAAGGGCACGCCGATCGCCACGGGAACGATCGTGACGGCCGGGCAGGAAATCGCCAAAGAAGGTTCTTCCGGCAACAGTACGGGTCCTCATTGTCATATCGAGGTGTTTTTTCTGGGAAACGGTTCCCTGTCGAGCTATGCGCAGAGCTGGAACGGCGATCTGGCCTTCGGCTGCGGCTGGGGCGGGGCGGCGTTGAATCGCTTGTGTGAAAACGGCATCGGGGCGCCTTGCCGCATGAAACCGGAAATGGTTTTCGGCGCATGAGGATGCAGCACAGCGGTGCTGCATTTTTGTACTACAATAAGAAAGCGGAGTAAGACGATGCAGAAAAAGGAAGATAGACGAAATCGCTGGCTTCATCGTGTCCGGCTCGGTCTCTGTCTGGCGTTGGTGTTTACGCTGGGCATGGCGGTCGGCGGAGTTTTACATATTCCCCTTTTTTCCCGCGCGCAAGAGCTGTTGAACCTGACGGCGAAAGGGGATAACGCTCAAAAATATCAGGAAGTCATGCAGATCATGTCCGAAGACTGGTTTTTTGCCGCGGATATTCCGAATGTCCGTCAGCGTCTTTTAGATCAGGCTCTGATCGGGATGACGACGAATACGGAAGACGCCCATACGGCTTATATGACGGAAGAGGAAATTCAGACGTTTACGCAGTCGATCAATCGCAATTTTGTCGGCATCGGCGTTCAGTATCGCTCTACGGACGACGGTCTGCATATCATCACGGCCATCATGCCCGATTCACCGGCGGAAAAGGCTGGCGTACAGGCGGGCGATATCATTCATGCCGTCGACGGTAAAGTCGTCGATGCGCTCAATGCGCAGGAAATCCGCGCCCTGGTTCAGGGCGAAGAGGGAACCACGGTCACGATCGACTTTCTGCGGGACGGGAAAACGTTGACCTTGAAACTGAAGCGGGCGGAAGTCTCCTCGACGGTGGAGAGCGGCGTAGTGGACGACGCTGTCGGCTACCTGCATATCCTGCAGTTCGGCAATACGACCGCGGCCGAAGTGCGCAAGGCTTTGGAAACCTTTCAGGCACAGGGAGTGCACAAACTGCTCATCGACCTGCGCGATGACGGCGGCGGCTATCTGGAAGCGCTGCAGGGCGTCGTGGACTGCTTTCTGGACAAAGACCGGGTGTTTCTGATCCGTGCCTACAGCGACGGCTCTTCAACAAAGATGAAGACGACCGGCGCGCAAATTGAAGGCATCGGCCCGATCGTACTTTTAGTCAACGGCAATACGGCCAGCGCGGCCGAAGCGTTCACCCTGGCCATGAAAGAAGGGCGGGAAGACGTCACGATTGTCGGGACGACGACATACGGAAAAGGTACGGTACAGGTCACCAAGTACTTTGATGACGGGAGCGCCGTCAAATATACCAATTCGAAGTGGACAAGTTCGCAGGGCGTATGGATTAACGGCACCGGCATTACGCCGGATATTGAAGTACAGCTGGCGGATGTGCTGAATATGCCATACACGGTTTTAAAAGAAGATGAGTCTTATGCTTACGACAGCGTCGGTTCTCCGGTTGCGGAGATGCAGCAGTTTCTGCAGTTTCTGGGATACGAGGTCGATCGAAGCGACGGCTATTTTGATTCTTCCACCCGCGATGCGCTGGCGCTTTTTGCGGCCGATTGCAAATTGGAGACGAAAGATGTGCTGAACAAGACGGCGATGGACGCGCTGATCGCGGAAGTCATCCGGCGCTGGTCGACGGACGCGGCTCTGGATACGCAGAAAATAAAGGGAATCGAGGTCTTGCATGGACAATGAGCGGGCTTTTGAGCTGGTATCGCCCTTTCATCCCATGGGTGATCAGCCGCAGGCGATCGACGCTCTGGTAAACGGTCTTGCGGCCGGTAAAAAAGAGCAGGTGCTGGAGGGAGCGACCGGGACGGGAAAAACATTTACGATGGCCAATGTCATCGCCCGCGTACAGCGGCCGACCCTGGTTTTTTCGCACAATAAAACGCTGGCCGGACAGCTTTATTCCGAGTTCAAGGAGCTTTTTCCGCATAATCGCGTCGAATATTTTGTCTCCAACTTCGATTACTATCAGCCGGAAGCGTATATGCCGAAAAGCGATATGTATATCGAAAAGACGGCGGCGATCAATGAAGAACTGGACATGTTCCGTGAATCGACGCTCAATTCGCTTCTGGAACGACGCGACACCATCGTGGTCGCTTCGGTCGCCTGCATTTATGCGGCCAGCGATCCCAGACAGTATAAGGATATGTTCTTTACGATTCGGACGGGAGAGCGCGTGGAGCGCGACACGTTGCTGCGGCGGTTAGTCGGTCTGCAATATCGGCGGAACGATATCGATCCTTCCCGCGGCACGATTCGAGTGCGCGGTGACGTTCTGGAAATTACGCCCAGCTATACCGACGCGTTCAATATCCGCATCGAGATGTTCGGCGATGAAGTGGAGCGGATTACGGAAGTCGATCCGTTAACAGGCAAAACACAGCAGGGCTATCAGTTTTACAATATTTTTCCGGCCGGCGGCTATGTCCGCAGTAAAGAGACGATGATGCGGGCTTGCGACGCCATCGAGGCGGAGCTGGAAGAGAGACTGCGCTATTTTCGCGAGCAGGATAAACCGCTGGAAGCGGAGCGGCTGGAACAGCGGACGCGCTTCGACCTGGAAGCGTTGCGTGAAAACGGATACTGTTCGGGGATTGAAAACTATAGCATGCATATCGACGGCCGCGTTCCCGGCCAGCGTCCCTATAACCTGTTTGATTATTTCCCCGACGATTTTTTATTGTTTGTGGATGAGTCGCACGTCTCATTGCCGCAGATCAGAGGCATGTACAACGGTGACCGCCAGCGTAAGGAAGTATTGGTTGAATACGGTTTCCGCCTGCCCTCGGCTTTGGAAAACAGGCCGATGCGGTTTGCGGAATTTGAAGCGATGACCAATCAGGTCATCTATTGTTCGGCGACGCCGGGCGACTATGAACTGGAACACGTCCATCATCACGTAACGGAACAGATTATCCGTCCGACCGGGCTTTTGGATCCGCAGATCACGGTCTTTCCGACGCATGGGCAGGTGGACGCAATCTGTGTCGCGTTAGATCAGAGAATCGCGCAAAATGAGCGGGTGCTGATCACGACGCTGACGGTACAGATGGCGGAAGATCTGTGCGCGTATCTTAAGGAGCGGAACTATAAGGTCGCTTATCTGCATCACGAAACGAAAACGCTGGAACGTTCGCAGGTCATCCATGATCTGCGTACCGGCAAGGTGGATGTGCTGGTCGGCATCAACCTGCTGCGGGAAGGGCTGGATATTCCCGAGGTGTCGCTGGTTTGCATTCTGGATGCAGATAAAGAAGGGTTTCTGCGCTCGGAGCGTTCTTTAGTGCAGACGATCGGCCGGGCGGCGCGCAATGCGCATGGCGAAGTGTATATGTATGGTGACGTCATGACGGACTCCGTGCAGGCCGCAATCCGTAAAACCGCTCATCGCCGTGACGTGCAGGCGGCTTATAATGCGGAACACGGCGTTACGCCGACGACGGTCGTGAAGCCGGTCGAAGAGGCAATTCGAGGTCGTGAGACCAAGGCGATGGCGGCGAAGTATCTGGCCAAAAAGGCGAAGATATCTAAGAAAGATAAGAAGACGCTGCTACAGGATCTGCAGCAGGAGATGCAGGCGGCCGCTCAAAGTCTGGATTTTGAGAGGGCGGCGGAACTGCGCGATATGATCTTTGAGTTGAAAGCGGAGGACTGAGCGAAAAAGAAATGGGAATTAAAATCAAAAAAGGTGAATCGGTTGTGGCGGCGATGAAAGACAGCATCCCGCATTGGATTCATGACACGCGGAAAGACGAGCATGCGGTGCGGGGTTATTTCTATCTGCCGAGCTGTACTTGTTCAAAGTGCGGCGGTCATGTCAACATAGAAAAAGATATCTGTCCGTATTGCAAGTCGCATATGTCGAAGCTGCACGGGGTATATTGAGAGGAGCGGTTCGCTCCTTTTTCTTGCGGAGCGGAAGGGAAACGGTGGATAATAAGCGGTATATCCGGAGGTGAGATATGGACGACGTGATGTTATTGAAGACCTTGGAAAACAATCCGCGCATTGCCCTGGACGACCTGGCGGCGGTATTGAATGAAGATGCGGACGCGGTTCGCATTGAAGTGGCGCGTTTGGAGAAAGAGAAGGTGATCGGCGGCTATCATACGGTGATCAACTGGGACAAGACGGCCAGTGAACATGTTTCGGCGATCATCGAGGTCAGCGCAAAACCGCAGCGCGACGTCGGTTATGATCAGATTGCGGACAAGATCGCCCGCTTTGAAGAAGTGTCGTCGGTGTATCTGATGAGCGGCCGCAGTGAATTTATGGTTTTTCTGCAGGGTCGGACGATGCGGGAAATCGCCGACTTTGTGGGGCAGAAGCTGGCGCCGATCGACGGCGTCATTTCCACGGCCACCAGCTTTCTGTTAAAGAAATACAAGGTGGAAGGCATTTTGATGGAGCAGGAGGAACTGCAGGACGAACGGCAGCTGGTCGAGCCATGAGCACCGTTTTGAATCAGCGCGTGCAGCAGTTGAAACCGTCGCTGCTGTGGAAGTTTTTTGATCTGGCCAATGAGACGCCGAACGTCATTTCGCTCTCCGTCGGCGAGCCGGATTTTCCGACGCCGTGGCATGTGCGCGAAGAAGGAATCTACGCGATTGAAAAGGGAAGAACGTATTATCCGCCGACCCGCGGCCTGTTGCAGCTGCGTCGGGGAATTGCGGCCTATTATCGTCGCCGCTTCGGTATCGGCGGTTATACGCCCGAGCAGATATTGGTTTCCGTCGGCGGCAGCGAGGCGCTGGATCTGGCTTTGCGGGTGACCTTGACGGAAGGGGACGAGGTCATCGTGCCGGATCCGGGCTATGTGGCTTATGAACCGCTGGTCAGGATGGCCGGCGGCGTGCCGGTCTATCTTCCTTTGAAAGAGGCGGAAGGTTTCAAGGTGACGCGGAAAAACCTGCAGCCTTTGATCACCGCCAAAACGAAGATGATCATCTTAAACTATCCGTCCAATCCGACGGGCGGAATCATGACCTATGCGGATTATGCGGAAATCGTTCCGCTTTTACGGCAGCATCACATTGTCGCTTTATGCGATGAGATTTATCTGGAACTGACGTATGACGCTCCCGCCTGCTCGCTGGCGCAATTTCGTAAGGAACTCGGCGAACAGCTGATCATCATCAACGGCTTTTCAAAGGCATGGTCGATGACGGGCTGGCGGCTCGGTTTTGCGCTGGCGCAGGAGCCGGTAATCACGGCCATGAACGCCATTCATCAATATTCGGCCATGGGGCCGGCGACTCCGGCGCAGTTTGCGGCCATCGAAGCGATCAGCGCCCGTTCGGACCGCGATATTGAAGAACATGTCCTGGCGTTCAAGGGGCGGCGGCACTATCTGGTCAATCGTCTGAATCAGATGGGCTTGCGTACGGCGATGCCGGAGGGCGCCTTCTATGTTTTTGCCAATATCACCTCGACGGGTCTGGACAGCTTTACTTTCGCCACAAGGCTTTTGAAAGAGGCGCACGTCTGCTGTATACCGGGAAACGCGTTTGGCCCGGCGGGCGAAGGATTCGTCCGGATTTCTTATGCTTATTCGCTGGAACGTCTCCGCGAAGCATGCATGCATATCGAAGCGTTTATGAAACAATTTACCGATCAAAAATAAAAAAGCCGCCCTTTGACGACAAGGGCGGCCGCATTTTTAAATTACACATTTCATGCCCGGCATGATCATCACAGCACATGCCTATTTTTCTTTGTTTCTTAACGTAAAACGGCGGTTTCACCGGTTTCGACAACCAGGGTTTCAAATTCCATCGCCGGCATGCAGAGGGATAAATCGGCTTTGATCTGATTCAGCGCTTCCAGTCGATAGGCGGAATCGGTACGGCTGTTTCCGGCAATGACGAAGAGAGCATTTTTCGTATCGTCGCCGATTTTGTAAAACGTGCTGTCGCGTGTACTGAGCCAGGCGATCACGCCGCGATCGTCACGATAACAATAGTCGGTCGGCGCAACCCGCTTGGTTTTACCTCCGATCGACGTGAAGGTGTCTTCGCGCTGACTGATGGTGAAGGTCAATGTGCCGTGAATCTGATCGGCGTCATGTCCGCCGATGGCAAGGAAAGAGCGCAGGGTTTCCATGTTATAGATGTCCACGACGGTGGATATGCGGGGAATGGATCCGCGGTGCTTGATACTGCTTACAAAGTCCGGCACGGTCGGCGGGTTCTTCTTGATACTGCGCGCACAGGAGGCAATCAGCTCGCGATAGCCTTCCGTAATGGGGTCGATTTCGATAGAATCTTTTTCTCCGGCCAGCACGCTTTGCTCAAGAGCGGCGAGTTTATTTTCCAGCGTCGCCGGCATCGCCGCGTGCGGATCGATGTTGTGCGCAATGCCGACCACGACGGCGCGGATACCGTGTTCCAAAACGGATGAGTCAACACGAATGTGCATGGATTTTTTCTCCTTTTCATCAGTATAAGCATTGCCGCACATTTTCGCTATAATAAAACGACAGGCGGGAGAACGGCTTATGGAAGAAGAAATCATCCTGGAAACAAATTCGGGCTTGATCGTGATCAAGGCGATTCTGCATCTGTTGGATTATGCGCACGGACAGGCGATCCGCTCGGATGCGGTTTTGAATCTGGATGACCCGTTTCTGGAAGGCTATGTCCTGCGGCAGATTCGTCGTATGCATCACAGCACGGTCATCGCAAAGGGAACGTTTCTTGAAACCGGCCGCGTTGAAAAAATGATCAGGGGTTATTTCCAAAAACAGATTTCATTCGAAGAGCTTTCCTGGAATCTGCTGGACGACGTAAAGGCGTACGGCAAGGAACATGCTCTTTCCTATGACGCCCTTGTCGTCGATTACCAGCAGGACGGCGTGCCGTATCTGGGGGTGGTGTTGCTGGAAGAGCAGACGGCTCTATTGCATCATACGGAGCAAACGGAAAAGGGCATCTGCAATACACTGCGGACGGGGCTGACCATGCCGGCCGTGAATAAGCGTCTGTCTTTGTTTGCATATGTCAATCTGCTGAATATGGAAATCCGGCTGGCGGATAATGAAGATGAAGTTGTCAGCCGTCTTCTGCTGGCGTGTACAAAAGAAAAGACCGGCCGGCAGGTGTTGGCGGAAATGGAAGAAATCGCGCGGGAAATCAGTGAACCGGAAAACGGCGGCCAGGGACAGGTTGTCGCAAAGATCAAACAGGCCGTCCGCACACAGGCGGAAAATGACGGGACGGTTTCAATGGCCAAGGTGGCGCAGGAAGTGTTTGCCCGCCAGCCCGCGGAACAGGCGGCATTTCTGCAAAAGGCAAGGCGGGAAAGCCTTCCGGAAGAAGCCGCGATCGAGCCCGGCGAAGTGAAGCGGTGGAGCCGCCGGCAGAAATTGGTGACGGATACCGGCATCGAGATTGCCTTCCCGACGGAGTACTTTCAGAAAACCGATCTTCTTGAATTTGTTCATCATCCGGACGGCACCATTTCCATTGCGATTAAACGGGTCGGACAGATTCGCAGCAAGCATTGACGTGAAGGTTTTATGAAAAAGCGCGTGAGAGAATTGTCGGGCCGTCCGCATTCATGGTATGGTCGAAAGTGAAAACGGGAGCGGGAACATGAGCAAGGCAAAAGAAGCGGCATTTCTTTTGACGGCGGATATTGCGGTGATTGTCGTATTTTCACTGCTGTCGAAGAATTTGTCCGACTATGCGGAAATTCATCATACGAGCGTGGAGGTCATGCTGGGCGGTTTCGTCTATTCTTCGTTATGCTGGCTGGCGCTGATGCTGGTGGGGCTGGCGGGGGCTTATCATGGCCTGCAGCTGTTCAGGCTGTTAAAAAAGAAGGGCGATACTTCCGTCTCTCGCCGTGGGCAATAGCGGTTGCGCATTTACAAGCGGTGCGGAATCTGCTACAATTCCCACGCGAGCAGGGACATGCTGCGTCCCTTCTCCTTGGCAGAAATGCCCGTTACAGACCAGAAGGAGGTATACCGATGAGCAAGTACGAAGTTATGTATATCGTCAACGCGAACGTGGAAGACGAAAAGCGCAAGGCTCTCATCGCCGCCCAGAGTGAAATTATCACCCGTGAAGGCGGCAAGGTCGACAAGACCGATGAATGGGGCATGCGGGAATTTGCCTATCCGATCGACGACATGACAAAGGGTTATTATGTTGTCATGAATTTCGAAGCGGAAGCGGCGGTTGAACAAGAATTGCACCGTCTGATGCGGATTAACGGCGATATTGTCCGTCATATGATCATCAATACGGACGAAGTTCCCGTTCAGGAGGCGAAGTAAACATGGCGGGCGGCCTGAACCGTGTGGTTCTTGTCGGACGCCTGACAAAAGACGTGGAAGTGCGCAAGACGCCTTCCGGGATTTCGATGGCGCGTTTCACCGTGGCCGTTGATCGTCGTTTCAGCAGCAGAAATAACGCTCAGCAAAACAATCAGCCGACCGCAGATTTTATCAGCTGTATTGCCTGGCGTCAGAGTGCGGACTTTTTGGGAAGCTATGGTCGCAAAGGGACGCTGGTCGGCGTAGAGGGTTCCATTCAGACCGGCAGTTATACAAACCAGGCCGGCCAGAAGGTGTACACAACCGACGTCAGTGCGGACAACGTACAGCTTCTTGAATCGCGCAGCGCTTCAAGCAATCGCGCCGAAAGCGCGCCGGTCTATAACGAGGGAATCGGCGATTCCTATAATGAACCGGCGGCTGAAGCGCCGCATGCAGAGTTTGACACAGGTCCGACGCTGGACATTTCCAGCGACGATCTGCCTTTCTAAGAAACAAGGAGAAAACGATGGCTTTCAAAAAACAGAGAATGGGCGGCCGTAAGGTCTGCTACTTTACAAAGAACAACATCAAGTACATTGATTACAAAGATGTTGAATTGCTCAAGAAGTTCATCTCGGCCAACGGCAAGATCATCCCGCGCCGCGTGACGGGAACGTGCGCGAAATACCAGCGTAAGCTGGCCGTCGCGATCAAGCGCGCGCGGCAGATGGCGTTATTGCCGTACGTTGCGGATTGACAAGGGGAAACCGGCTGAAAACCGGTTTTTATTTTGCTTTGACTTTGGCGCGGCGGAAACGATCGGCACGTTCATCGTTAGGCATAAAAGAATACGCATGGTAGAATAAATGCCATGAAACTTTTCCAAGAATATCACGGTTTAAAAAAAGAAAGTTATATTCTCGTTCTGGGTCGGCTGGTCACTTCCATGGGCTCCATGGTCTGGCCGATGATGCTTTTGATTTTGCGCGTGAAGATGAACATGGCGCCGTCGACGATCGCGATACTGATCATGGCGGCGGGACTGGCCGCAATTCCGATGAATTTGATCGGCGGCAAACTTGCCGATCATTTTACGCGTAAAAACATCATCATCGTCTGCGATACGATTTCCGTCGCCGGCTTTCTCTTCTGCGCGTTTCACGCCCTGGATGTTACGGCGCTGACGGTTTTCATCATCGCCGGTCTGCTGCAGGGCATGGAGGGGCCGAGTTATGGCGCCCTGGTTGCCGATCTGGTCTCCTCGAAAGATCGCGAACGCGCCTATTCGCTTAATTACCTGGGCAATAACATCGGCTTGATCATGGCGCCGACGATCGGCGGTCTTTTGTTTGCAAAGCATCTGCCGCTTCTGTTTCTGATCAACGCGATTGCGATCGCAACCAGCACGATCATCATCGCCGTCGGCCTGCGCAATGTGAAAAATACCGATTCCATGCAGGAAGAGACGTATGAAAAACCGGCGCAGGGCAGTACGCTTATGGTTTTGAAAAAACAGCCGATCTTATTTCTGTATTTATTGATCAGCGGTTTGAGCTTCGCCGTTTATAACCAGTATATGTATTTGATGCCGCTTGATCTGGCTCAATTCCATGGCGAGCAGGGCGCGTTTCTGTTTGGAACAATGAGCTCCCTCAACTGTCTTGTCGTCGTTGTCTTTACGCCTTGGATTACGCGGCGGTTTGCGCATATGCATGAGCCGTCCAAGATGATTCTGGGACAGCTGTGCGAATTTGCCGGCTTTGTCCTTTTCGTCGCCGGCGGCGCTAAGCCGCTGCCGAGCGGTCTTGCGATCGTCGTTTTCACGTGGGGTGAAATTTTCCTGACCTTGTCCGCCGACCCGTATCTGACGCGCCGCATTCCCTCTTCGCATCGCGGCCGCCTTCTGGGCGTCAGCGTGTTGGTGACGACGCTGCTGTATGCGATGATTCAGCCGCTTGTCGGTTTTTTGTATGACGGCGTCGGTTCCTTCGGAGCGTGGATTGCCGTATTGTCACTGTTATTGCTGGCGATCGGACTGACCCTCTTCTTGCGACGGCAGGATCGTCATGCATATCCTGAATTTTATCGCAATTAACAAAACTCGGTTTTCCGACTTTCCCCCTTATAGATTTCGGCGATGGCGCGGATTTCCGCTTCATTTTCAATAAAGTCTTCAATGAAATGGCGACGGGCGGCAACTTCCTGATCGATGTTGTCCCCGTTTTCATCATAGGGCAGAATCGTCCGGTAGATGATTTCCCCCTGCGACAGCTGATAGCGGCCCGCGGCGATGGGAGTGACGGCGTTCAGCGCGGCTTCAGCTTCTTCACGGCGGTCATCGGGAATCTGCAGATGGCAATAAATAGAGCTTGTACAGGAGCAGTACCGGGCGCCGTTTTCTTCAAAAATTTCAAAATGGCAGGGAAACGAACACGCTTCACCATCCTTGGAATAGAGTATCTTTGCCATGGTTCCTCCTTGTGCGACAGGCGATAATGGTATAATAACAGACAAGGTATGCAGATGGAGGAGACATGCATTCGAGCGTACGCAGAATGACAGACGGCGCCATGATGATCGCCATTATGGGCGCTCTGTTGCTGATCAACCGGTTTTTGGGCGGCGTCCCGATTTATTATCTTTTATTTTTGCTGCCGTTACCGATGGTCTTTTACAGCAGTAAATATGGCTGGAAAACAAGTCTGGCGGTTTATGCGGCTTTAATCCTGCTGACTTTTATGCTGGCGACGCCGCTGATGCTTTTCTATGTTGCCGCAGAATCTCTGCTGGGTATCGTCTACGGTGCGGGCATACATGACCACGTTCCGCAGCGTAAAGGAATTGTTTTGTGCATACTCATCGGCATTGTGATCAATGTCGTGGATCTGATCGTGATCGCCTCGCTGCTGGGTTATGATATGCCCATGCAGATTGCGGAATTGACAGGGATTCTGAAGACGTTCACCGAGCAGGTCGGTCTGGCGATTCCAGAAACGGTCAATCTGGCGCAGATGGCCGCCGAGGCACTGCTGGTGAGCGCGGTGGTCGGCGGCGCCTTGCAAGGGTATATCACCCATGTGCTGTCGCGATTTATGTTAAAGAGACTGCATTTTGATGTGGAGAAGGCCGCGCCTTTTTTGGACTATTTTCCGCCGAAGTGGAGCGGCTATCTTGCCTTAGGCGGCTATCTTGCCTACGCATGGACGTTGGGACATCCGATATCCAACCTTTTTTTGGAATATGCGGTACAGGGGCTCGGCATGATCGGTTATCTTTATCTGCTTTTCTTCGGCTGGTTTGCCGTTATGCTGGGGATGGCTGTTTACTTACGCATGCGCCTGCGTTTTCTGGCCGGAACCGTGGCGATGTTACTGTGTCTTATTTTGCCGATTGTGATGGTGATCGCCGGCTTTCTCTATATTGCCGGAGACCTGCACGGCGCCTTGATGAAAGGAAGTTTCCATGCAACAAAAGATGAATAAAATGAGGCGGTTCGCCATAATCGCCGTCGTCGTGCAGATTTTACTGCTGTTTATTTTCCGCGCCGGTCTTGACCGCGGTATTTTAAGCACGAGCGTCATTCTCATTATGGAAGTGATCATCCTGTATCTGTCGTTTGATCGCTTCGAAGCGCTTTCGCAAGAGGAGAAAACCTCGATTCGCGAAGCGGTCGGCTCAGCCGCGCAGGATGCGTTTCTCTTCAGTCAGACCGGCATGGTTCTCTATGACGACGCGCATATCATCACGTGGATGTCACAGTTGTTTGCCGATCGGGGAATCAACCGCATCGGTATCAAGGTGCTTTCCTGGCTTCCGGAAGCGGAAGCGCTGATCGACGGTTCCAGCGATACGGTGACCGTACAGCTGGACGACCGCATTTATTCCGTCGCCCGCAAAGAAGATGAGCCGGTTCTGTTTTTCCGCGATATTACGGATTTGGACTATGCCCGGCGCGAGCTGGAAGAAGGCCGCTCCGTGATCGGTATGGCGTCGCTGGATAACTTTGAAGAGTCGACGCAGTTTGAAGACGACAATGTGGCGACGGCGATCGCGCAGGCGGTACGGACTCCGTTTTATGCGTATTGCAAAGAACACGGTATTCTGGTCAAGCGCGTCAACAGCTACAGTTACTTTCTGGTTTTAAATGAGAAAATCTTTGCCGATCTGGCCGCCGATCATTTTTCCATTTTGAATACAGTGCGTAAAGCGGCGCAGAAACAGGATGTGCCCATCACCTTATCGATGGCGTTTGCCCGCGGCCGTCTGACGTATGAGGAGCTGGATGACACCGTCAACAAATTGATGGATCTGGCGCAAAACCGCGGCGGCGATCAGGTCGCCGTACAGAAAGCGGGTGAAGATGTCGTTTATTTCGGCGGCAGTTCGGAAGCGACGGAAAAACGTTCGCGGGTTCGCGTGCGGGTGATGGCGCATACCCTGCGGGAATTGATCACCCACAGCAGCAATGTCATTATCTGCGGGCACCGGAATATGGACTTTGACTGCATGGGATCGGCGCTGGGAGCGGCGCATATCGCCAACGCCCTGCATAAACCGGTCGTGCTGATCGCCAAAACCGGCGGTATTGAGGAAAAGCTGAATGCCGTCGTGACGGAGAATTATGAAGAGCTGAACGAGGAAGTGCGGTTTGTAACGGAGAATGAAGCCATCAACCAGCTGGGCGACAAGACGCTGGTCATCATGGTCGATCATCACATGGCCAGACAAAGCAACGGCTCCAAATTGCTTGAAAGCGCGAAGCAGGTCGCAATCATCGATCATCATCGGCGCTCTTCCGAGATGGGCGTGCGGCCGGTCTTCGTCTATATTGAAGCGGGCGCTTCCAGTGCCAGCGAACTGATCGTGGAGCTGTTGCCATACATATCCAATCGCATTGAGCTGTCCGCCCTGGACGCCAATATCATGTTGGCCGGCATCATGATCGACACGATGCAGTTTCATACGCGTACCGGCGCGAGAACGTTTGACGCGGCGAGTTTACTGCGGCAGGACGGCGCCGACCCTCGTCAGGTTGATTCGTATCTGAAAGATTCGTATGATGAATTTTTTATGAAGTCGAAAGCGATCGCCATGAGCCGCCGCTATGAACACGGAATCGTCGTCTGTCCGGTAAAAGGAATGACCTTGACGCGGTCGATGATGTCGCAGGTGGCGGATGCGATTTTAGGCATCGCCGATGTTGAAGCGGCTTTCGTGCTGGCCGACGATACGGATCGGGAAACGGCGATTTCCGCCCGCAGCAACGGTCATGTCAATGTCCAGGTTATCATGGAAAAGATGGACGGGGGCGGTCACATGACGGCGGCCGCCATGCAGAGAGAACGCTGTGATCTGGATGAACTGCAGGCGGAACTGCTGCAGACGATCGAGGCTTATTTCAAGGAAGGAGAAAACGATGAAAGTCATTCTGAAAAGTGATGTGAAAAAAGTCGGCAAAAAAGGAGAAATTGTTGAAGTCGCCGACGGATATGGGCGTAATTTTTTGATCGCTCGCGGGCTGGCGGTCGCTTCCACACCGACGTCGCTTGCCATTCTGGACAAGCAGAAAACGGAAGCGGCGCGTGAAGATGCCGAAGAGAAAGCCGCCGCGGAAAAGCTGGCGAAAAAGCTGGAAGAGATGACGATCACCTTTACCGTCAACAGCGGTAAAGAGGGAAAGGTGTTCGGCTCCGTCAGCACGAAGCAGATCGTGGAAGAGCTGCGTCGTTACGGGATTCATCTGGATAAGCGCAAATTCATCGATAAATATCCGATCGGCGGACTTGGCGTAACGAAAGTTCGTGTCGAGCTGTACAAGGGCGTGATCGGCGTGATCAATGTGCAGGTGAAAGGAACAAAGGCGTAACGTATGACGAGGCGGGCGATGCCATGTGCGCAGGAGGCGGAAGCGAGCTTATTGGGAACGATGCTGGTTTATCCCAATGCCGCGCAGACGGCGATTGAGCAGGGGCTGATGGAAGACGATTTTTTTGTCGAGGCGAACAAGCGCATTTATCATGCGCTGGTTTCACTGTATCAGGACGGCATGCCGGTCGATCTGACGACGGCTTCGACACGCCTGCAAGATCAGGAAGAACTGGATCGGGCCGGAGGACTGTCCTATCTGACGCAATTGTCCAATGCGGCGGTTACCTCCGCCAATACGAAAGATTACGTCAAGATCATTCAGGATAAGGCGCTGATCCGGCGCATGATTCTGGCCGCGGAAGAAATTTCAAAGACCGGATTGGAAGGCCAGCCGGATATCAATACGTATCTGGACGCCGCGGAGAAATCCATTCTGGATGTGTCGCGAAACCGGCGGACGAGCGAGTTCCGCGGAACGCCGGAGCTGATGTCCAACGTCATGGAACAGATTCGCAAGATGAGCGACAACAATTCGGAAGTGACCGGTATCCGCACGGGATTTACGGAATTGGATCGGCTGACCCACGGTTTACAGCGGGGAGATTTCGATGTTCTGGCGGCGCGCCCGTCCATGGGCAAGACGGCGGTGGCGTTGAATCTGGCGTTGAACGTCGCGGCTTTTCAGCCGCAGCAGGCCGTCGCCGTTTTTTCTTTGGAAATGAGCGGGGAACAGCTGGCGATGCGTTTGTTGTCGGCACGCTCACGGGTTTCGGGTGATCTTTTAAAAACCGGAAATCTGAGCGATCGCGACATGTGGAACCGGGTGGACGAGGCGGCGACACAATTGAAGACCTATAAAATTTTTATCGACGATACGCCCGGCACGCGGGTTCCGGATATTTTTTCCAAATGTCGGCGGCTGCAGCAGCAATATGGTCTTTCGCTTGTTTTGATCGATTACATTCAATTGATTTCCGGCTCGCAGACGGACGGCTCGGAAATCAATCGGCAGCAGGAAGTATCGGCCATCTCCCGTTCTTTGAAGGCGCTGGCGCGCGAACTGCAGGTGCCGGTGCTCGCGCTTTCGCAATTGTCAAGAGCGGTGGAACAGCGGGTGGATAAGCATCCGATGTTGTCCGATCTGCGTGAATCCGGCGCCATCGAGCAGGACGCCGATATTGTCATGATGTTATATCGCAGCAGTTATTATGAGACGGAAGAAAAACGGGAGGAGATTCGCCGACAGGGTGTGGAGGAGCTGGAGATTCACGTCGCCAAGCATCGTAACGGGGCGACCCGGACGATCAAGCTGATGTTTGAAGCGGATACCAATACGTTGATGAATATTGATCACGGATATGGAGCGGATATCGGATGAAGCGGTTTTTGATTTTGGCGAGTTGTCTGCTCGGCGCGATTTTTCTCGGTTACGGTCTGCCGCGTCTTTTCAAAGCGGACGCGGATCCCATCTATGCAAGCCGGCAGAATGAAGAAAGCATCGTCGCACAGCGCATCTTGGCAACGCGTTCAGAAGCGCAGACGGTATATGAGGTGTATGACGCCGGGAAGCTGATCGGTGTTCTGTCTTCAAAAGCGAAGCTGGAGCCGTTTTTAGCGCACGTTTATCGGGAGATGTATGCGCAGGATTTTCCGCATTCAAAGGCGGCCCTGGGCAAGTCTGTGTATATCGCCTCGACTCAAAGTTATTTTGTGTATGAGGAAAAGGACGATGCGATT
>CAUVBZ010000020.1:0-20240 GCA_963550455.1 uncultured Erysipelotrichaceae bacterium
AGACCTTATCGGGCAGCTATTTCGGGTTTTTCAAAGTCAAAATTTCCTGTTCTTCTTTCGGCAGACGCAAAAGAAGAAAGATATAATCAATCGGCCACCCGGTGATTTTCAGCAGTAAATCCAGATCGATCCGATAGCGAGGCTTGACGTCATGTTGTTTCATGCCCCGATTATAGCGCATTTTCCGCTTTCTGTTTGCAATCGCTTATCCGTTTGGGCGCGTGATCGGAAAGCGGGAACAGTTGCCCGGACGATGCTTTCGCCCTAATATGAATATGTTGATTTAAGAAAGAGAGGAATTTGATCATGCGATTTGTGGATGTTATTGAAAAGAAAGCCGAAGGGGAGGCCTTGAGCAAAGAAGAGATTCAGGCGATGGTCACCGATTTTGTGAACGGTACGATTCCGGATTATCAGATGTCCGCCATGCTGATGGCCATTTTGCAGAAAGGCATGAATGCGCAGGAAGCGACCGAGCTTACCCTGGCCATGATGCATTCCGGCGATGTCGTTGATTTAAGCGATTTACCGGGCGTCAAACTGGACAAGCACAGCACCGGCGGCGTCGGCGACACGACGACGCTTGTCGTCGCTCCGCTGGTCGCCGCGTGCGGAGGGACCGTCGCTAAAATGAGCGGCCGCGGTCTTGGTCATACCGGCGGCACACTGGATAAGCTCGAGTCCATACCGGGCACAAAGATCGAACAGTCAATGGAACGCTTCAAAGAAATCGTTCGTGAAAACGGCGTCTGCGTGATCGGGCAGTCGGGCAATCTTGTGCCGGCAGATAAGAAAATGTATGCTCTGCGCGATGTGACGGCAACCGTTCGTTCCATTCCGCTGATCGCCAGTTCCATCATGTCCAAGAAGCTGGCCAGCGGCTCCGATGCGATTATACTGGACGTCAAAACCGGTACCGGCGCATTCATGCGTACAAAGGAAGAAGCGTTTGCTTTGGCGCGGCTGATGTGCAATATCGGAAAACTTGCCGGCCGGGAAGTCAGAGCGGTCGTGACGGATATGAATCAGCCGCTGGGACTTGCGGTCGGTAACGCGTTGGAAGTACAGGAAGCAGTGGAACTGCTGTCCGGAGGAATCGCGGAAACAGACCCGCTGTATGAAGTATGCATGTTACTGGGGGCGCAGATGTTGCAGATGGGCAAGCTGGCCGAGAATGAAGAAGAGGCCCGCGCGATGCTGAAAAAGCATATTGAAGACGGCGAAGGACTGAAACGCCTGCAGAAAATGTTTCAGCTGTTGGGGGGCGAGCCTTCTTACGTGACTTTGGCCGGAATGGAAAAGCTGGTGACGGTGAAGCGTCGGCAAGATGTTCTCGCCAAGACGGACGGATATGTGACTTCCATCCACGCCGCTCATATCGGCATGGCGGCGCAGCTGTTGGGCGCCGGGCGGGCGACGAAAGAAGATCAGGTCGACCCCGCCGTCGGTTTGCGCATGCATGTCCGCAACGGCGTCACCGTCAAAAAAGGCGACGTTCTCTGCACGCTCTATATCAACGATGAAAAAAATCTGGAAGATGTTGTTCGCCTTGTCGAAGAGTCAATCCATATTACCGATGAACCGGCGGCGGTCGAGCCGATGGTCTACGGTCTGGTGCAGGCGGACGTATAAAGAAGCGGACAATCTTTCGCGGCTTTGAAGGAATCGGTCGATAAGGAAACAGGCGCATGCTGCATACGGTCGGAATTTTGCTTATTTTACTGCAGTTTGGTTTGGACGGCTTTTTCCTGTATACCCGGAAGGCGGCTTTCCGGGATACTTTGGATATCGTGGAGTGGTTTTTATTCGGGCTGATCGGCATTGCGCTCTGCACGATTGATCCTATTTGGAAACGCCTGCGGATTCAGCGGCTTTACAGAAACAGGGAAGAAAAAGATGAAGATTAATCTATTGCAGCTGGAAGAGGGAGCCGGATACGCCCGGGGGATCGCGGTGATCATTGATGTTTTTCGCGCTTTTTCCCTGGAGGCGGTTTTGTTCGCCAACGGGGCCTCCGAAATAATCTGCTGTAAAGAAGAAGAGCGGGCTTGTCAGCTTCGCGCCGAGCATCCGGACTGGATATTGATCGGGGAGAGGGACGGGAAAATATTGCCCGGTTTTGATTACGGCAATTCGCCGGCAGCTATAAAAGATCTTTCTTTTGCGGGCAGAACCGTCATTCATACGACGACAAACGGAACCCGCGGTTTGGCGGCGGCCGTCCATGCGGACAAACTGCTCGTCGGTTCCTTCTTGAACGCCAAGGCGACGGCCCGGTATATCGTCGCGCAGAAGCCGCCGGAGGTTTCGCTCGTATGTATGGGCTGGAAGGAGCGGACAACCGAAGAGGATACGCTCTGCGCCGCCTATTTACAGGCTTTGCTGAAGGGCGAACCCTTTGATCATCTGGAGGAAAAATGCCGTGAACTGCGCTTTACGGAAGGGAAAAAGTTTTTTGAACCGGGCCGGCAGGATGTCTTTCCGAAAGAAGACTTTTCGATCTGTACAAAGCCGGACCGGTACACTTTTGCCATTGTTTCAAAACGGCATGCCGATCTGTTTCGGAATAAGCGGGTCAACGTGTATGCGTAAGAAATATTTTTTCTTTGATATCGATGGCACGCTGACGGATGAAGCGACGCATCAGCTTGTGCCCGGCGCCCTGTATGCCTTGCATAAGCTGGAAGAAAGCGGACACTTTGTCTCCATTGCGACCGGCCGGGCGCACTATAAAGCAAAACCGCTTACCGATCGCATCGGCATTCAGAATATCGTCTGTGCGGGCGGCGCTTGTCTTGTACGAGAAGGGACGGTGATTGAAAATATACCGCTGCCGCGCGAAAAAATAATCCCGTTTTTGGAACAGGCGGACAGCAGGGAATGCGGATGGTTATTGATGCTGAACGATTCCGATGAAGTCTATATGCGCGACTATCGCTTTTTACAGCAGGTCGGCCTTCGCCGCGAACAAACGACGTATCTTTATGAACCGAAACTGGACTATCACGCCGTTCCTTCAATTTTCAAAGTGTATCTGGCGATGAATCAAAAACAGGAAGCGCAGGAAGAATGGCGGCAGGCATTCAGCTTTTTACGTCTGACGCCCGCTTATTGTGTATATCAATACGACGCGAAGAAAACGGGGATCATCCGCATGTTGGAAAATGTGCGCGGAAACATCGCGGACGTCGTGGTTTTCGGCGACGGAAAAAACGATCTGGTGATGTTCGACTCCGCATGGACGAGCATCGCCATGGGAAACGGCGCGCCGGCTCTGAAAGAACGGGCGGATTTTGTTACGGCCAAAAATACGGACAACGGTATTTTACGCGCCTGTCGTCATTTTGGCTGGATCGATCCTGAAAAAGACGATCGCTTCCAAAATATTTTGCCATTGTAAAGCGACTGTGTTACCATAGTCGTGCGCGTATTTTGCGTATCTCTGTTCCGCTGGCTTCGGGCTATGAGCAGGTGATCAGATGACCGTATGAAGGAGAAAATAGATGAAGCTCGATTTAATTCAGAAAATTACGCAGGAACAGATTCGCAATGATATTCCGTTTTTCGGCCCGGGGGACACCGTCAAGGTATACGTCCGCATTCGGGAAGGAAATAAGTCGCGTATCCAGATGTTCGAGGGCGTTGTCGTCGCCAAGAAATCCGGCGGAATCGGCGAGACGTTTACGGTTCGTAAGATTTCCAACGGCGTCGGCGTACAAAGAACGTTCCCGAAAAACAGCCCGATTATCGACCGCGTCGAAGTGACGCGTAAAGGTAAAGTTCGCCGCGCCAAGTTGAACTATCTCAAGGGTCTGTCGGCCAAGAACGCACGTATCAAAGAAGATCGCTGAGTTTATAAGCGGAAGAGAAAGCTGTCCTTTCTCTTCTTTTTTATTTGTCGATGCGTATAATTAACAATATGTTGCAAACGAAAAAGCACCCCCGGTCTTTTTTCTGGCAGGAGGTGTTCGATTTTTTAAAAATACTGACTGTAACTCTGATTATCTTTTTTGGAATTTCACGCTTTTTGATTCGTCCCATTCGCATCGAAGGAAACTCCATGTTCCCGACGTTAAAAGACGGCTCTCTGGGCGTCAGCAATGTCGCCGGCCGCAATGCCGACGGTCTGGATCGTTTTGAAATCGTGATCATCTATCTGGCCGATCGAAACGAATATCTGGTCAAACGCGTGATCGGCCTGCCGGGGGAAACGATCGCCTATACGAACGGACAGTTGACTGTCGATGGAAAACGGTATGAAGAACGCTTTTTGGACGACGCCTATGTTTCCACGTATGGCGGTTCTTTCATGACCGACGTCCGTCCGATCACTTTAGGGCCGGATGAATATTACTGTCTGGGAGACAATCGCCCCAATTCGCGCGATTCGCGGTTTTACGGTCCGTTTACCGGCGCGCAGATTGTCGCCAAAGGAGCGTTTATTCTTCTCCCCTTTTCGGAAGCGGGTTTAAAGTCATGGTGATGATTCAATGGTATCCGGGGCATATGGAGAAGGCGCGCCGCGATATGCTGGACGCCATCAAGGCCGTCGATCTGATTGTGGAGATTCGCGATGCGCGTATCCCGGCCGCTTCGGCCAATCCACTGCTTGACGGGATGGGGCAGGGAAAACCGCGACTGATTTTATTATCGAAAGCGGATTTGGCCGACGATGTTCAAACCATACAGTGGGAGCGGGCTTTGAAGCGCGAAGACCGTATGGTCAAAGCGCTCGATATCGCCCACGATCCGCACGCCAAAAAAGAAATGCTCGCTCTGCTGCATGTGCTAGGCGAGCCGAAAATCGAACGGATGAAACGGCGCGGAATCTGTCCGCGGCCTTTACGGGCGCTGGTCTGCGGGATTCCCAACTCCGGGAAATCAACATTGATCAACCGCATCAGCAAAAAAAACAGCGCGCGTACGGAGAACCGTCCCGGCGTGACCAGATCTTTATCCTGGATACATGCGGATCCGTCCATGGATTTGCTTGATACGCCCGGCGTTCTGTGGCCGCGTTTCGATAATCCGCGCATGGGTTCACTTTTGGCTGCCACCGGCGCCATCAGCGAGACGATTTTAAATTTGCCGGATGTAGCCATGGATACGATTCATATCATCCGCGGTTTTTATCCGGGCGTTTTGGAAGCGGCCTACGACACGCCGGCCAATATCCGCACCGATCATATGCTGGAGGCCATCGCTTTAAAACGCCATGCGGTGAAGGAAAACAATACGCCGGACAGCGCCCGGGCGGCCGGTATTTTTATTCATGAATTTCGTTCCGGCAGCTTGGGACGTTTCACATTGGAGAGACCATATGCGGAAGACATGCAGCAATGAATATGAACATCAATACTGGTCAGAAGGGAAATCAATTTTAGGAATCGACGAAGCGGGGCGCGGCCCTTTGGCCGGCCCGCTATCGGTGGCGGGCGTCATCTTCCCGATCGGCTATGAAAACCCGGCGATTTATGATTCGAAAGCCTTGTCGGAAAAGAAAAGAGAAGCGCTTTATGACGTTATCATGGAAGATGCGCTCTGGTTTGCCGTCCGCGAAATAGAGCCTGCGGAAATTGACCGTCAAAATATCTACCGCGCCGATCAACAGGCGTTTTTGCAGGTGGCGCGGCAGGCGGAAGCGGATGTGATCATCACGGACGCGATGCCCTTGCCGGAAATGACTGATCGCCCCGTCATTTCGCTTGTCAAAGGCGATCAAAAAAGCATTTCGATTGCGGCCGCTTCCATTTTGGCCAAGGTGACGCGCGATCGTTTGATGCTTCAATACGCCCGAATGTATCCGCAGTACGGTTTTGAAAAGAACAAAGGTTATCCGACCCGTCAGCACCTGCTCGCTTTAAAGGAATTCGGCCCCACGCCGATTCATCGCCATAGTTATGGCCCCGTGGCTTCCTGTACGCCGCGTCGTTAAAAACCGAAGCCTTTGGTCTATAGAAAGGCGGAGGGGATTTAACGATGGATCAAAGAGAAAAGCTGATTTCGTATTCCGTGCACTATAACGGCGACTGGGCGCGGATTGCCGAAGCGATCAAAAATGCCGGACCGGGTATGCCTGTCGTCTGCAAAGAAACGACGGTGACGATTTATGATCGGGCCTATCCGTCGTGCCTGCGCGCTTTGCGGCATCCGCCCTGGGTGTTGTATGCCCGCGGCGATCTGGCCTTGCTTCAGCGGCCGGCCGTGACGATCATCGGTTCTCGAGAGATGAATGCGTATGGCCGCCGGGCGACCATCACGGTTGCGCGTCGGCTCGCCCGTGATTTAACAATTGTTTCGGGCGTGGCCAAGGGCGTGGACGCCATGGCGCAGACCAGCGCCTTGGCGATCGGCGGCGGCAGTATCGGCGTGATCGGGAACGGCTTCGACACCGTCTATCCGAAAGAAAATCAGGAACTGTATGCCCGCTTAAGCCGCCAAGGCTTATTGCTGAGCGAATATCCGCCGCATGTCGGCGTCCGCAAGGAACATTTTCCATGGCGCAACCGTCTGCTGGCCGCACTTGGAAGCGCCCTCGTCGTTACGCAGGCCGCCTGTAAAAGCGGGACGATGTTGACGGTCAATCAGGCGCTGGCATTGGGCAAGGACATCTATTGCGTCCCACAGCCGTTCGGCGATGAGGAAGGGAAAGGTTGTAACCTGTTGATCAGTCAGGGGGCGGAAATTTTATATACGGATGAGCAGTTAAACGAAATATGCCATACTTGCAAAAGCGAAGCGGTTTCGTTATCCTAGGCAATGTTTAAGCGACATCAAGCATAAAAAGGAGACCAAGTTTGTATGAAAGATCTTGTCATCGTTGAGTCACCGTCAAAATCCAAGACCATTCAAAAGTATCTCGGCAGTCGGTACAGCGTTGTTTCCTCCAAGGGACACATTCGCGATCTGGCGATCAAGGGAAAGGACGGTCTCGGCGTGGATATTGAAAACCACTTTGCGCCCACATATGCGATAGCGAAAGAAAAGGCCGATACGGTCAAGGAATTGAAAAAGCAGGCGGCCAAAGCGGAACATGTTTATCTGGCGACCGACCCGGACCGCGAAGGGGAGGCGATTTCATGGCATCTTGCCCAGGAACTGGGGCTGGATGAAAAGGAAAAGAACCGCGTTACCTTTCATGAGATTACGCACGATGCGGTGCAGAACGCCTTTTCACATCCGCGCACCATTGATATGGATCTGGTGCATTCGCAGGAAACGCGCCGTATTCTGGATCGGATTATCGGCTTCAAGCTTTCCAAATTACTGCATTCGAAAATTCATTCCAAAAGCGCCGGCCGCGTGCAGTCGGTTGCCTTAAAGCTGATTGTCGAGCGCGAAAAAGAAATCAAGGCTTTTACGCCGGAAGAATATTGGACGATCGACGCGCAGTTTGAGAAAGACGGTACGACCTTTTCGGCGTCACTGCATAAAATCGACGGAAAAAAAGCGGAGCTGCATACAGGACAGGAAGCGCAAGCGGCTTTAGAGCGCTGTGCCGGCGCCTTCACGGTTTCGTCCCTCAAGCACAGTGAGAAGAAAACGGCGCCCTTCAAACCGTTTATTACATCGACGCTGCAGCAGGAAGCGTCCACCAAGCTCGGTTTCAGCGCCAAGCGCACCATGTCCGTCGCCCAGCGTTTATATGAAGGCGTTGACATCGGCAATGGGCAGGAGGGGCTGATCACCTACATGCGTACCGACAGCACGCGCCTTTCAGACGTTTATATGCGATCGGCCAATGCGCACATCAAAGAGGTATACGGCAAAGAATATGCCGGCTTTTATAAGGCGAAAAACGACGCCAACGCCCAGGATGCCCATGAAGCCATCCGTCCGACCAATATCGCCAACGATCCCGAAAAGATCGCGCCTTATTTATCTTCGGAACAATATCGGCTGTATAAATTGATCTATGCGCGAGCTCTGGCTTCCCAGATGCATGCGGCCGTCTTTCAGGCCGAGGCCGTCACGCTTTCGCAAAACGGCTGTGAATTTACGGCCAGCGGTTCACGGTGCACGTTTGACGGCTGGCTGAAGGTGTACGGCCCCTATTATTCCGCGAAAGATGTCGTCTTTCCGAAACTGCAGGAAGGGGATTCCTTACTGCCGAAAGAGCTGAAGCCGAATCAGCATTTTACCGAGCCGCCCGCCCGCTACAGCGAAGCGAGGCTGATCAAGGCGATGGAAGAAGAGGGAATCGGCCGTCCGTCGACCTACGCGATGATTATCGATACGATTCAGGCGCGCGGATATGCCGCCCTGGAGCGCTCGACGCCGACTTCCAAGACGAAAGTTTTCTTTCCCAGCGAACAGGGTATTTTGACGACCGAAAAGCTGGAAATGTTTTTTGCGGATATCATCAATGTCCGCTATACGGCCGATATGGAGACACAGCTGGATGAAATCGCCGGCGGCCGGGCCGATGAGCTGGACACACTGCTGGCGTTCTGGAATCGCTTCAATCCTCTGCTGCAGGAAGCGTACGAGCGGATGGAAAAGATCGCGCCGGAAGAAGTCGGCGAAGCATGCCCGGAATGCGGCTCGCCCTTAGTGTATCGGCACGGTCGTTTCGGCAAGTTCATCGCCTGCTCCAATTTTCCGAAGTGCCGCTATTCGCGTCCTTTGGAAGAAAAGAAAAAAGAGGCGCCGGAGCCGACCGGAAAGAAATGCCCACGCTGCGGGCATGAACTGTTTAAGCGCAAGAGTCGCTTCGGAACCTATTTCCTGGGCTGCTCGGATTATCCGCGCTGTCACTACATGGAAAATCTGCAGGGCGAGGAAATCATCTCTCGAAAAGATCGTCTGGCGGCGCAGAAAAAGAAGGAGGCCGCGTCCGAGCCGAAGACCGCCAACGGCAAATCTGCCTCCGCCAAAAAGAAAACGGCAAAGAAGCCGGCGGCCAAAAAAACGGTAAAAAAGACAAGCGAGGAATAAACGTTGCAGGAAGTCAAAATCATCGGCGCCGGTCTGGCCGGCTGTGAAGCGGCGTATCAGCTTTCCAAACGCGGTTTTTCCGTACAGCTGTACGAGATGAAACCGAAAAAGAAAACGCCTGCCCAGGCCGAAGACACACTTGCGGAACTTGTCTGTTCCAACAGTCTGAAAGCGGAAAACCGGACGACGGGCGCCGGTCTTTTGAAGGCGGAGATGCGGTTGATGGATTCGCTGTTATTGAAAGCGGCGGACGCCTCCCGCATACCGGCCGGCTCGGCTCTGGCCGTCGATCGGGCAAAGTTCTCCGCCTATGTCGATCGGGTCATACGCACCGATGTCAATATCCATGTCGTCAATGAGGAAGTGGATACGATTTTGGACGGCCCGTGCATCATCGCGACCGGTCCGCTGTCTTCCGACGGAATGATGCAGGCGCTAAAAAAGGCTTTTCATGAAGACGCGTGCTATTTCTTCGACGCGCAGGCGCCGATTGTTACGGCCGAATCGATCGACCGGACAAAAGCATATGCGAAATCGCGCTATGACAAAGGAACGCCGGATTATCTCAACTGCCCGCTGAACCGGGCGGAATTTGAGCGCTTTTACCAGGCGGTAATTGAGGCGGAAACCGTTCCGATTCGCTCTTTCGAACAGGAAATTTATTATGAAGGGTGCATGCCCTTTGAAATCATGGCCAAGCGCGGCCGCAATACGCTGTTGTTCGGGCCGATGAAACCGGTCGGTCTATCTACGCCGGACGGCGATCGTCCCTATGCCGTCGTGCAGCTGCGGCAGGATGACGTGGAGGCCAGCCTTTATAATGTCGTCGGCTTTCAGACCCATCTGACTTGGTCAGCGCAGAAAAAAGTGCTGCGTCTGATTCCCGGACTGGAAAATTGTGAAATCGTCCGCTACGGGGTCATGCATCGCAACAATTATATACAGGCGCCGACCTGTCTTTTAGAAACCTATCAATCCACCCTGCGGCCGGATTTGTTTTTGGCCGGTCAGCTGACAGGGGTGGAGGGTTATATGGAAAGCGCCTCCTCCGGACTGCTTGCCGGTATCAATATGGCGCACGTGCTGCGCCATGAGCCGCCGGTCGTTTTGGGGCCGGAAACGATGACGGGAGCTTTGGCGCATTATATCACGCATGCCGATCCGAAGCATTTTCAGCCTATGGGGGCAAACTTCGGCATCGTTCATCTGCTGAAAGCGGCAGCGAAAAAAGAACGGCGGGAAGCCATTGCGAAGCAGGCTTTGGAACGTATCGCCGCGCTGGTGGAAAAACATGACCTTTGAGGAATCGGTACAGGCTTTTCTGGAGCATCTTGCGCTTGCTCGAACCGGTTCGAGCGATACGGCCGACGCTTACCGTCGTGATCTGATGCGGTTTGTGCAATATCTGGAAGCCAATCACATCGCCGACTTTGAAGCGGTGGACAAACTGATTCTCAGTGACTATGTCACGCAGCTGCGTTCCGGCAAAATCGGCGGCGTTCCGTTGGGAAACGCCAGCTATGCGCGAAATCTGTCGGCTTTGCGTTCGTTTTATCGCTATCTGAATAAATATGAACATGTCCGGGCCAATCCGGTGCGCCTATTTAAAGGAACGGCGGCGCGTCGGCAGCTGCCGGAATTTTTGACGTTTGATCAGATGGAACAGCTGTTGAATTGTTTCGACCTGTCCGATCCGAAGGAAGTCCGCGACCGCTGCATCTTGGAGGTGCTGTATGCCTGCGGCCTGCGGGTACGGGAGTGCGCAGAACTGAAACGGGACAACATTGACGTGGAAGCGGGTTACCTGCGCATCTTCGGCAAGGAGTCCAAAGAGCGTATCGTGCCGTTTTACCATCGCTGTGCTCAGCTGATGGAACACTATGACAGGCATGTGCGCGGTCTGTATATGCGTAAAGTCGCGGAGCACGGTGTCTTTTTCGTCAACCAACACGGCCATCCTCTTTCGCCGCGCGCCATTCAGATGCTTTGTGAATCGGCGGGAGAAAAAGCGGGTTTGACGATTCATGTTCATCCACATATGATTCGACATAGTTTTGCGACACACTTATTGGACAACGGCGCCGATTTGCGTACGGTGCAGGAGCTTTTGGGGCATGCCAAACTGGATACGACGCAGATTTATACACATGTGACCGGCGATCGGCTGCAGAAAGTGGTTGCCAAGGCGCATCCGTATGCAAAAAAAGGAAGCGGAAAAGGAGACTGAAAATCGGCTTGCAAAAATCCGTTCGGTTATATTCGACAACACGACGGTGGAGTGGCCATGGATTTTCGATATTATCCGCTTCGAATTCGAGCGGACGTGACAGAAGGTTTTACAATCCCGTCGGAAGATGCGACGAGCAAGGCGTTAAGGTCCGGGGCTTTGTTTGTTCGCCGTTTTCAGACCGCTTGTGGCGGGGCCGAAAAAGAAAGATATGTCGATGTTTTTCGGATGGGCTGGGTAGAGATAATGATGAGCATGTTATAATAACTAGCGCGAAGGGAGATCGGAATCGTGTCGAACTACAACGTTAATCTGACCCTTGAGAATATCCGAACATTGACGGTCATGTTCCTTGATATTTTTATTATGTGGGGCGTTTTATATTGGTCCATTAAAATTGTCCGCGGCAATTCCAAGACCGTTCAGATTTTCAAGGGTATTCTGGTCATCATCATCATTGACGTCATTGCACGATTCATGGGTTTGAAAACCGTCGCCTACTTCGCCAACATTTTTGTCAACTGGGGTTTTCTGGCAATCATCATCATCTTTCAGCCGGAAATTCGCAATCTGTTGGGACGCCTGGGTAAAACCAACGTTCTTTCCCGCATCAATACGCTGACGGGAAACGAAAAAGAAAATCTCGTCGATCAGATTGTTACTGCAACCATGTTACTGTCCAAAGATCAGACCGGCGCGCTGATCTGTATCGAACAAAGCCATTCGCTGGATGATTTCATCGCGACCGGAACGCGATTGAATTCTGATGTCAGCGCCGAATTGCTGACGTCGATTTTTGTCACCTCGACGCCCCTGCACGACGGCGCCGTGATTATCCAGGGCGACAAGATCGCTTGCGCCAGCGCGTATTTTCCGCCGACCAATCTGGAATTGCCGAATCGTTTCGGCTCACGGCATCGGGCGGCGATCGGCATCTCCGAAATCACCGACGCGGTCACGATTGTCATTTCCGAAGAAACCGGAGCCGTTTCCATTACCCAGGAAGGGAAGATCATGAGCGTAACCAGCAAACAGCTGCGGGATTATCTGCTGCGGGTCATCTGCGGCGAAGAGACGGAAGTACACGATACGCATAAGCGCGTCTTTAATGACGAAAGCCCGCGGGAAGTGATTATCGACGACAATCGTCCTTTAAAAACCAATAAAATTCCGGTTGAAGCCGTCGTTACGCCGAAAGAAGACGCCGGAATGCTCCACATTGAAGAAGAAGCGCGTGAAATTAAACTGCCGCACAAGAAAAAACGGCCGACGCCGAGCTATCCGGATAATCCGCAGGTGCATCGCTTTGAATCAAATCCGAAAACGACCTCCGAGGCAAAAGACCAAGCCGAAGCTTCGGAACCAAAAACGGGGCTGGAGGATATTATCGACCCTTCAAAACTGGATCCTTCAAAAATTATCGGCATGAATGACGACCTGGATCGGACGCTTACGATGATCGACGGTCTGCCGGCCGAAAAGACAAGGAGGGAACGTTGATGAGTGAAAAGAATGATCGCCGACAGGCGAAAACCGATTCCAACAAAACGGAACTGGCGAATCGGATCGCCGCGCAGACAAGGCGTGTCGAGCGGACATATCGCCATATTACCGACGGCATGTTACGGTTATTGCGGTGGTTTTCAACGTTACTGGACAAGACGCTTTTCAATTCACGCTACATCATGGTTCTTTCCCTGGCGCTGGCGATTTTGCTGTATTTAACGGTCAACTATAATTCACGCTCCACACTGCATACGACAACGTTGCAGCAGGCACGCACATTAAATGCCGTCAACGTCACCGCGAAGTATAATTCGGATATTTTCGAGCTGGACGGACTGCCGGAGACGGCAAATGTGACGGTTACCGGCGACGCTTCCTCGGTCACGACCGCGGCGGCCGGCGGCGGTGTTGTGGTGGCTGATCTGGAGGGCCTGACGGAAGGGACGCATGAAGTTCGCTTCGGCACCGAGGGCTTCGGCAGTTCGGTTGAAGTAAAAGTGGATCCTTCCAACGCCTTTATCACCCTGAAGAAAAAAACGACCCAGCAGTTTGACGTTTCATATGATTTTATCAATCGCGACAAAATGGACGCCATCTATTCTTTGGGCACGCCGCAGTTTGAATATACAAAAGTGAATGTCCGAGCGTCCAAAGATACGCTGAGCACGATCTCCTTTGTCAAAGCGTTGATCGACGTATCGGATCAGACGGCGGATTTCACGCAGGACGCCCGGCTGGTCGCCTACGATGCAAACGGACAGCCGGTGCATGCGGATATCGTACCGGACACGATCTCCGTTACGGTACCGGTCACGTCGCCCAACAAGTCGGTGCCGATTCAGATTGAAGTCAACGGCGACATTCCGGACGGGAAAGCCATCGCGTCCATTGCAAGCGACCAGCAGTCGGTGACGATTTACGGCAGTGAAGCGGTACTGGGACAGATCGATAAAGTCGTCGTTACGCTGAATGCGTCGACCATTACAAAAGACTCAACGATTATGCGTCCGATTACGCTTCCCTCCGGCGTCAGCTCGTCGAATATCAATCAAATTACAATGAACGTGACGCTGGGCGAAGGTGTATCCAAGACGATTGATGGCGTAAAAATCAACTATCGCAACAATGTGAATAATTACAAGGCGTCGCCGGTCGATAAGACGACGACCAGCGTCATCGTCTTCGGCACGCAGGAGAATGTGGATGCGGTGACGGCCGATATGATCAACGTATATGTCGATATGAAAGAGGCGGTTGTCGGTATTCAGGATTTCCCGCTTGAAGTGGAGCAGCCTTCGGGCGGTCTTCTGAAATATTCCTTGACGGAGTCAAAATTCACCTTGAATGTGCTGGGTGAAGTCAACTCCGGAAACGGAAACGATGACGGAACAGGAGTGAACAATGGGTAAGTATTTCGGGACGGACGGAATTCGCGGAAAGGCGAATGATGGTTTAACGGCGGAGCGCGCCTTTCAGGTCGGCCGCTATTTGGGATGGTATTTTTCCCGTAACGGGAAGCGTAAAATCGTGGTCGGCAAAGATACGCGTCGCTCTTCGGACATGCTGGAAGCGGCGCTGGCGGCCGGTATTGCCGGAGAAGGATGCGACGTCTATGAAACCGGCTATGGGCCGACGCCGATGATCTGCTGGCTGGTCACCCATGAAGATTTTGCCTGCGGAGCCATGATTTCCGCTTCGCACAATCCGTTTTATGACAACGGCATCAAGGTTTTTTCCGCAGAAGGAATTAAAATTCCGGCGACGCTGGAAGCGGAGATCGAACGTTTCATCGACGGCGCGGTAACCATTCCCTATGCCATGGAAGAAGCGATCGGTTCTATTCATGCATATCCGGAAGGCCTGAAGCATTATACCGAAGCGATCAAGAAAGAATTTTCTTTGAATCTGTCCGGTTTTCGCATCGCCATGGATTGCGCCAACGGTTCGGCTTCGTTTACGGCCGCCGACGTCTTTCGGGACTTGGGAGCGGACGTTACAGTTTGGAATGATCACCCGGACGGTCTGAATATCAATGCGGACTGCGGTTCCACACATCCGCTGGCGCTCCAGAAGTTTATGCGCGAGCATGCGGGCATGTACGATCTCGGCCTGACGTTTGACGGCGATGCCGACCGGCAGATTTTAATAAGTCCGTCCGGCGAACTGCTTGACGGCGATTTCATGCTTTATATAATCGGAAAATATTATAAGGAAAAAGGTGTTTTGGCAGGCAACACGATCGTTACGACGGTTATGGCGAATCTGGGGCTTTGGAAGGCCATGGCGGATAATGCTATTCTTGTCGAGAAGACACAGGTCGGCGACAAGTATGTATATGAGCGCATGTGTGAAAAAGGATATGTGATCGGCGGCGAACAGAGCGGCCATATTATCCTGAAACGGCATGCCACGACCGGCGACGGCTTAGTGACGGCGCTGGCGATTGTCAAAATCATGAAATCGACCGGGAAATCGATCGACGCATTGTGTGCGGGGCTGAAAATCTATCCGCAAGTGCTTGTGAATGTACGCGTGACGGATAAAGAACTCGCCATGGCGGACAGGGAAGTACAAGACGCCGTTTCCGAAGTCGATGAGGCATTGCATGGAAACGGCCGCGTGCTCGTGCGGGCCAGCGGTACGGAGCCGCTGGTTCGGGTTATGGCGGAAGCGGAAACGGATGCGCTTTGCCGGGAGATGGTTGAAAAAGTTGCTTCGATTGTCCGGCAAAAATACGGAGCGTAAATAAAGAAAGGGGGAGCGGCATGAAAAAAGTCATCAGCATTGTTGAGGATGAAAAAGATCTCAACGAACTGGTTAAACGCTATCTGGAAAAAGAGGGCTATGACGTCCGTTCCTATCTGACGTATGACGAAGCGCAGCTACATACGGGCGACAATGACGTTGCCCTCTGGGTTTTGGATATCATGCTCGGTGATAAGAGCGGTTTTGATCTGATCGAGGAGATTCGACATCTGTATCCGACTCTGCCGGTTATTTTCATGTCGGCGCGGGATAAGGAATTTGACCGCATCATCGGCCTGGAAAAAGGGAGCGACGATTATATTACTAAACCGTTTTCCCCCAAAGAACTCGTATTGCGGGTGAACAACGTCATCCGGCGCACGTATAAAGATGCGGAATCGCACCTGCTGGCCGACGGCTATGATATTGATGAAAATAAGCGCTCCGTAATTTCCGGCGGCGGCGCCGATGTGGAACTGACGACAAAGGAGTTTGATCTGTTGTTGTTGTTTGTTAAAAATCGAGGCAGTGCATTTTCCCGGGAACAGATTCTGGAGCGGGTATGGGAAACAAATTATTTCGGCAGTGACCGGGTTGTGGACGATACGCTTCGCCGGCTTCGCAAGAAGATGCCGGAACTGAATATTCATACGATTTACGGTTTCGGGTATCGATTGGATTAAAGTATGAAACGCATTCGTTTATGGTTACGCGAGCTATCACTGACCCAGCAGCTTGTAGCAATTGTATTTTTTGCCATTACAATCTTTGCGTTGTTTATTTTTTCCGTGCTTTCACCGCAGATCGATTCGTTTACAAGCAACGAGATGTACCGTATGCTCCACGGCACGCAGTATACCGTGGCATTTTATCTGAATCATATGGAAGGGACGCCGGTTTTACCGCTGGAAGACGAAACGGCCGTTTTACAGAGTATTTACGACCCGGAAACGGACCGCTTTGCGTTTAATACAACCGTTTTGGTGCGGGACGATATTCTGGATGATATTCGGAAAAATATTGCCGACGGCGTCAAGGACGTCGAAGATCGAATTTATCAATCGGATGATCGCCGGTATTCCGCCAATGAAATTTATTATTGCATTTCCCGCCTGCAGAACGGTTCTTATCTGGTATCGATGATCGCCGGCTCCTATGAAACGCTGTTTCGCTCACAGCTTGTCAACAACGTCGTGAATCTGAATGTGCTTGTGGCGGCCGTGCTGTTGCTGCTGTTGACGATGTGGGCGGCGACAATTATTTATCCGTTGTCGCAGATTCGCGGTTATATCAATAAAATCAAAAATGACGAACCGGCTGAACTCGGTATCGTAAGACGGGATGAAATCGGCGAAGTGGCCGACGCCCTGCGCGATATGCAGACGGAACTGCGTAAGCAGAATCGCGAGAAGCAGGAGATGATTCAAAATATTTCGCACGATCTCAAGACGCCGATCGCGACTATCCGCTCTTATGGGGAATCGATCAAGGACGGCATCTATCCCTACGGAACGCTGGAGCAGTCGGTGGATGTTATCATTGAACATGCGGATCGTCTGGACAAGAAGGTTCGTTCTTTGATTGCGTTGAACAAAATGGATTATCTGCTGGATACATGTCCGGAAGGAAATCATCTGCCCATGGCGCAGATTATCGATAAGGCGCTGCTTTCTTTGAAGGTGCTGCGCCCCGAGATTTCTTTTGAAACCCATCTTGATCGGACTGTTTTGTTTCACGGTGAAGAAGAGCCGTGGCGTATCGTTTTGGAAAATCTGCTGGACAATGCTCTGCGCTATGCAAAGACAAAAATCTGGATTCGCCTGGAAACGGATAAACTCATCGTTGGAAATGACGGAAAATTGATTGAGGAAGATCGACTGGAAAAATTGTTCCGTCCTTATGAAAAGGGAACCGACGGTCAATTCGGCCTCGGCCTGAGTATTGTATATCGGGTGTGTATGACATATGGCTATCATGTTGAGGCGGATAATCTGACCGATGGCGTCTGTTTCGTGATCTGGAAAGAGAGTACGAAGAAAACACGTTTGAAAAAGGGAAAGGTGTAATGCTATGGATGCCTTGTGCAAAGAGCGGAACAAATCGGAGCGAAGCGGAACGTTCAACGGCGTTTTAACCGTGTATCGTCAATCCGGCCGCGGCCGGGATGTTGTCTTACTGCATGGCTGGGGACAGAACAAAGACATGATGCGTTTCATCGAAGAACATCTTTCTTCATGCTTTCGGGTGTGGAATCTTGATTTTCCGGGTTTCGGCGAAAGCGAACAGCCGCCGACCGCCTGGAGCGTGTCGGATTATGTGACCTTTTTAGAAGCTTTTATTGCCGATAACGGTATTCAGAAGCCGATTTTGATCGGGCACAGCTTCGGCTGCCGGGTTGCCATTCGCTATGCCGCCTTGCATCATGATGTCTGTAAAATGTGTTTGACGGGAGCGGCCGGAATCCGCCGTCCGTTAACGGCGCGGCAGAAATGGAAAACCGCCTGTTACCATTTCGGAACATCAATTTTGAAGCTGTTGAAACAGGACGCCTTGTTGGAAAAAATGCGCAATCATTCCGGGTCAGGCGATTATCGTCATGCGCGCGGCATCATGCGGTCGACGCTGGTGAAAGTCGTCAACGATGACGTGCGGCCTTTATTGAAGGACGTTCAATGTCCGGTTCTGCTTGTCTGGGGAGAAATGGACGATGCGGTGCCGGTTTCCGTGGCGCGGATTATGGAGGCGGAAATGCCGAATGCCGCGCTTGCCATATTTGAAGGCGACGATCACTTCGCCTATTGGCATCAGGCGGAACGCTTTAACCGCGTGCTGGATATATTTTTGAAAGAGGATGTAGCATGACATGGATCTA
This sequence comes from uncultured Erysipelotrichaceae bacterium, assembly GCA_963550455.1. GTDB lineage: Bacteria > Bacillota_I > Bacilli_A > Erysipelotrichales > Erysipelotrichaceae > Bulleidia. The sequence continues at coordinate 18,288 of CAUVBZ010000020.1, forward strand.
TTTTCTGGGCGTTATTGCGGCTTCCGTTGTACCGAGCCTGCATGCCTTGCATATGTTTCAGCAAAATCGGTATGAACTGACGCGGTATACCCAATGGATTGAGGAAAATATTGAGGGCGGCGCCAGACGGGCGATGATTCCGACCATCGTATTTTTAGCCGTGGCATTTGCCTGTGTTCATCTGAAAACTTCAACCGTTCTGCATCTGTGCATGGTGCTGGCTTTTCTGCTGGCCGCGTTACTCATTCTTCGGGAAAAGCGTGCGCACTATATAAAACCGCTTGTCGTAACCGACCGCGTGAAGCGGCAGATTTTCGTTATGGCCGTTTTATATCTCATTATTCAGCTGGTACTGTTGCTGGCTTATCGGCGGTTGAACCTTTGGCTGATGCTGGCGATCGGCTATTTTGGCCCATGGCTGCTCATATATCCGATGGCATGGATCACTTCGCCTCTCGAGAATGCCGTAAAGCAATGGTATATTCGGAACACGAAGAAATTATTGGAAGCACATACGGGAATGATTAAAATCGGTATTACCGGCTCGTATGGAAAAACCAGCACGAAAAATATTATGACGGGTGTATTAGGCGAGCAGTTCAATGTGCTGATGACGCCGGCCAGCTATAATACGCCGATGGGCGTGACGCGTACGATCCGTGAATATATGAAGCCGATTCACGAAGTCTTTATTTGTGAGATGGGGGCGGATCGGGTAGGAGATATCCGCGATCTCATGGACTATGTGCACCCTTCCATCGGTGTTGTGACGTCCATCGGCCCACAGCATTTATCTACATTTAAAACGCAGGAGAATATCACGCGTGAGAAGATGCAGATGATTGAGATGTTGCCGAAGGACGGAGTGGGTATTGTCAATTATGATAATGCGTTGATTCGAAACTATCCGATAAAAAATAAAATACCGATTATCTCCTGCGCCGTACATGATACGGATGCCGACTATCGGGCGGAAAACATCGCGTTCAGCGCTTCGGGTTCGACATTTGACGTCGTTCATGGCGAAGAACGGATTTCGCTGCAGACGCGGCTTCTGGGCGAACTCAATATCTTAAACATTTTATTTGCGGTCGCCTGTGCACGTTATTTGAATGTTTCCTGGGCTAAAATTCAGGCCGGCGTCTTTGACATGCGGCAGGTCGAGCATCGTCTCCAGCAGAAGACGATCGGCGGCTATTCCTTTATCGATGATGCGTTCAACGCCAATCCGACCGGAGCGAAGATGGCTCTGGATGTGCTGGCCATGATGCCGGGAAAGCGCTGGATCGTAACGCCCGGCATGATTGAGTTGAAAGATCGGCAGGACGAGTTGAATCGCGCCTTTGGAGCGCAGATGAAAGACTGCTGCGATGAGGTCATACTGGTCGGCCGCAATCAGACCAGAACAATTTATGAAGGCTTGCAGTTGAGCGGTTTCCCGATGGAGCACGTACAGGTTGTGGATACAGAAAAAGCGGCTTTTACGATTTTGTGGGCGCAGGCTTCAAAAGAGGATACGATTTTGCTTGAAAATGATCTGCCGGATGCCTTTAACAAATAAGGAATGGTATAATGTTGACGAAACAAAATCACATTTACATCGAGATGGCGTTAGAAAAAGCGCTTACCCGCCGTTTAAAAGGTCGGGCGATCGCTTTGGAATAATGCATGTCATTTGCGACAAAGGATGAATCTAAATCTGCCGATTCTGTTTGCGGACTTGCGCATTGTGTGGGATCGGCGGTTAGATAGCAGGATAAGAGTCATCGCCGGCAGCAGAGTTGAAGCTGCTTAGGAGCGGGAAAATCTTATTCGGCGTGAAAATGGTGATGGTCATGCTTTAAAGCCTTTGTCATTATCATTGAGACAACATGAAGCGGAACTTTCGCCACCGATTGATCGTCGTTTACGGCGTATCGGTTCCATGGCGGCCGGCAAAAGTCTGTTTCCGGA
>CAUVBZ010000021.1:0-19961 GCA_963550455.1 uncultured Erysipelotrichaceae bacterium
AGTCCCAGGCATTTCGGCAAAATATCCAAGCAGAAATTTCACTGAAAGGCAAGATTATGAATAGTATAGATATTCCTGATATTTTTATAGCGCGCATCGTCCCCGTAACATGCATGACAGATTAACGGCACCATGCCGGTCTGCCAGTCGTTGGACTGAATGATGTTCGGCCACCAGTCAATTTTATAGATCATATCCAGAAGCGCCCGCTGGAAAAAAGCAAACCGCTCTCCGTCGTCCCCATAGCCATAATAGCCGTCGCGTTCAAAATAACCCTGGTGTTCGATAAAATAATAGATGACGCCGTTGGCTTCCGCCTGATAAAACGTCGCCGGCTGGTCAATCCACCCCGAATGCACCTGAACGGTGCCGATCCGGGTCAGTTTGTCATAATGTTTCGCAATGACGGACTTATACAGCGGCAATACAACGCGCACATCATGTCCCGCCCGCTTAAGCGCCTGCGGAAGCGCGCCGATGACATCCGCCAGTCCGCCGGTTTTACAAAACGGAAGTCCTTCCGCCGCCGCAAATAATATCGATCTGCTCATGCCGACCTCCTAAATCCGATCGCGCCGTCTGACATAGATCGGCGCCTCGTCCGTTCCTTTCAGCTGTTTGACATGCTGTACCACGGCATATTTATCAACGATCACATGATCCAGCTGCACATTCTCGCCGATCTTTGAATGCGGAAGAATGATGCAATCCTTTACGATTGCGCCTTTCCCGATGTGACAATCGCGGCTCACGATCGTCCCCGTGACCTTCCCTTCAATCTGCGAACCATTGGCGATAACCGAACCGGTCGCCGAAGACAGCGACCCCAGACGAGCCGGAATAGAGTCGTGCGTCTTGGTGTAAATCGGCCAGTTCGGCTTGAACAAAGAAGCCGCCGTCTTATGATCACGCAATTTCATGCTCACGCGATAATAATCCGACAGACTGTTGATACAGCCGACAAAGCCGTGCACCGCATAGCCGCGCATATCCAGTTCTTCCGTCAGATCGCTGAGAATATCCTTGAACCAATATAAAGAAGACGTCGCGGACGCTCTCTGTACAAGGTCGATAAACAGCTTCTTGCGCATGATGTAAGCTTCCGTCGATACCACGATGTTTTTCCGCGTGCCGCGATTTTTGCCGAAGCGGACGATACGGTGTTCCTTATCCATTTCCAGCGTATCGCAGCCGAGCGCCGTCGTTTTACCCTCCGACGTGGTGGCATACAGAACGGTCACATCCGCCCCCGACTTTACATGCGCCTGCAGCATGTCGTTAAAATTCATCGCATACACAAAATAGCTGGGTGCCACGACGACATAGGGATTGGTATCCAGCTCAATATACTGCATGTTGAGAATGTAATTGGCGACGTCGTGGTTGTAAATCTCCGAAGAAAAGCTCTTCTCGCCATAGAAAATACCGAGTTTTCCCCGTTTGGAATTAATGTTGAAATGACTGCCGTCACCCAGATGCTCAAACAGGTTGCGCGGCTTCTCCTTACAATATACCTGCACCCGGTTGATTCCCGAATTCGTCATATTGCTGAGAATAAAATCAATGATGCGAAAACGTCCCAAAAAGGAAAGAGCCGGAACCGGACGATATTCGCCTAAACCTTCGACATCCGCATACCGATCTTCAAAGGAAATAATTCCAAGCGCCTGCATGATCAGTCCCCCTCCTTATAAAGATTATTTGCGACCAGTTCAATATGTTCGCTGTTTTTGGAACCGACGGTTACACCCGGTCCGATTTCCACATCTTCCGCCACGATACAGCGGATCACGCTTGCCCCTTCCGCCACCTTGGCACCCGGCATCAAGACCGTATCCACAACTTTCGCATCTTTGGCCACCACACAATTTGTCCCCAGCACGGAATTTTTTACGCTTCCTTCAATGATGCACCCCTGCGTGCTGAAACAGTTCTGCACCACCGCCGACGTGCCGATATATTGCGGCAGGGCATTCATGTCCTCGGTATAAATTTTCCAGTTCGTATCATCCAACTCCAGATCGCTGTCTTCCGTCAACAAATCCATGTTCGCTTCCCAAAGCGAATCGATCGTGCCGACATCCATCCAGTAACCCTTAAACGGATACGCCGCCAGTGTACAGCCATCGGCAAGATAAGCTGGAATGATGTCCTTTCCGAAATCATGATGTGAGCGTTCGTTCTTCATATCCGCGATCAAATAGCGGCGGAACATTTTATACGAAAATATATAGACGCCCATGGAAGCCAGGTTGCTTTTGGGATGCGCCGGTTTTTCCTCAAAGGAAACAATCCGATCGTGACCGTCCGTATTCATGATACCGAACCGGCTCGCCTCCTTAATCGGCACGGGACGCACGGCGATGGTAATGTCCGCATCTTTTTCCTGATGAAACCGGAGCATGCTGTCGTAATTCATCTTATAGATATGATCGCCGGATAAGATCAGCACATACTCCGGATCGATCGAATCCAGAAAGTCCAGATTCTGCGAAATGGCGTCCGCCGTACCGCGGTAAACCTCCAGCCCGCCTTCATCTTTCTCGCGCGGTGTCAGGACAAATACGCCGCCGTCCGTCGCATCCAATCCCCAATAATGATCGCGCGCAACATACGAATTGAGCAATACCGATTCATACTGCGTCAACACGCCGACGGTTTTAATATCCGAATTGGCGCAGTTGCTGAGCGGAAAATCAATGATTCGGTATTTTCCGCCGAAATGGACCGCCGGTTTGGCAATTTTCTTAGTCAGCTCATGCAGACGAGAACCTCTGCCGCCGGCCAGAATCATGGCCACCATATGATTCGTTCTCATAGCCCCTATTCTCCCCAGGACAATCTGTCCTGCTGTTCTTAATTTTATTATACCTTAAAGTATTTCAGCCGACAGACTAAAAGTGACCGAAGCACTGCGCTTCGGTCACTTTCCGTTCTATTGATTGTCGCCGTGAATGGCATCGGCTGCCGTCCGTCCGGAAACAAGAATCTCCACGATCGCATTTCCGCCCAGGCGATTGCCGCCATGAATGCCGCCGGTCACTTCGCCGGCCGCATAAAGACCCGGAATCACCGCATTGTTCTTATCCAGAACATGCCGCATCGGATCGACAACAACGCCGCCCATTGTATGGTGCGTTGAAGGCGCCAACAGACGAATTTTCAACTTCACTCCGTCCAGCGTATACGTTTCCGGCCTGTAGTTTCCCTTTTCGTCTTTCTCCGCATTCCCGATCAGCCGTGTCCAGCCGGTCTTTGTCGGATCCAGCGTATCTTCCTGATGTGTCATCAGCGCCCGATCGTATTCTTCAATCGTCTTGCGTACTTCTTCGCCGGAACATTTGAAGCCCAGTTCCTTGAACAGCGCGTCCAGCTGATCGACCGTGCGCGTGTACTGCCGATTCAAAACGTCCATCTCCCACGTATCGGTCTTATCCGGCGTACCGTACGGATACGGTCCCGGGATCGGCTGCTCACTGTTGGCAATTTCCAGAACCGTGCCGGTCGTTCCCTCATAGGTGATGCCGTTCTGAAATTCGCCCAGAGAAAGCACGTCGCGCTCGCCCGTCTCATTGACAAAGCGCTTACCGGTTTCCGGTGAAAGGTAAATGGCGTAATTGCCGCCGCCAAACGCCAGATTGCCGTTATCCACCCATGAAATCGGCATCATCTGCGTATATTCCATACCCGTCAAAGCCGCGCCGGCTGTCGAAGCCATATCGATTCCTTCACCCTGCAAAGAAGAACGGTTGGTCGTCTTGGTCTGTTCGGTAATATCGCCCTGCGGCCAGTAATCGTTTGTCTCCAGAACCCGCCCGATATTCGCCGCATAGCCGCCGGTCGCCAGAACAACGCCTTTCTTCGCATGCAGAATGACTTCCGTGCCGTCATAACGCGTCGCCTTGACGCCGGTGACGGCGCCATTTTCCATCAACAGAGAATCCGCTTTAGTGCGCACCATGATTTCATTCTGTTCCGCATTGGCGGCCGTCTTGAGCAATGTATTTTGCAAAGTCGCAAAGTAGGTCGCCCAAACGGTCTTGCCCGACTGCACCTTGCCGTCCGGATCGGCAGTTCCGTCTCCGTCCAGATCATTGCCGAGGAAATCGTTCTCACGATTCCACAAGGCACCGACGATGGTCGGCTGCTTCGCCTCGTCAAACAAAGCGCCCTGCTCTTCCAGCCACCCCTTTAAATCCTGACCACCGTTTACAAACTGGGAAACAAGATCATAATTGCCGTAAATCCATTCGGTTCCTTCCGCATTCGGACGCAGGCCGCCATAGTAGGTCTGGAAGATATGCAGATTGAGCGTGCTGAACAACGTCAGCTCCGTTTCCGCCACACCGTTATCCAGCTGCGGCTGAGCCCAGTTGAGATACGTCTGAATTTCCTGTTTAAGTTCTTTCAAAGTCGGCAGATATTCCGCGTGGACGCCCGCTTGCGAAAGAGTCGCGATATCGCCCGCCACAAACGCATGCGCCTTAAAATAGGAAGCGTCGAACGGTTCCTCGCTCCAGTTCAGGATCGTTTTCAAAACGGAAATGTTGCCGGCCGCCTCCTTGACCTTGTCATAGGCCACTCCCTTGTATTCGCCCGTCGTGGCGTCGGGATGTGCCGGATCAAAGACAAGATATTTCTGTACCGACTGATACTGACCGCCGGAAGCGACGGTATTGCCGCCGATCTCGGCGTTGGCTTCGACGACGACAACACTGTCGCCGTTCTGGGAAGCCTGCACCGCCGTCGCCATTCCGGCGCCGCCGGCGCCGATGATAACAACATCATACGTTTTCTCAATCGTATCGGCCGCCTCATGTACAACCGTATTGGACCGGAAGGCGTCCATATCCGACGCTTCCGCCTGCTCCGCCGCATCCGCCAGCGCATTTTTGAAGCCGATGGAAGTAAACGTCGCCCCGGATACCGTATCGATGCCCGAACCGTTCGCCTCTTTCGCATCCGCCGCAAGGTAGGCAAACGCCGGCGTGCCGATGTGATTCGTCTCATTGTTATCCGTATAATCTATATCGGTGATGCCGTTCTCCGAGAAAGTCACCTGAATCCGCATCGTTCCGTTATAGCCGGTTCCCGTGCCGGTATACGTGCCGGCTTTATACGTTACCGGTTTATTCTCTTTTGTCTGCGCCCCGCCACCCAGGCTTTCCGGATCGACGCCGGCGCTCTTAAGCGCTTCAGTGGCGGCCTGTATGATGGCGTTGGACGTGATGGTCGCTCCGGAAACGGTATCGACATGCACCGACTGAGCATCGACGATCGCCTGCGGAATCCGCGCCAATGCCTCATCCGCGATCTGCGGCGTCTCTTTCTGATCGGTCACTTCCACTTTGGTAATCGCATCCGCGGACAACGTGACCGCAACTGTCACATCTCCGTTTCGTCCGGCTGCCGTTCCCGTATACGTGCCCGGTTTGAATTTACCGGTCGCCGTGCCGCAGCCGATTAAGCCAACTGCCAGCAACGTCGCCAGACCGGCTTTGAAAAACTTAATCTTCATACGCTCTCCTTCTCCAGATAACTTGTTTGATGAATCACAAGTACTGTAAGATAATTATAAACCCTGTATAAGATACAGGGTCAAGTGAAATGTTTCTTTGTATATGCCGAACATGTATTCGATCTTTGTTCCAACGAGAAAGGAAACAACCATGAAAATCAATGAGCTCGCCCGCATTTCCGGCGTCAAGGCGGAGACGATACGCTCCTATCGTCTGAAAGGCTTTTTACATCCCGTCCGCGCCGCCAACGGCTATTACGACTACAGCATGGCGGATTATGTTTCCCTGGTCTACCTGCGGAAGATGCGCTCCTACAGCTTTTCGCTGGAAGCCATCGATACGCTGTATCGTTCAAACGACGCCGACGAGTTTCTCGCCCTTTTGGATCAGAAGTCCGCTTCCATTCATCAGGAAATCGCCGATCTGCAAAGTCGTCTGCGCTTTCTGGAATTTGAACGCCGACACATCAAAGAGAGCGTCTCGGTTGATAACGCCGTCGTCCTCCAGTTCCAGTCCATCGACGATAAAATCGACTTTTATGATTTCGCACATCCGGATCTGATCAATATGTATCGCCGGACGACGCCGACTCTCTGTATCCGCAAGGAAATTCTCAACGGCCCCATTTCAGACCGCAAGGTGAACATGCAGGCAGGTTTGGGAACCTATCGCTATCTGCTTCGGGAACATCACCTTCCCGTTCCCAATCCGCATGTCGTCGTCCCTAACGGCATCTGCCTTTCGCAGATGCTGGTCACATCGGATTTAACGACCATTTCTGTGCGGCAGCTGGAGCCGATCATGCGCTACGCAAAGAAAAACGGCCATGTCTTCATCAGCGACACGACCGGTTATCTGATGCGCATTGTATTGCAGAATCAGACGCCTGTATTCTATTTTCGGATACGCGCATGCATCGAGCCGAACGATATCATCGATCAGGGCGTAAAATAAACGCCGGCATACGTTCGGGTAAGGCGTCAGATAAAGAAGACACGGTTTTCACGACGTTCCAGAGGCGGCTGTTTCATAGCGGCGGAATGGCCCAGAATACAAAATCCGATACCCTCGTAATCGCCCGAAATTCCATGTTCCCCAAGAAGTTCTTTATATTTCGGCATTTCAAACAGCTCCCGCGCCCGATGAATCCAGCAAGCGCCAAGTCCCGCCGCTTCCGCCGCCAGCAAGAGATTGCCCATCACCAAAGCGCCGTCATATACATATGTCGGCACACTTTTATCCCCTAAAACGACAAGCACGGTCGGCGCTCCGTAAAAGGGATCCTGTTCCCGATGCAGAAGTGCCGCATTATCCGCGGCCAGTTCATCGCGCAGTTTTGAATCGTTGATACAGACGATGATCGCCCCCTGCCGGTTTCGGCCGCTGGGCGCATAGAGACCCGCTTCAATAACGGCCTGCAGGTCTTCTTGCGAAACCGGTTCATTCGTATATTGCTTCGTACTGCGTCTGTTTTTCAAAAAATCCAATATATCCTGTTTTGTCATCATTCAACCTTCTTTCTGTCGATTCGGTATCTGCCAGTCGATCGGTTCACGTCCATGGCTTTTTAAAAACGCATTGGCTTTTTGAAAATGGCCGCAGCCGAAGAAACCGCTGCCTGCACTTAAGGGAGAAGGGTGCGCCGCTTCCAGCACCAAATGCCGATGCGTATCGATCATGGAAGCTTTACTGCGCGCGTTGCGCCCCCACAGAAGAAATACAACCGGCTCCTCTTTGGCGGCGAGATGGGCGATGACATGATCCGTAAAAATTTCCCAGCCCTTACCGGCATGTGAATTGGCCGCGCCCTGCCGCACCGTCATCACCGTATTCAATAAAAACACGCCTTGCTTCGCCCAAGGCATCAAATAGCCGTTGTCCGGAATATACAGGCCCAGTTCCGCCTGCAGTTCCTTATAGATATTCAAAAGGCTGGGCGGAATCTTTGTGCCCGGCAAAACGGAAAAGCACATGCCGTGCGCCTGCCCCGGTTCATGATAAGGATCCTGCCCCAGAATAACGACTTTCACATCGGCATAAGCACAGTTTTCAAAAGCCGCAAAGACGTTCGCCTTGGGAGGGAATATCCTTCCTTGCGCATAAGCGTCGTGCACAAACGACGCCAGCGAAATAAAGTACGGCTGTTTCCACTCCGCCTGCAGCCAGGGCCACCAGTCATTGTGTTTCATGTCCGTTTCCCGCCTTTCCCCGCTTTCTGCGCCGCCTCTTTTTCTTTCACAGCGCTGATCAATTCATCGCCGTTCAGCCAGGCGCCGATATCTTCCGCAAGCGTTGAAAGTTCGCCGTCCGCATCACGAAAATCCGCCTGTGTATCTCGGTATGCATACATGGTCACGTTACGGCCCTTCTGACTCTTCCACGAATTAAAATCCTCCATGCCGGCATGGGTTTCATCCTTTTCATTCTGCAAAATCAGAATCGGCATTGAAACACGCGGCGTATAACGCAAGGCTCCCGCCATATGCCATTGTTTCCAATACCAAAAAGGCTGATCGCCATAAATGACGTTCGGATCGGATTCATCTTCTTCAAGAGCGGCGGTAACACGAGCTGCGATGTCGTTTTCCACGCCGGCATAGCGGGCGTACAGGGCTTCGCCGCTTTCCGCATAAGGCGCGTCCAGAAGCACGAGCCCTTTGCTCAGCTCAAAGTTTTCACTGACCAGCGCATAGCCGAGCGCGCCGCTGACGCCATGGCCGATATAAAACATGTTGGTCGCATCCACCGGTTCGTTTTCCAGGTGGTGGACGGCATAATTGAAATCCTCCATTACGTCCCGCTTTAAGGATGCTCCATCCTGCCCCCGCTGTAACGGGTCTTCGTATACCCGCATATTCCAGCGCACGGAAGCGATGCCTCGCTCGGCCAGCGCATGCGCCAGATCTTTACGGAATGTCAGGTCGGTTCCGGAGGCGTCCATCTCCTCCTGCAGGCCGGATGGCATCAACAACGCCACATACGGATAGGAAACCTGCTTCGGCAATGTCAATACGCCATGCACGCAGGGAGCGCGGCCGACAAGAAATTCCTTCTCTTCCCACTGTTCCGTTTCTTCCAAAATCTTCGTGGCCGGAACCTTCGCATAACCGAGGCTTTCGATTTCAAGCCGCTCGTTAACAATCATGCGGACTTCCACCCGGCCCTCATCGCCGTTTAAAAACGCATAGCCGATCAGGTGTCCGTCGTCCATGCGGGCCGCGGAAGCCTGTACGCCTTCCACCTTTTTTTCGCCATAGGCCTGTGTATACAGCCGTCGTATATCTTCCGCCTGATGCGGCTGACGGCTTTCCCTGCTGAAAAAGGAACCGATCGCCGTCCAGTTTTCCTGCACGGTGTAGCGGCCAATCGTTTCCGCCCGCGCCTGAATGGAATGAAAATCGGTCTCGACCGGCGCCGGCTTCTGTGTCGCGACAGGCGCAGACGGTACGGTCGAAGGTTCCACGGGCTTGGAAGCGGTACAGCCGCTGATGAGCAGAGCCGAAAGAACGACAAAGAAGCCGAGCCACGAACATTTTTTATTGAAACGGATCATGGTTACGATAATGGCGTCTGACCAGCAGAATGATAATCTCGAGCAGAATGGCCGCTCCCGCAATCACATAAATTCCCGTGCGGGAAGTCAGGAAATGCGCCGCGGAAGGCTTTTCGTTCTGCGCGAAGAAATCATCGACGCTCGGATTGTCCAGATCGGAAGCGGAACCGCCCTGCTCCTGCACCCATTCTTTTACGTCCCGCTCAACCATTTCAAACGGACGATCGCCGCCCGTCAAAAGAACTTCATGGAATGCCTTGATGTCAAATGAATCGCCGAGCGCATGCTGCGCCTGCGCTTTAAGGGACAGGAATTTCGCCATGCCGAATCCGTAGGGAAGAATCTGCCCCGGCTGGGAAATGGCAAAATCATACAGCCCGTACGCTCCGTCGCTGTTCAAACCGAGATCGTCCATCCATTCGGCAAGATCGTCCTGCTCATACCCCAAACCGTTCACGGCCAGATCGGCGGCCGCGTCCAAGACATAGCCGAGCGTCGTATCCAGCGCCTGCAGCTTCGCCACGTCCGCGGACAAAGACGATTTCGCATACTGATTAACTTCCACATACATCGCCCAGCCTTCGGTATACCCGATATTGCTCAATGCCGCGCGCAAGGGATTGGGATTCGTATTGAGGAACCATGTGATCTGATACAGATGCCCCGGAAATCCTTCATGCGCCAGAGTTCCGTAAAGTGTATTCGTATCGTCGATATTATCTTTGTTGATTTTAATGACATTGTTCCGCAGATCGTCGATCGGCGGTTCCAGGTAGTACGCCATGATCGAGTCGTTGGCGACGCTTGGATCCAGATAATCCACTCGATACGTTACCTGCGGGCCTTCCGGAAAGTCCTGCAGGTTTTCCTGCAGCTGTTTCAGAATTTCTTCCGGCGTCGAAACGTCCACGACCTCCTGTTCATACGCTTCCGATACCGAGGGGTTGGCCCGCAAGATAGCTATATATTGATCGATCACTTCGGCCAGAAAGGAGCCGAGAAAATCAAACTGTTCCTCAACGCTCATGGTCGTCGAACTTTTCGACTTGGCCAGCGCTTCATAGTAGGCTTTCCCCGTTTCTCCGTAATTGCATAAGCCGCCTGAAAAACTGCGGCTTCCGGCCAACGCGTTGATTTCCGTTTGAACCTTGCGGACAGCCGGCATATAGTCGTCCAGCACCAGCGTGCGGTTCTGCTCCTTATACGCCTGTTTTTCTTCTTCGTTAAGGAAGTCGAGGCGATCCATGTTCTCGTCAAAAACGGTGATCAGCGCATTGTCATCCGTTTTCTCCAAGAAACGGTCAATCGCTTCATTCGCTTCTTCCAGCTGTTCGTCGGTCAGAAAAAAACCGGCGGCCGCCTGTTCTTTCGTCAGCGCCAGCGCATCATCCAGATAGGTCGGCACGGAAGCCAACACCTGCAGATAGTCGTCGACGTCACTCTTTTGATAGAAGGCGTATTCCGTAAAGGTTGTGAGCAGATTACTCAGAACGCCGGTCGACGCGTTGAAATAATCGTCCATCTGCCAATAACCCGACAGGTCGATCGTTTCCTGCAGGGAGTGCCGGTATACGTCATAATCCGTCTTCCGCTCGTCGTCGAGACGATCGTAATCAAATTCCTCCAGCTCTTCCAGTTCTTCCCTGGCGCCTTGTACGATGTCTTCATAGTCCTGCCTGCTGATGCGGCCTAACGTCGCTTCCGGTTTTTCGATGCCGTATGCCTCGTAGTCCTTTACCGTAAAATGCATGTTCATGTAATCGCCGCTCATCGCCTCGGCAAAGCGATCTTTCATGAACTGATCAAACCGGCTGTTTTCTGTTTCTTCGGCATAAACCGACAGCGGGCCGACAGCCAGCCCGATCGCCAGTATCCCGGCGGTCATACGTTTGACCCAATTTTTATGCATTTTTCATCCTCCGCTTTTATTCTTTTTGATTTCGCCCTTTATTATACGACAGATCTTTTTTTCAAAACAACGGTCGTATAAGCCGGAATCATAAAATCTTGCTGCTGAATTTCCTCGCCCAGTCCGTTTTCATCCAGTACGACAGCCCAGCGGTCGTCAAAATGCGCCTCATGTACGGTATTCAGTGTATTGAAGATAACCCGAATCTGTTCGGTGCCGGTCTGTTCATCCGACAGACGGATATCGTAATAAAGAACGCCCGTATACGGAATCGCAAAGGAAACGCATTGCTTTAACGCCTCTCCGTCCGCCAGACGGAAAGCGCGAAACTGCCTGCGGATTGCGATGCAGGCGCGTGTATAGCGGATCAGATCGCGATTGCGTATCGCCCGATCCCAGTTCATCTGGTTGATCGCATCGCCGGCGTTATAGGAATTGGCGCAGTCCTGTTTTGAACCGGCGAATTCAATCCCGGCATGCAGAAAAGGAATACCTTGGGCAAATATGGTCGCCGCCAGAATCATCTTGAGCCGCCGGATGCGCAATTCGCGCGGTTCTTCACGACAGCAGAAGTGCATCTTGTCCCAGGCCGTCAGATTGTCGTGCGTCTCGACGCCGTTGATGCTTTGATCGGGATTATCGAAGCGCCGGAAAAAGGGCGCGCCCATGGCGTTGCCGGCCAAGACGGAACACATGTCAAAGCCCATATCCACGGCGCCGGTCAAAAAGCCTTTTTCGTATTTGCGATCATCGGCCGAACCGCCTTTGACAATATCCCGAAACGTATCGTTAAAGTGCGCGATGTGCGGCATGCGGCGCTGGTTGTATATGCGGGCCTTCTCTTCCGGCGCCAAAGCGGTCGGCATATCCCAGCCTTCTCCATAGATCATGACATCTTCTTTCAGCGTTCGGCATGTCGAAGCCAATATATTCATCGTCTCGACGTCCAGAATCCCCATCAGATCAAATCGGAATCCGTCGACGTGATACAGACGCATCCACGTCGTCAAAACGTGTTTTAAATAATGACGGGTCATCGGCCGGCGTGATTCGATATCATTTCCACAGCCGCTTCCGTCGCCCAGATACTGACGATCCGTATAACGGAAATAATAGTAGGGGACGATGCGGTTCAGACTGCAGTCGTACGCGTCGTACATGTGGTTGAAGACAACGTCTACGTTGACGCGCAGGCCGCGGGCATGCATGTTTACGACCAGTTTTCGAAATTCTTTCATGCGTGCATACGGATCCATCGGCGAGCGGGTATAGGAACCGTCCAGCGTCATCCAGCAGGCCGGATCGTATCCCCAGTTATAAGAACGACTCGGATTCTGCTCGTCTACGGTCGCAAAATCGTTGACGGGCTGCAGCTGTACATGGCTGACGCCTAAGGAAACGATGTGTTCCAAACCGGTCGGTTCGCCTTGGCGGCCGGTGCCGTTTTCGGCCAGGGCGTTAAAGGTTCCGTGTTCCCGGGTGCCGGTATCCGCACGGCTTGTCATGTCGCGCACGGAGCATTCGTACAAAATCGCATCGGTGTAAGACTTCAAGGTCGGCAACCTGCTCTCGTCTTTTATTTTTTCCAGTTCGTCGACATCGATAATCGCCGAGCGGCGGCCGTTGGCGGTCGAGCTGAGTGCATACGGATCGCCTGTCGATACCGCGACGCCGTTATGATGCAGGATATAGACATAGGTCGCCTGCTTCAAATCTTCCTTGATGCTCACACGCCAGACGCCTTTTTCGCCGCGGTGCATGGCGGCTGAAAACATGGAGCCGTCTTGGCGATAGATCTGTACGTTCGCCTCTTGGGCGGTCGGCGCCCAGACGGCAAAATCCGTTTGGCTGGGGTGATAGAGAGCGCCAAGATCGTCCCCGTCGTAGGCGAACATGCGGTCAAACTCTTCGGTCTGCACGATAAAACGGACGATCAAAGGCGTATGCAGGCCGTGCGCATTCCAAAGGGTGTAGGCTTTGTCAAAAACATAGGTCGTCGGAATGGTCAGATGGTAGCGGATACAGTCGTGGTGTTCCTCGACGCCGGCGATCACGCATTCCAGTACGGTTCCTTCCTCATCGCTGAGATAAAAGCCGCCGGTGACGCCGTTGTTTTGATTGCGATTGACGATTGCGGTCACTTTGCCGAAATCGTCCAGATATGCCTGTATCGGATCCATAGATATCCTTCCGTCCTTTTGTCCTTATTATACCGTCTTATATCGTTTATTTGCGGAGAGTCTGTTGCGATTGACCGGATTCGTTTCCATTTTCAACGCATGCATAAAACTTGAATTAAAAATCCCATAAAAAACCGCCGGATGATTTCCGCAGCCTTGCTTTCTGGGATAATGTACAGCTGTTGCCTACCTATAAAGCAAAAGGATGTATTCCGCTCGTTGAATCAAGTCTTTTATTTTTCAAGCATCAAATCCAGAACTTTCCGGTCGGTGGCACGCATCCCTTCGGAAGCCATGCGGCCGATCGTCGTGATCGTCTGCTCAACGTTTCTTTTCACAAGACCTTCGCCACAGCGGAAAACAAAATCCCTGTCCGCCATATCCGCAGCCAAAAAAGCACTCTGCAGTGCAACGGCGATCTTGGCGGCGCAGGACGACTTTGCCCCATCGCACACCATTCCTCCGACCGTTGCGATCGAATTGATGATGATGCGGCATATTTTCTCATAATCCGCACCTTCAAGATAGGCGATCCCGCATGCCGCTCCGACTGCGGCGCTTACCGCTCCGCAAAATGCACTCAGACGGCCGATGTCCCGCTTTTGACGAATCGCGATCAGATTAGACACAAGCAGCGCCCGCATCAGTTTTTCTTTTGAAACATCATGTTCCTGGCTATAGGCAAGAAGCGGGCAGGAAGCCGCCATGCCCTGATTGCCCGATCCGCTGTTGATGACGACCGGCATGGCACAGCCGTTCATCCGCGCGTCACTGCCCGCCGCCGCCCATGCAATCAGACGTGTCCGTTCAAAAGAGCCGGACGCCCGCATCATGGTTCGGCCGACGCTTTGACCCCAGTCGTTCTTTAAACCTTCTTGTGAAATCGCCCTGTTGCAGGCGATTTCCTTATCCAACACACCTTCAACCTGCCGCAGGTCAACCGCATCGGCATACGCCAGAATGTCCCTTATGTTTAACGAATCATAGTCCAGCTCACACCGTGCCGCCTCGCAGAAAGGCTTATCCAATAAAACACTGCCGTCGCATTCTATATGATAGATTCCGGTATGCGTATCCGCCAGACATGCCTGTGCATGCGATGAACCGGCATACAGATCGACGATGACCTGCAAGGAATGCCCCTCATCCATGCATTCCACTTCTACTGCTTTGGAAGAAAGAATTTCCCGAATGGTCTGCAGCGCTTCCGGTTTCATGTCGGCCAGCACTTCCAGCTCCCGATCGGGGTCACCTCCGACAATGCCGGCGACGGCCGCCGCTTCAATGCCGATCAGACCGCCGGTCTGCGGAACGGTAACCGCTTTGGCATTTTTGATAACATTGCCCGAACAGCGTATCCGTATTCGTTCCGGCATTAAATTTAAAGCACGAGCAGCCAGGGATGCGCAATAAGCAATCGCAATCGGTTCCGTACAGCCCATGGCCGTACGAAGCTCCGCTTTGATGATTTCTGTATACTTTTTTTCTTTCTCCGCATCCATCGGTATCGACTCGCTTTCCCGTATCATCATACTTCATCTGCAGACGAAAAAGGATAAGAACTTATATGGAACGCAGAATCATTATCCGCTCCAATGTCTGCAAAAATCATGAAACATCTTTTGATTCAAGCTGACAGCCATTTACAGTTAAAACAAATAATTGCATATTTAAAGAAAATGTATTTTTTCATCATTTTAAAAAAGACAAAGCATAATAAAGCAGAATTCAAAGATAGAAAGATATATTGCACATGAAGTTATTTTTTCAACATCAGTTCTAAAATTTTTTGATCCGTGAATCGCATCCCCTCCGAAGCCATACGCCCAAATGTTGTAATTGTTTTTTCAATATCATCTTTTACGAGTCCTTCGCCATTTTGAAATCCCCGGCAATGCTCGGCAAGGTCACTTGCAAGAAATGCGCTTTGTAATGCAACGGCAATCTTTGCGGCGCACGAAGATTTTGCGCCATCGCATACCATTCCGCCAATCGTTGCCAACGAATTGGTTATAATACGGCAGATTTCAGCATATTTTGCATTTTTCAAATAAGCAATTCCACACACCGCGCCGATCGCCGCACTAACGGCTCCACAAAATGCGCTCAGCTTTCCAATATCCCTTTTTTGACGTATGGCTATCAGATTTGAAACCAGCAGGGCCCGCATCAGTTTCTCTGTACACAAGCCACATTCACGAGCATATTGAATAACCGGGCAGGAAACCGTTATCCCTTGATTTCCGGAGCCGCTGTTAATCACCACAGGCATTGCACAGCCGCTCATTCTTGCATCGCTGCCTGCAGCCGCATGGGCAATCAAGCGTATTCGCCGACTCTCTCCATCGGTTTCCATCATTGTCCGCCCGACGCATTGTCCCCAGGCGTGCTTCAAGCCTTCAAATGAAATATGTTCATTGCATTCTATTTCCTGCATTAAAACAGTTTTTACCTTGTCCAACGAAATTGTATCTGCATAGCGCAGAATATCGGCAATATTCAAGCTCTCATATGCCAAATTGCTTTCTCGCTTATTTTTTAAAGTTTTATCAAACAGTACGGCATCATTTTTTTCATTGTAATAAATCCCGGTATGCGTATCCGCCAGACAGACCCGTACCGATTGACTTCCGCAAGAAAGGCAAATCATGATATGCAGCGGATGTCCATTATCGATGCAGTGAATCGTAATCTTCGTGTTACGAAGCGCATTTTTGATCAAAGGAATATGCGTAGCGTTACAGGCGGCAAGAACTTCCAACTCTCTTTCCGGTTCTCCGGCGATCACGCCGGCCATGGCCGCCGCTTCAATACCGACCATTCCATCCGTATTTGGAACTGTAACCGCTTTTGTATTTTTAAGCACGTTTCCCGAACACAAAATTTCTGCCGTTTCTGGATTTTCGCCCAATGTCTGCCTCGCGACAGCCGCACAATATGCAATCGCTATCGGTTCTGTACAGCCTTCCGCTTTCTTTAACTCTTCATTCAAAATCGCCGTATAGTTTTTCTCTATTTTCTTATTCAATGTCATATCTGTCGATGTGAATAAATCTGTGACAATTCCTTTCTTTTATTTTTATATCTTCAAGATCTTTTTATAATGTGAATAAATCGAAAACAGAAAACGCATCGTTTAAAGATTTCGTTGCTTTATGAGGTCACCGAGGACGTCCCGCCTCATCTACACATTCATGCATGATTGTAAAAACGTATTTGTCGACGTCTAATGGCAAAGCACATCCGGGAGCGAAAATGATGCGGCGATCCTGCGATTCATCCATAACGGTCTGCAGACGTTTTAAAAAAAGTCTTTTTATTTTTGCGCGATCATTTCCGGATTCATAATAATCATAATGACGAGCAAGGCCGGTGACTAAAACCTTGTCGGTGTGTGCGCGAACAAAGCGAACAGACGCGATTTCCTCCTCCGGAATACCAGGAGCACAATTTTCCCAACTATATGCCTGTACATCATATTTCAAAGCTTCCCGGAACATCAATGAGCTTTCCCCATGTACATGCAGAATATTAAACCAAGTTCTTTCTTTTATGTGGCTCATGAGCTCCATGTCATACGGAAGGCAAAACTCTTCAAATTGCCGCTCTGTAATAATTTTTGACGACATGTACTGATTGGCGAGAAAAATTCCATCAATATGCGCTTCTTCGATTAAAAAATCCACATAATTCTTAATTGTTTCCGTGATTTTTTTTAAAGCATGCTTCACCGCTCCCGGGCAAAATAAAATCATATCCATCAGTTTGTCACTCTTTCCTCGACTCATGAGTTCCTGCAAACTTGTCAATGGATTAAAGATCGTGGAAATGACCGGCTTTCTTTCTTTATAATGCCTTTTTATCGAGCGGGCAATTTTCATTTCTCGATTAAAAACCGGGTTCTCTCGTGTCAGTACAGTAAGATTTTGCAAATCATTTTCACATAGGACAGGGAAACGATTGATGTTTCCCTGCCAACTGCACGGATCAACGGATGGCGTGATATCTCCTCCATATGCCTCCGTCATGTAATGCCCGGTTGACATAATCTTTACAAAATCCCAGCCGCAATATTCCGTTATGAAAATAGTCGCACGTACCATATCCTGAACATGATGGTCGACCATTGGCAAGTGCACCCATCCGGATACTCCTACGCGATCGAACGGCTGCATATCGATCATCGCCCGAATCCGCTCGGTTCCATTCATATGCATGTTTTACGCTCCCAGATAGCTTTTAATGACTTCGTCATTAATAAGCAATTCCTTTCCGCTCCCTTCAAGCTCTATCGTTCCTGTCACAATTGTGTAGGCATGCTCGGCAATTTCCAAAGCGGCCATTGCATTTTGCTCTACCAGCAGGATTGTTACTCCTTGTGCATTAATTTGTCTGATCAGGTCAAAAATCTGATCAACAAGCAACGGTGAGAGGCCCAGCGACGGTTCGTCCAGCATCAACAATTTTGGCTTAGCCATCAGCGCTCTTCCGATAGCCAGCATCTGCTGCTCACCGCCGGACAATGTACCGGCAATTTGCTTCTCTCGCTCTTTTAAAATCGGAAAAAGAGCAAATACACGCTCATAAGATTCCTGAATTAAGCGCCGATCGCACATGGTGTAAGATCCCAAATGAAGATTTTCCATCACCGTAAATCGCGGAAATATCTGTCGGCCTTCAGGGCATAAAATAATCCCTTCTTTTACGCGCTCCTGTGGTGGCACCTTCGTAATATCCTCTCCGCAATATACAATTGTCCCCGCCGCAGGTTTAAGAAGCCCGGCAACAGTTTTTAATAAAGTTGTTTTGCCCGCGCCGTTGGCCCCGATCAAAGCAATAATCTGTCCTTCTTTAACAGCCATGGAGACGCCCCGCAAAGCTTTGATATTCCCATAGCTCGTACATAGATTCTTTATTTCAAGCAGCATGCTTTGCGCCTCTCTTTCCAAGGTACGCTTCAATCACTTTCGGATTACACTGTACGGCGGCAGGCTCATCTTCACATATCTTTGCGCCATGATTTATAACGACGACTTGATCGGAAATCGCCATGACAACTTTCATATCATGCTCAACAAGTAAAATTGCATCTACTTCGTCCAAAAGCGTGCGGATAAATCTGGCAAGTTCCGCACTTTCCTGCGGATTCATTCCGGCAGCCGGCTCATCCAGCAATAAAATCTTCGGATGCGATGCCAGCGCGCGGCCAATTTCCAGTTTTCTCTGCATCCCATAAGGTAAATTGGTTGCCTTTACCTTTGCATATTTTTCCAGACCGATTTTTCTCAGGATTTCATTGGCTTCTATGCTCATCAATCTTTCCGCTTCTGTTTTTTTTCTGTTAGGAAAAAGAGAAAGCCAGGTTCCATAAGAAATCCAATGCTGCATGCCGATCATGACGTTTTCTTCCGCTGTCATTGATTTGAACAGACGAATATTCTGAAAGGTACGGCAGAAACCTTTTTTAACATACTGATCCGTACTGAAACCTGCCACGTTTTCATTTCCTAAAAAAATCTCGCCGGAATCCGGTTTATAAAAACCGGTCAAAAGATTGATTACCGTTGATTTCCCGGCGCCATTCGGACCGATCATACTGGTAATTTTTCCGGCTTCCATATTGAACGACAAATGATCTACGGCCACCAGCCCGCCAAACCGAATCGTCAGATTACGTACCTCAAGAAGCGGCATTATTGGATTACCGTCCTTTCTTTTTTTGACCTGTCACCGGTAAACATCCCTTCTATATTTTTCTTCAATTTCTCGCCTTGAATACTGTGATTTAACCACATGACCAACACGAGAATGATCCCATAAACAATCATTCGATAATGAAACAGAAAATCAAAATTGCGTAAATATTCCGGAAGAATCGATAAAAACAAAGCGGAATACAAAACGCCGATAAAGTTTCCCAGCCCTCCGACCACGACAATGGATATACATGTAAAGCTTAGTGCGCTTGTAAAGCATGTCGGATCAATATAACCGATAAAATGCGCGTACAAGGCGCCGGATACACCTGCGAAAACAGCAGAAATTGTAAATATGATCACCTTATGATTGAATATTTTTATCCCCATTGCTTCGGCCGCAAGATGATCATCTTTCATTGCCCGTAAGTTCCTTCCGAGCTTTGAATGAATCAGCCATTGAATCAAAATATATGTAATCGCCACAAAGATAAGAACAACATAATAAAGCTGTGTTTTTGACTTCAATGTATAGCCGAATATCGTCAGGTTTGGAATATTAATAATCCCCATCGTTCCATTTGTCAGCGAAATCCAGTTTTTCATTATAATATTGACGATCTCACAAAAACCCAGTGTAACAATGGTCACATAGCGGCCTGTAACTCGACTCATGGGAAGAGCCAGAAGACACCCTGAAAGCCCGCTGACGATCATAATCAACAGCAACGCCAGAGAAAAGTCCATATGGTACCGCATGCATAAAATAGCTGCCGTATAAGCGCCGATGCCATAAAAGGCTGCGTGTCCGAAAGACACCGCGCCGCCGATTCCCATAAGCAAATTTAGGCTCATGGCAAATATCATATATATCGATGCTTGAACAAAAATACGCAGTTGATACGAATTAAGAAACTGCGGAAGAAGCATCATAAATATAAACAAAATTAATAACATGATTCCGCTTATCGTAAACTTATACTTTCCTTTTTTCATCGTCATACTTTCTTCTGCTCTTTCTGTCCGAAAAGCCCCGTCGGCCTAAACATCAGTACCGCAATTAAAATGCACAAAGCGATCATATTTCTGTATGAAGCGCCGATT
>CAUVBZ010000022.1:0-19837 GCA_963550455.1 uncultured Erysipelotrichaceae bacterium
GATCAGGACGGAAACATTGTCGGTGATACATACAGCGGCTCCCATTCTTTAGAAGACTGGAAGACCATCGTTGAAAAAGAACTGGCCGCTTTGAAAGGATAGGAAAATAAAAAACGGATGTCCGCTCGGGCTTCCGTTTTTTTATGCTTTTCTAGCTTTAATTTTCCCGGCAGACCAGGATATATGCTTTTACGATATCACTGTTTGTCAAAGACAGAGGAATCTGTAAAATGCAGGTGTCCGCATCTTTTTGATCTTGAGCATCATCGAAATATAATCCCGCAGAATAGCTGTGCCCTGCTTCTAGAGTCACTTTGAAGCTTACATTTTCCGTTTCCACATTTCGCGTTTTTAACCCCACATTTTCACTCGACACAAAACTAGCTTCTACGGTATGTTCGCCCGGCGTTAAGGCAATTATCTGTTGCAGATTCTCGCCTGTTATATGTGGAAAAATAGAGAGATTTTTGCCATCCACCTGAATGTGCTTACCGTAAATATGCAGAAGTGCTTTGTCTTTATTTTTTACATAAAAATCTTTAGCGTCGGCTACTCTTTTCTTACCGAAAGCCATAAATATAGCAAATAAAATACCCCATACGATAATAACGATGCAGATAATCAATAACGTTTTTTTATCCATTTTGATTTCCAACCATTTAAAGTGACTGCCGAATCACTTGATAAACGCCTTCGCCGTCCAGTCCGTACTTTTTCAGCAGGGCGTCGGCGGCTCCGCTTTCCGCATAGCAGTCCTGCATGCCGATGCGCACGATCCGGCGCGGGCATACCTGAGAAGCCGTCTCCGCAATCAATCCGCCCAGGCCGCCGATCACGCTGTGTTCTTCGGCGGTGAAGACGTGCTCAAATTTTTCCAGCACGGCCTGAATTCCGGCCACGTCGCACGGCTTGATCGCACATACGTCCACCACCTGCAGTTCAATGCCTTCCGCCGCCAGTTTTTCCGCCGCTTCCAGAGCCGCCTGCACCTGTATGCCGCAGGCGAAGAGCACCGCGTCCCTGCCCTTACGGACGATCTGAATCTTTGTAAAATCAAAGACGGTATCCGGGGCATAGACATCCGCCGCTTTCGAACGACCCAGACGCACGTAGCAAGGTCCCTTGACGGCGGCGACATGTGCGATCACCGCCTTGGTCTGCGTTTCATCGCAGGGAACAAATACCTGCATGCCCGGAATGACCCGCATCAAAGCGATATCTTCGATCGCCTGATGCGAAACGCCGTCTTCGCCGACCGTAATGCCGGCGTGCGTCGCGCAGATCTTCACATTCAGATGCGGGTAGGCGACGCTGTTGCGAATCTGTTCCCAGGCCCGGCCCGAGGCAAACATCGCAAACGAGGAACAAAAGGCCGTGTATCCGCTGGCCGCTAAGCCCGCCGCATGGCCGATCATATCCGCCTCGGCGATACCGAGGTTGAAAAAACGTTGCGGACATACCTTCTTCGCTTCGATCGTCTTTGTCGAACCGGAAAGATCAGCATCCAAAACGACAATCTTTTCATTTTCCTGAATCAACTTCGCCAATGCTTCTCCGTATGCTTCACGCGTTGCTTTCGCCATTATTGTTCCTCCAGTTCGGCCATCGCCTGTTGATACTGCTCCGGATTGGGCGCTTTCCCGTGCCAGCCGGCCTGATTTTCCATAAAGGAAACGCCTTTGCCTTTGACCGTATGCGCGACGATCGCCGTCGGACAGCCCTTCGTCCGTTTCGCTTCCGCAAACGCCGCGCGCAATTCTTCAAAATCATGACCGTTGCAGGAAAGCACGTGCCAGCCGAAAGCCCGGAATTTATCCGCGATCGGTTCCGGCCCGATGACGTCCTTTGTAAAGCCGTCAATCTGCAGGCCGTTGACATCGATGATGGCGCACAGATTATCACTCTTGTAATGTGCCGCCGCCATCGCCGCTTCCCATACCTCGCCTTCTTCGCACTCACCATCTCCCAGCAGACAGTAAATCCGATGTTCACTGCCGTCCAGTCTGTTGGCCAGCGCCATTCCGTCGGCCGCCGCCAGCCCCTGCCCGAGCGAACCCGTGCTCATATCGACGCCCGGAACATAATTCATGTTCGGGTGTCCCTGCAGTTTGGAATCGATCTTGCGGAATGTCCACAGCTGTTCTTCAGGCAGAATGCCCTTTTCGGCCAGCGCCGCATACAGCAAAGGCGACGCGTGTCCTTTGGAAAGCACGAAGCGATCTCGATTCGGCAGGGCCGCATTTTCCGCCGTCAAATCCATGACTTCGAAATAAAGCTCCGTCAGAATATCGGTTCCGCTTAATGAGCCGCCCGGATGTCCGGACTGCGCTTCATACACCATTCGGATGATATTTTGGCGGATATGGCGCGCATGTGCCTGTAAATCCTTTAATTCCATTGTCATCCCTCCGTTTTTCACCATTATAGCGCCGGAAAGATATCCAACAACAGAGCTGTATTTGAAATCGTTCGCACCATGCCGTCCGCACATGGATGTAAACCTTCCCCCGTCATCCAGATCGGCGTCATGGCCGCCCGATAAGCGCCTAACAGATCCGTCTGCCAAAGATCGCCGACAAAGGCGCACGCTTCACAAGGCAGCCCCAGCTTTTCCGCCGCCAGCCGATAGATGGCCGGATCCGGCTTCCATATGCCGACTTCTTCACCGATCAACAGCACGTCCCAGAAGTTTTCCAGACCGACCTTCTGTAACTTCCGACGCTGTTCGCGGCCGGCGCCGTTGGTGATGACGCCCAGTCGATAACCACGCCTGCGCAGTTCCCGCAACGTTTCCGGCACCTGCGGAAATAAAACGGTATAGCGCCACGATTCCCGCTTCCATCGCTCCACAAAATCGGCGCCGAGATCGATGCCGTATTTGCGCAGGACCTCGTTGCGCACATATATCTTGTTCACATTTCCGTGTTGGTCTAAAACCATGCAGTCCTGCACGATCGTTTCAATTGTAAACGCGTCCATCCCTTTCGCCCGCGCCGCGGCGGTAACGAAAAACGAATAGGCGGCATACGCATAGCGCGCGCGATCGCCGAGCGTATGATCAAAATCAAATAAGATTGCTTCTATTTTCATCGTCTTCTATTCTACATAAAGAAATGCCCTGTTGGAAACAAGGCGAAGAATCGCTATAATGACGTCATGGCGGAAAAAATACTTTGCGATTTTTGTTTGCGGGAAATCAAGGGTCTTTTCAAGCATTCCAAAAAATTTGACGATACGCATTATATCTGCAACGAATGCCGACAGGTCATTGTTGCCCACGAGCTTCCGCTCGCCTATGGTCTGATGCAGATTTTAGTGACCGCCGAGCCGCGTATGCGGGAAATGATCATGACCGATTATCTTGAAAACCATTCCGTCGACGAAGTGCGGGCTGAATTTTTCCCCGATGAAGGCGTCGCTTTACATAAGGGCGAACGTCTCGTCAACAAACGTACGGTTACCATCCGCGTTCAGAAAGCGATGATTCCCGAAAAAAAAGCGGTCACTTCCATTCCCGCCATCACGCGCAGCGACGTCATGAATCTCAGCGACGCCGTCGGCGATTCCGGATGGCAGAACGTCGAAGGAACGCTCTACGAAACCAACGCCGCGCTGTATTTTTTATCCTCAAATCTGATCAATGTGCATCGTCTGACCAGTCTGGTAAAGACGCAGACCGATTCCGACGCCATCCGTGTTTTGGAACACAATCGCACGTTCACTTACTATACGCCGCATACCGATCTGTTTTTCTTGCGGGAGACACTGCATCGACTGATGACCGCCGCCGCTCACCATAAGAAAAACAACCTGATCTATCTCACCAGCGACAACACCATGACCTTGACTCCCGGTATTTACAACGTGCCGCGGAATATCCGCCCCGGCGTCTACTGGGTCAGTCCCGTCGATCAGGCGTCGCTTTCGGTACGCGATGCGGCCGGCCATGTGCACGATGTCCGCTCCGGACGGCTGCAGATTGACGCCGGCTCCATGCTGGAAGTGACCGGTGAATACCGTTTCCGTTTACATAATCCGGACGAGCATTCTTTCTGAGAATGCTCTTTTTTAAACATCAAACATGCGGCCCGCTACTTGCGCCACGTACTGCGGCCGAACAGGACGAGAATCGGGAAAATTTCCAGACGGCCGGCCAGCATGTCAAAAATCAGAACCAGCTTCGACAGATCGCTGAAATGGGCATAATTTCCCGCCGGGCCGACCATGCCCAGACCCGGACCGATATTGTTGATCGTCGCCAGCACCGCGCTGAGATTGGTTTCCAGGGAGAAGCCGTCCAGCGATAAAAACAGAACGCTGATGACAAGAATCGCCATATACGCCACCAGATAAGCCGCCACGTTGCGGATTGTCTTTTCATTTACCGGATTGCCGTTCAGGCGCACGCAGAGCACCTGACTTGGATGCATGTTGACGTGCACATTGCGACGCAGCCCTTTTCCCAACAACAAGAGACGGGCGACCTTTACGCCGCCGCCGGTCGACCCGGCACAGGCGCCGCAGACCATCAGACAAAGCAGAACGGTCTTGGCAAAAGCCGGCCAGCGATTAAAATTCGCAATGGCGAATCCGGAGGTGGAAATGATGGTGGCGACCGCAAACGCCGCCTGGTGCATCACCGCCCGCAAAGTGGGATACAGGTTGCGGATATTCCAGGCGACGCCCAGAACGGCCAGCACGACAATCACCAGATAGACGCGCAATTCTTCATCAAAAAGCGCGCTTTTAAAACGCTTCAGCAGCAACATATAGAAGACCGTGAAATTGATTCCGAACAACAACATGAACGTCGTGGTCACCGTCTGGGCAAAGGCGGTATAGCCGGCCATGGAATCATTCAAAACCCCGAAGCCGCCGGTTCCGGCCGTGCCGAAGGCGATGCATATCGCGTCGAATAAAGGCATCCGCCCGATCAAGAGGAACACGATGTCCAAAACGGTCAGGCCGATGTAGATGACATACAAAATCACGGCTGTCTCTTTCATGCGCGGAACAATCTTGCCGACCGACGGTCCCGGCGATTCGGCGCGCAGAATATGAATGGTAAAACCTTCATAGCCGCGGGTCAGCGGCAAGACCGCCAGCAGAAAAACCAGGACTCCCATACCGCCCAGCCAATGGGTGAAACTGCGCCAGTACAACAGGCATCGGCTCATCGCCTCGACATTCAACAGAATGGACGATCCCGTGGTCGTAAAGCCAGAGACGACCTCAAATAGCGCGTCCATGTAACGGGGAATCTCACGGGCAATATAAAACGGCAGACAGCCCAGCACCGACATGATAATCCACGTCAAGCCGGTCGTCACCAGTCCTTCTTTGGCATGAAAGCCGACCGGAGCACGCTTTGAACAAAAGTACAAAACACCGGCGGCAAGAATCATGACCGACTGCGAATAGACGATGGCCAAAACCGCATTTATCTCGCCGTAATAAATGCCGATGCCGATCGCGGGCAAAAGAAAAATCGCCTCAATGACCAACAGCGGCGCAATGATATGACAGATCATTTTATAGTTCATCGCATTTCGCATAAAGTTCCTGCTCAATCCATGAAAATCGCATTCAAGGTTTCAATATGCGTCTTCTCATCCGTAACGATCACCACATCGTCTCCGGCGGCAAAGGTCGAATCCCCTTTGGGAATGACGACGCGTCCCTGATGGGAAATGGAGGCGAGCAGCACGCCCGGACGGATATGCAGATTTTTTAACGGTTCGCCGATATGCCGCGTATCTTTGCTTACGATAAACTCGATCGCCTCCGCATTGGAACCGGTGATGGAATGTACGCTGATGGCCGCTCCCGTACGGTTGCGCAAGGCCCGGGCGTAGCGGACGATTTTATTGGCCGCCAGTTCCTTGGGGGAAATCACGGAGCCGATCGGCAGTGAATCCATCATGCGGTTATTCTCCGTATGGGACAGTTTTGTGATGACCTGATTGACATTTCGATAATGGCCGAACAGCGAGATGATCAGATTCAGTTCGTCCAGTCCCGTCAAGGTGACCAGCGCGTCGGAATCGTCGATGCCTTCGCCGTCCAAAAAAGCCTGTGAGCCGGCATCTCCGTGTACGATGGTCGCTTTCGGCAAAAGATCGGACAATTGCCGACAGCGCTCCTCATTCAACTCCACAATCGTGCAGGCCATGCCCGTGCGGCTTAATTCATCCGCCAGATAATAGCTGATAACGCCGCCGCCGGCAATTAAAACCCGCTGTGTTTTCTTCGTTAACATACCGAGATTCTGCAGGAGGGTGCGTAAATTGGCCGTGGACGCCGTCACATAGATCAGATCGCCCTGCTGAATGCTGAAATCGCCGTCCGGCATGATCATCTGTCCGTCGCGCTTAACTCCGCAAATCAGGATATTGCAATGTACGATGTGATCCAGATCTTTAAGCCGAATATCTTTGAGGGGCGAGCGTTCATCGATCTTGAGCTCCACGATATCCACATTCCCCTTGGCGAAGGTGTCAATTTTCAGAAAACCCGGGTATTTCAAAAGCCGGGCAGCGGCGCGCGCCGCTTCCAGCTCCGGGTTGATGGTCATATTCAGGTGAAATGTATCCCGCAGGGTATAGACCTGCTCGCGATACTCCGGCGTGCGGATGCGGGCGATGGTATGTACGTCCGGATTCAGACGATGCGCGATCATGCATGCAAGCAGGTTGACCTCGTCGGCATCGGTCACGGCAATTAAAAGGCGTGTTTCGCGGATGCCCGCCCGTTCCAGAACGCGCATTGAGGCGGCGTTTCCGCAAACGCCGATGGCGTCACACTGCTCCGCGATTGTGTCCAAAATATCCGCCTGATTGTCAATTACGGTTAAAGCATGGCCTTCTTTGGACAAAATTCTGGTTAAAGTGGAACCGATCTTGCCGGCGCCGGCAATCATAATTTTCATAAAATCCCCCGGAATGCGCCAGATCATCATACCAGAAAGGAATAAAAATGAGCACCCTCTGATTGAGTGCTCAAAGTTCTCTGGCGGCCGTATAGGCCCTCATCTTCCGCCGCAGTAAGGCATGCGTGCGTTTGGTTATCGGAATCTCTTCCTGATTGGAAAGAATCAGACCGCCGCTATGAACGACCCGCACATGCAGGATATTGATACTGCAGGAACGGTCGAGAATGATGAAGTCTTCGTTCAGACCGCTTCGAAAGCGGGAAAGCGTATCGCGGACGCGGATAACGTCGCCGTCGGTCCTGTAAATTTCCACATAGTTCCGATCGGCTTTGATATACAAAATCGCATGCGACGGAATCGTCCATGTGCGCCCTTTGACGTCGCGCACGATCAGCGGCTTTTTCGTCCGGTCATCTTCTTCCGGAATCAACGGACGCATGGTTCCCTCAGTGACAACAAGGTGCCTGAGACGCAGATTTTTTCGATCCATATACCAGATGGCGCTGACCAGCAGAAGGCGCTCGACTTCCGGCGTGCGGATATGGAAGCTTCCGCTGATCACCGTCGTCGCCCGGGCGGAAAACGTACTTTCCAGATGCACCTGTTCGAGGCGCTCGGCATGCCCGCGGGAAGCCGCCTGCTTGAGAAGCGCCTTTTTCCCTTTGCAAAAGCGTTTTTCCCCCGGGAACAAGGCCACGATATCGTCTGCCGCATATTCTTCCAGAAACGATATTTCGCCGGCGGAAAGCTGTCGTAATATCTCTTCCGTAATACGCATTGTTTCAATCTGCAGAGCCTTGATCACTTCTCGTCCCTCCGTCAGACGCTTTCGTCTGCTCTCCGTTTCTGGAAACAGTGTAAATGTTATTGAATCATGGTTTCAAGGAAATGGGACGAGTGCGGAAACAATCACATCCTACATGTTTATTAGTTGAAGTTTTGTGCGTTTTGAATTTTTCTTTTTCATCTTTTCGGAAACGTAGTACCATAATTTAGAATGATTCGGGAGAAACCTATGACGCTTATCTTGCCGGCGGATTACCGTCCGCACCTGACCGTGCGCGAGACGCAGTACGCCATCAAATATATTCGCGATACGTTTCAAAAAGAATTCGGCCGTCAGATGCACCTGGAGCGCATATCGGCGCCGTTGTTCGTGACGGAAAGCAGCGGACTCAACGACGACCTCAGCGGGATTGAAAGGCCGGTGTCGTTCGATACGCGAATGATGCCGGAAGAGCCGATGCAGGTTGTACAGTCGTTGGCGAAATGGAAGCGGGTCGCCCTGCAAAACTATCACTTTCAGACCGGCGAAGGTCTGTATACCAACATGAACGCGATCCGGCGCGACGAAGAGCCGGACAACCTGCACAGCATCTATGTCGACCAATGGGATTGGGAGCGGGTGATCACGTCGGAAGATCGCCGGCTTGCTTATTTACAGGATACGGTCCGAACCATCTTCAAAGTCATTAAGCATATGGAGCATGAAGTCTGGTACAAGTATCCAAACGCCGTCTGTCCTCTGGCACAGGATGTCTTCTTCATCACGTCTCAGGAGCTGGAGGATCGTTATCCGGGCCTTGCGCCGAAAGAACGTGAAAACGCCATTGTACGCGAAAAAGGATGCGTATTCGTCGAACAGATCGGCGCTCCCTTAGCGCGCAGCGGAAAACCGCACGACAGTCGGGCGCCGGATTATGACGACTGGAACTGTAACGGTGATCTGCTGTTCTGGCTTCCCAGTTTACAGCAGGCGCTGGAAATTTCTTCCATGGGCGTCCGGGTCGATGCGCATACCATCGACGTCCAATGCCGCATGGCCGCTAAAAGCGAACGTCTGCGCCTGCCGTATCATCGGGCGGTTCTGGAAAACCGCCTGCCCTACACGATCGGCGGCGGTATCGGCCAGTCGCGCCTATGCATGTTGTTACTGAATAAAGCGCATATCGGGGAAGTACAGGCTTCTATCTGGCCGAAGGACATGATTGAAGCCTGCGCCGCACACCATATTCCTCTGCTTTAAAAAAGAACCCGTCAAAGGCGGATTCTTTTCATTTTCCTGCTCAACCGAGGGAGGGAGAAGGCGCGGCCGTCTGATAAGGCGTCGCCGTAACCCCGTAATATTCTTCCAGCGTCAGACCGGAGTCGTGCACCTTGGTCGCCTCCTCGACGCCGAGATAGCGGAAATGCCAGGGACTGTACATAATGCCGGTCACGTCCTGCTTGTCTTCCGGATACCGTAAGATCCAGCCATATTTATAACCGTTTTCCAGCAGCCAGTCGTATTCATGGTATTGCGTAAAGCAATAGGAAAGCTCACATACACCGTTCCAGTTGCCAAGATCGGCAGCCAGCCCGAGCTGGTGTTCGCTGGCGCCGGGATGATCGTCGATATTGTCCGCGTATATCTTCCCGCGGGTACGCGCATAATAGCTGTAAAGCGCCTGCTGCAGGGAATAGCTTCGATAGCCGTCGACCAGTTTCAGATAGATGCGGTCTTGAATCGCATCCTGAAACATTTTTTCCAGCTGGGTCGCCGCCTCGTCGCGCAGTTCGACATCTTTTACCGTATGTACATTCACCTTGCGCAAGTCGGCCGGTACATAATCGGCGGAAATCGGGTGCTCCAGATTGATCACGCGGGTCACGGCGTCATCGCTTATGATATCGACAATCGGCGTCGGCTCCGGGGTCGGCGCGGGCGTCGGCGTCGGCATGACGGTCGGCGCGGGCGTCGGGGTCGGGGTCGAGCGGGCCTGAGCCGGCATGTGACGGCTTACTCCCAGCAACAACAGCAGGCAAAATATGGTCACCGATAAAATCAGGATTGTGACGATTTTCCAGCGTACCCCTTTTTCCATAGCAACAGTATACAATGAAAAACATCGTAAAAATGCCGATAAATGCGTATTTCCCGGGTAATTTTCTGTTTTAAGCACTTAGCAAAAAGCGATCCGCCAATGCGAACCGCTTTTTTCCTTATTCTTTTTCAGTATCGACCGCTTTTTCATACAACTCGTAACTCTTGCGGAACAGCGTATCTTCCGGATCGTTGCGGCCGAGCATTTCATCCGGTAAAGACGGCTGGGCCGCCATGGCGACCTCCGCCTGAATTTCACGCCGTTTTTCCTTGAGATATTCCGCCTTGGCAAGAATCCGCTTCGTCGTCTCCCGCTCATACTGCGGGCGCCCCGTACCGGCCGGAATCAGCTTTCCGATCATGACATTTTCCTTCAGGCCTTCCAGATGATCGACCTTGCCGCGCACCGCCGCATCGGTCAGGACGCGGGTCGTTTCCTGGAAAGAAGCGGCCGACAGGAAGGAATCGGTTTCCACCGCCGACTTTGATATACCCAATAAGATCGGCGTATACTGCGCCGGGTTCTTTCCTTCGTCCAGAAGCTCGTCGTTGATGGCGTTCATACGG
Source organism: uncultured Erysipelotrichaceae bacterium (assembly GCA_963550455.1). GTDB lineage: Bacteria > Bacillota_I > Bacilli_A > Erysipelotrichales > Erysipelotrichaceae > Bulleidia. The sequence goes on from CAUVBZ010000022.1 coordinate 10,362, forward strand.
CTGACGGACAATGTCTGCCCGGCTACAAGTCCCGAATCGCCGCCTTCCGTGATCATCACCTTCTTGAGCATCTGGCGAATCATCAGCTCCAGATGCTTGTCGGAGATATCGATGGACTGCGAAGCATACACCTTTTTCACTTCTTTCAAAATGTATTCTTCCACAACCCGGATACCGGCTACGGCGAGCAGTTCCTTCGGAGCGATCGCGCCTTCGGTCATCGGGGTTCCGGTTGTCACGCGGACACCGACCTTTGTCGATGACAATAACGGCTGGGTCAGATCGCACTTGTGCTCAATCGATTCTTTATCATTCGATACGGTGATGATTTCACCGGCGTGATTCTCCTGCTCGCGGATATCGGTGATTTCACCGTCAATCTTGGCGATGACCGCCACCCGCTTCGGCGCTCGTGCTTCAAACAGTTCCTCGACACGAGGCAGACCCTGCGTAATATCGCCGCTGCGCGTCGCCGCGCCGCCGGCATGGAAGTTCCGCATGGTCAGCTGGGTACCCGGCTCGCCGATGGCCTGCGCCGCCATAACGCCGATCGCTTCGCCCTGCTCCGCCGGATTTCCGGTCGCCATGTTTTTACCATAGCATTTTGCACAGATGCCGGAAGCGCACTCGCAGGTGAAGATGTTGCGGATATACACCTGCTTGACGCCGGCCAGGCTGATCTTGCGCGCCAGCGCTTCGTCAACATATGTATTTTCCGGTGCCAGCACTTCGCCCGTCTCGGGATCCGCGACCGTACGCGCCGTATAACGGCCTTCGATACGTTCACTCAGATTTTCGATGAGCGAGTTGTCCTTTTCGTCCCGCAGCTCCTCAACCAGATATCCGCGGTCGGTTCCGCAGTCTTCCTCCGTCACGACAACCTCGTGAGCGACGTCGACCAGACGACGCGTCAGGTAGCCCGACTCCGCCGTCTTCAACGCCGTATCGGTCAGACCTTTGCGGACGCCGTGTGAAGCGTTAAAGAACTCGGAAACGGTCATCCCTTCGCGGAAGCACGAATAAATCGGGACTTCGATAATCGAAGGCTGATACGTCCGCGACTTGTTCTGCGTCGGACGCGCCATAACACCGCGCATGCCGGACAGCTGCGTGAAATGGTTCTTGTTCCCGCGCGCGCCGGAGATATACATCATATTGATCGGATTCATGCGCGGGAAAGACGCCATCAGCGTATCGCCGATGTTGTTCTTGACGGTATCCCAAAGCTGCGAGAAGGCCGCTTCCCATTCCGGACCGGTCAACATACCGCGATCGCGAAGCTGGTTGAGGATATCCGCTTTTTTACGTCCCTCCGCAACCATTTCATCCTTCTGCGGCGCAACGTTGATATCCGACAGCGCAACCGTCATGCCGGCGACCGTCGAATAGTAATAGCCCATATCCTTCAGCGCGTCCAACACATCGGACGAACCGTTTGTCTTATAGCGGTCAAAGACGGCCGCGATCAGATTGCCGAGATCCTTCTTCTTAAATTCGGACGTAATCTTGCGGCTCGCGATGATCTTGCGGATATCCGCTCCCGGCTCGACGAAGTCATCCTCCGGCGTTACCCGAAGCTTATCGCCGTCAAATTCATTCATGTACGGGAAATCCGCCGGGAAAGCGTCGTTGAAAATCAGCTTGCCGACCGACGTCAGCAGGTAGCAGCTGTTCTGACGCTCCGTAAAGCAGGTCTTGCCGAGCGTGCTTGCCGGAACGGCGATGCGGCTGTGCAGGTGCACCATGCCCATCTGCGCCGCGATCAGTGCTTCATGCGGCCCGGAAAAGACATGACCTTCGTTATCGCCGTACCGTCTCCAGCGGGCGGCCTCCGTCGCGTGCCCCTGCGCTTCAAGCGCATCCGCCTTGGCATAGAACTCCGCCGCCGTCTCTTCCATATTCAGATAGAAATTTCCCAGCACGAGATCCTGTCCCGGCGTGACGATCGGCTTACCGTCCTTCGGGCCCAGAATATTGTTGGCGCCGAGCATGAGCACTTCCGTCTCCGCTCGCGCTTCCTCCGACAAGGGCAGATGAACCGCCATCTGGTCGCCGTCGAAATCGGCGTTAAACGCCGGACAGACCAGCGGATGGACACGAATCGCATGCCCTTCAACAAGGCGCGGGAAAAACGACTGAATACCCAGACGGTGCAGAGTCGGTGCACGGTTCAGGAATACCGGGTGGTAGGCGATCACCTTTTCCACCGCGTCCCAGACCCGCGGATCCTGACGTTCGATCAGCTTCTCGGCGGTCTTGGGGTTTGTCGCCACCTGTTCGTTCACCAGTTCATTGATGACGAACGGCTTATACAGATTGATCGCCATTTCCTTCGGCAGTCCGCACTGCCACATTTTCAGCGTCGGCCCGATCGCGATGACGGAACGACCCGAAAAGTCGACGCGCTTGCCGAGGAGGTTCTGGCGGAAACGTCCCTGCTTTCCCTTGAGCGAATGCGACAGCGACTTCAAGGAACGTCCGCCGGCGCCGGTAATCGGTTTGGAACGGCGGCCGTTATCGATCAAGGCGTCGACCGCTTCCTGTAACATACGTTTTTCATTCTGCACGATGATTGCCGGCGTCCCCAGTTCCAAAAGCTTCTTCAGACGATTGTTACGGGTGATGACGCGGCGATACAGATCATTCAGATCGCTGGTCGCGAAGCGGCCGCCGTCCAGCTGCAACATCGGCCTTAAATCCGGCGGAATAATCGGCAGAACGGTCAAAATCATCCATTCCGGCCTATTGCTTGAATTGCGGAACGACTCGACCGTTTCCAGACGCTTGATCAGCTTCTTGCGCTTATCGCCGCTCGCCTTTTCGAGCTCGGCGGAAATCTCGGTATATTCTTTTTCAATATCCACCTGCCGCAGAAGAACTTCCAGCGCTTCCGCACCCGTCTTTGCCGTAAAGCTGTCCGGACCGTAAATCGCCGTATTCTCGCGGAACTCTCTTTCGGAAAGAATCTGCTTGTAGGCCAGCTTCGTATTACGCGGATCCGTTACAATCCAGCTGACGAAATAGACGACCTCTTCCAATTGCTTGGGCGGAACGTTCAGTAACAGTGAAATCCGGGACGGAATGCCCCGCAGATACCAGATGTGCGCGACCGGAGCGGCCAGCTCGATATGACCCATCCGCTCGCGGCGGACGCTGGACTTGGTGACTTCAACGCCGCAGCGATCGCAGACCACGCCCTGGTAACGAACTTTCTTATATTTTCCGCAAGCGCACTCCCAATCCTTCGTCGGGCCGAAAATGCGCTCGCAGAACAGACCGTCCCGTTCCGGTTTCTGTGAACGATAGTTGATGGTTTCCGGCTTTTTGACTTCGCCGTACGACCATTCACGAATTTTTTCAGGTGATGCCAAGCCGATCTTAATGGCACTGAAATTGTTGATATTCATTCAGCATCCTCCTCATTCTACATCCGGATTGCCGGATTCTTCCGTATCGACGCCGACTTCCGCAGCCTCGGGAATATCGTCCTCTTCAATCGTATCGCGGATCGTCAGGCTTCCTTCTTCTTCCGCATCGTTGACGAAGCGCTGATGGCTCATATCCAGCTTCGCCTCTTCTTTCAGCTCATCTTTTTCCAACTGCTTGAGATCCATCATCGTGCCGCTTTCATCGATCATTTCGATATCCAGCGCCAGAGCCTGCAGCTCGTGCACCATGACGCGGAACGATTCCGGAATGCTCGGATCCGGCATGTCCTTGCCCTTGACGATCGCCTCATAAGTCTTGGTACGGCCCATGATGTCGTCCGACTTGACGGTCATCATCTCCTGCAGGGTATGTGCGGCGCCGTAAGCCTCCAAAGCCCAGACTTCCATCTCACCGAAACGCTGGCCGCCGTTCTGCGCCTTACCGCCGAGCGGCTGCTGGGTGACCAGAGAATACGGCCCCGTTGCGCGGGCGTGCAGTTTATCGTCAACCATGTGCGCCAGCTTGATCATATACATGACGCCTACGGAAATCGGTTCGTCGAACACCTGGCCGGTCTGTCCGTCGGTCAACAGGTATTTATAGGAAGCTCCCGCTTCTTTCATCGCCGCGTCCAGATCGTCGCTGTTTACACCGTCGAAAACCGGCGTGGCAAACTTGACGCCGAGCGAACGCGCCGCCATCCCCAGGTGCAGTTCCAGCACCTGTCCGATGTTCATACGTGAAGGAACGCCGAACGGGTTCAGCATGATATCGATCGGTGTGCCGTCCTGCATGAAGGGCATGTCTTCAATCGGGTTGATCTTGGAAATGACACCTTTATTACCGTGACGGCCGGCCATCTTATCGCCTTCGGAAATCTTGCGCTTCTGCGCGACGTAAACCTTGACGACTTCCGAAACGCCCGGCGGCAGTTCGTGATTATCCTTGCGCTTGAAGACACGGACACTGTGTACGATACCGGCGCCGCCATGCGGAACCTTCAGCGAATTGTCACGCACCTCACGTGATTTCTCACCGAAAATCGCCAGCAGTAATTTCTCTTCCGGCGTGACTTCCGACTGTCCTTTCGGCGTAACCTTGCCGACCAGAATATCGCCTTCTTTAACTTCGGCGCCGACCATGACGATACCGCGCGCGTCCAGATTCCGGCATGCGGTCTCCGCGACGTTGGGAATATCGCGGGTGATCTCCTCCGGTCCAAGCTTCGTATCGCGGCACTCCAGATCGTATTCTTCAATATGAATGGACGTATAGACATCTTCGCGAACCATACGCTCGCTCATGATGATCGCATCTTCATAGTTATAACCGTGCCATGTCATGAAACCGACAAGCACGTTCTGGCCGAGGGACAGCTCGCCGTTATCCATGGCCGGTCCGTCCGCCAGAATGTCGCCCCGTTTCACAGTGTCGCCGTCGTTGACGATCGGGCGCTGATTCAGGCACGTGGACGCATTGGAACGTCTGAACTTCGTCAGCTCAAACACATGTTCCGATCCTTCGGCGTCGACGATGACGATTTTTGAAGCGTCCACATAGGTTACCGTACCGTCAACCGTTGAAACGCAGGCCGCTCCGGAGTCACGGGCGATGCGGTGCTCGATACCCGTGCCGACAAAAGCCGCCTGCGGCCTGAGCAGAGGAACCGCCTGCCGCTGCATGTTGGCGCCCATCAAAGCGCGATGTCCGTCGTCGTTTTCCAGGAAAGGAACGCAGGCCGTCGCGACCGAGACAACCTGAATCGGCGAAACGTCGCAATAATCGACATCTTCCAGATTCGCGTTGACCGTTTCACCGGCGATGCGGGCGACGACCGTTCCGTTATCTTCCGGAATGATCTTGCCGTTGACGATGCGGGTCGCCTGCGCGATGACATGATCCGCTTCTTCGTCCGCGGACATGTAGGTGATGTCGTCCGTCACCTTGCCCTTTACAACTTTGCGATACGGCGTTTCGATAAAACCATATTCGTTGATCTTGGCGAAGGAAGCCAGATAATTGATCAGACCGATATTCGGGCCTTCCGGCGTTTCAATCGGACAGATGCGGCCGTAATGCGAATTATGAATATCGCGAACTTCAAAGCCCGCTCTTTCACGCGTCAAGCCGCCCGGCCCCAGCGCGGAAATGCGGCGCTTGTTGGACAGCATAGCCAGCGGGTTTTCCTGATCCATGAACTGGGAAAGCTGTGACGAGGAGAAAAACTCCTTGATCGCCGCCGTCAGCGGGCGAATGTTCGTCAGCTGTTTCGGCGTCAAAGCCGCCGCGTCCGCGATGGACATGCGTTCCTTGACGGTGCGCTCCATGCGGGAAAGACCGATGCGGAACTGGTTTTGAATCAATTCGCCTACCGTGCGGATACGGCGATTTCCCAGCATATCGATATCGTCCTGGCTGCCGATTCCACCCAGCATCGTCAATTCATAGTTGTAGAGCGCGTACATGTCGCTCATCGTGATCGTGTGCTTGTCGTTGAGCGGGTCGACACCGAGCAGTTTCACGGCGTCGCCGTCTTCGTCCAGAACGGTGATTTCCTGCACGCAGGCGCCTGCCAGCCACAAAGAAACCGGCTTGCCTTCCATCACTTTTTTAACGATCGCCTCTTTATTAGCGACCGTAAGGTTGGCTAGCGGCATATCGGGAATGTACCGGTTGATGCGCAGACTGCCGTCGTCCTTGACCAGATCTTCACCCTTGACGGTTGCGCGGGCGATCGTATACATGCGGTTTCCGTAGTTCAAAACCGCGTTGACGTTATCATTTGTCACCGTGACGCGGGAAGCGAAAATGCCGCCATAAACGGAAATTTCCTTAACCTCTTTGGCCAAGATCCGGGCGTCTTCTTCCGTAATCACCGTGCCTTGCGGGAAGGTGTGTTTCTTGCTTTCCACATCGGCCGCAAGAATACGGCCGACCAGCGCGCTTCCCCATGCGGTGTCCATGACCGCGATTGATGGATGCGAGAACAGGTGGTTGAACGGCAGGGCGCGGCATAAAATTCCCTTGGCCAGCTGCTCTTTGAGCATCTCGCGGTCGTCCTTGGTCATGCGCTTGTTTTTGCGGAAAATGACTTTTCCGTCCGGATCGACAAGATCGTCTTTCAGGCGACAGCCGATCATACGGTCGAGTATGGAGAGCTTTTTGCGAATCTTGAAACGGCCCGCCTTGGTCAGATCGTAGCGGCGATAATCAAAGAATTTTTGATCCATCGTCGTCAAGGCGCCGTCAATCGTGGCGATTTCATCGGCACGCTGGTTTTCATAGATGGATAAAAGCGCGTCGTGCGTCGTCTTGGTCTTGTCCGCCGCCAGCGTATTGCGGATTTCTTCATAGTTGCCGAATACGCTTGTATACAGAAGCATATAATCGTTCAGAAATTCCCGCTCTTCTTCCGGTACGATCACATCCGGATACAGTTCAAAGCGTAACGCCTTGAGAAATTTCTGCATTTCCGTCGTATCGAAAGCGTTGTCGTTGCGTTCCATGTTCAGGCTCATACCGATCGCCTTGAACAAAATCGTCGAAAGGATTTTGCGCCGGCGGTCAATGGATACGTTCAAAATACGGCCCAGCGCCGCTTTTTTATCATCGCTCATAAATTCCAGCCAGGTTCCGCGGCTTGGAATCAGTTCGCAGGAATAGGTATCCCGCCCTGTATGTTCCTCATTTTCAATATCAAAATAAGCGCCCGGCGAACGGATGATCTGCGAAACGATGACACGTTCGGCGCCGTTGATGATAAATGTACCGGTCGGCGTCATCATCGGGAAATCGCCGAGGAAGACTTCTTCCCACTTGGTCATGATTTCGCCCGTTTCGGGGTCGACCATCTCCAGTTCCATCTTCGCTTTCAGCGGCGCGCTGTAATTTGTTTCCCTGTACTTGCTGTCGCTGATGGAGTACTTCGGCTTGCTGAAAGCAAAATCCAGAAACTTCAGCTTGATGTTCCCGGCATAGTTGCTGATGGGATAAATATCCTTAAAAACCTCGCGAATCCCATCCTTGATAAACCATTCAAAGGAAGCCGTTTGGATTTCCGTCAGATCCGGAAGATCAAGACCCGCGCTTACCTTGGAATAGTCACGCCGGACACATTTTGGACCGTAATGCGTTTCGCGATATGCATGCTGCTTATTTTCCATGTATGCCATCCTTTCGCCTGCGCCTCTGGAAATGCCAAAAAGGGTATAAAAACCCTATTCCCTATATTCTTAGGCAATCCAGTATTTTAACATTGACAAATTCAATCGTCAATGCTTGGTACATTTTAATACCCAATAACCGCGTCTGCGGTTTAAGCACGTGCCGTTTTCAAACAGCTCATTTAAAAACCGCAGTGCGCTTTGGGCGCCTTGCTTCTTGCGGATGACGACATACAGGCTCCCCTCATCCGAAAGATGCTTTTCCGCCTCGGCAAACATGCCGTAAAGCACCGCTTTGCCTGCCCGAATCGGCGGGTTGGTCACAATCACGTCAAACGTCTCCGGTATGGAAGCGAACGCGTCCGATACCCGAAATGTCACCGCCGCATCGTTGATTTCCGCATTTTTCTCGGCCAGCGCAACGGCGCGCGGATTCACATCCGCACCCATCAACGTGGCTTGCGGAAAGAACTTCTTCAGAACAATCGCCAGCGGCCCATAGCCGCATCCAAGATCCAGAATGCGGCCTTTCAGGGCTTCCCGGCGCAATGATTCCAGCAAAATCATTGTCCCTTCATCGACCTGCGTTTTGCTGAAGACGCCGTTATCGGTCACGAAGCGAAAGCGGCAGGTTTCAAAAAGAAAGGTATGCTCCTTGCGGTTTTCGGGAAGATCCTGATTCGCGGTAAAATAATGCCTTCCCTCCATCGCGTCCTCCTGCTTTTTCAGGGACGAAAGGCCGAGGAAGGATTCCTCGGCTTTTCCTGTTTTCAATTTCGATAAGCGAACTTACTTAAACTCAACCGTCGCACCTGCGTCCGTGAGTTCCTTCTTGATGTTCTCCGCCTCTTCAGCCGGTACATCTTTCTTGATCTCGGCCGGCAGCGCGTCAACCAGTTTCTTCGCCTCAACCAGGCCCAGACCCGTGAGGTTGCGGACAACCTTGATGACGCCGACCTTGCTGTCGCCGAAGCTTGTCATAACGACGGTAACGTTCTTGGCGACGGCAGCCTCAGCGCCTTCCGCCGGAGCGGCCGCAACAGCAACCGGAGCGGCAGCCGTAACGTTGAACTTTTCTTCAATCGCCTTGACCAGATCATTCAGATCAAGAATTGTCGCTGATTCCAGATATGTGAGAATATCTTCTTTTGTGATAGCCATGTTATTTTCTCCTTTTTCTTTTTCCATTCATTACAGTGGCTTGAAGCTTCGGCCGTTAAGCGGCCGTCTGTGCGCCTTCATCCGGCCGGCTGTCCGCAACCGCTTTAACGACGCGGGCAAACGAAGAAACCGGAGCCTGAAGAACCGAGAGGAACATTGACAGCATTCCGTCGTGATTCGGAAGCGCAGCCAACGCGTTGATGGTTGCCAGATCGACAACCTTGCCCTCCACAATACCGCCTTTGATCGTCAGCTTTTTGTGCTTTTTGGCAAATTTCGCCATGACGCGAGCCGCCGCGGTTTCATCTTCACCGAACGCAAGCGCATTCGGACCGCTCAGAACCGCGCTGAGCTCATCGTATCCCGCCGCTTTGGCGGCACGAACGGCGAGCGTGTTTTTGTAGACCTTGAAATCAACATTCTCGGCACTCAAAGCGCGACGCAATGCGGTGATTTCCGCGACACTCAGACCACGGTACTCGGCAACAACAGTCGAAGAGGCCTTGGTGAACTTGTCCTGAATTTCAGAAACAACGTTCTTTTTTGATTCTAATACCGCCTGATTCATTGTTTCACCTTTCACCTTTCTGTTATCGCCTACCGTATATAAAAGCCCCTGCCGACGGCAATGGGGCCTAAAGAAGTTTCCTGAAGAAAATTTCTTTCTACCTCGGTAACATGATTAAGCTTGCGCCGTTACGGTCTCTGGTATTTGATAACGCC
>CAUVBZ010000023.1:0-19386 GCA_963550455.1 uncultured Erysipelotrichaceae bacterium
AAAGAAACTTCCAAAAAATTGAGGACGCATAATTTTTCAAGGTCTGATGGAATAGCGTGAAGTGTCTGTATTAATATGGACATGGCGATATTCCTTTCTGTGTTGTTGTAAACTTCAGTTTAGGTAATATCGCCTTTATTGTCACTACCCTTATTCCGCAATCAGTTTACACGGCCTCAATGACCGGTAATATTGACCTTTTTTGCAATTAAGTTTATCATTAGCTTGCAGAGAACCTTTATCATCACTATAAAAAATTTTAAGGTATGGTATTAAGTTTAATGAAGTTTAAATAGAAAGGATAAATAAAATGATGAAAAAAAGTGCATTGACATTCTTAAGTATTTGCCTCTTGTTCGCTCTTGCAGGCTGCGGTGACAAAAGCGACAGTACAACGAATCCTCCGGAATCTGATACTTCCAAGCAGGTGGATTCTACCGGTAAAGAGGACAGCTCGCAAGATGCTTCAGACATTACAAAATTCGATTATTCCTCACCGTCTATAGTAATTGAATTTGGTGATGTGGATGCCATAACGGATCTTGCTTCAAAGGCACAATCCTTTGCCGTTGAGGAAGGAACAATCGCCAAGATTACCGGTCTGTATTCAAAAGGCGGCTCCCACCCGTCAATTGATCAAGATGCCGGCGATGGCAAATATGAAGGCATAGTAATGTTTGTAGAAGGCGATTATGATGAACCCGAAGATAAAACCAAAGTCGAAGTCACCGGCGTTTTCTTAAAAGGTCAGTACTATATGGAGTTTCATGTACCGGCAGAAAACATCAAAGTTGTAGAATAATTTACAGATCGCATTATTTCTCTTTCATTTATTATCCGCATTTATCCATAAATAAGCCCGATTTGAAGTCGGGCTTTTCTATTTATATTCTCAACTTTCAATAAAAATATGACTAAAAGATCATAATAAGGGCCGGTTGCTATACCTTTGCATATATGTCACAATGCCACTTTCCTTCATTTTTTCTTTGATGTTGCATTGCTTGAATATTGCCTTTTGCGGTTTGTAATGCATATCTTAGCCGTTATATGCCTTTTGTTCCTCAAGGGATAACCACCTTCTCCAATTCCCGTAAAGTCGCAGAATATATATTGTGATGCTTTTCATTCTCTGCACCATTATGACGGTTTTCTTTGCAACGAGATCACATATAAAAGTTTATGATCTAACTGTTGAACATACTATCAATGTCACTTAGTAAATGCCCCTGCACATTGCAATCACCACACATCGAAAAAATCAAGACTGCCTAATTTCCCGATACCATGCTATGATCGTGCCGACAAGGCAGGAGAACAGCACATGGCAAAACTATATTTCTACTACGGCGCAATGGGGTCTTCCAAAAGCGCCAACGCCCTGATGGCGGAATACAATTACCGTGAGCGTGGCCAAAACGTATTGCTCGCCAAAACCAACGCCGACCGGCGCGATGGCATAAATATTATCCGCTCCCGCATCGGGCTGCAGCGCGAATGCCTTCTGTTAAGCGATATATGCAAGATGACCGGTGACACTTTACGCGCCTATGATGCGATCATCATCGACGAAATTCAATTCGCCGCCCCCGAACAGATCGATTTTCTCGCACATATCGTCGATACCCTCCACGTCCCGGTTTTATGTTACGGACTGCGCACCGACTTCCAGCTGCATTTTTTCCCCGGCTCTTTGCGGCTCATGGAAGTCGCGGACGAAATCCACGAAGTCAAAACCGTATGCTGGTGCGGCCATAAAGCGACATGCAACGCCCGCTACAACGAACAGGGCATCATCCGCGCTGGCGAACAGATCATGCTGGGCGCCAACGACGCCTATATCGCTCTTTGCCGTAAGCACTTCATTGAAGGAAAGCTTTCCGCCGATGACCCCGGCAAGCCTTTAACCGATTTCGGAAAAATAGCCGATTAAACCGCTTTCTCCGTCCGTTTTCTTGCGAAAGCGACAATCGCTTCCGGCGTGCTGAAGATTTCAAATCCTTTTTTCGAAGAAACAACCATGGACGGCGCGTGCTGCAGATGATACGCCTCGACAAGATCACGATGCTTTTCCGCATCCATCACCGTATAAGCATAACCCATTTCATCCAGCTGCTTCTGCACAAAGCGACAGGTCGGACACGTTGTGGTCGTAAATAAAGCCGCCCGCTCCTTTTCATTTTTTGCTTCGGTTTCCGTTTCCGCCCGACATTCGGAAACCGGCGGAACGGCCATGCCGCCGACCCGGTACGTTTTCCGATCTTTAAACTCCTGGCTCTTGCCGGCATTCCAGTTCTTCACCGGGCGATAATATCCCGTAATCCGCGAATATACTTCCGTTTCCGCGCCGCACTTGGGGCAGGTCCACTGTTCGCCCAAAAGATAACCGTCCTTGGGACAGATACTGTACGTCGGCGATAGCGTGTAATACGGAAGCCGATAATTTTCCGCGATCTTTCGGACTAAAAGAGCCGCCTCTTTCCACCCGGTCAGCCGTTCTCCCAGGAACACATGAAATACCGTTCCCGACGTATACAGAACCTGCAGCGGATCTTCAATATCCAAAGCCGTAAATACATCCTCCGTATAGCCGACCGGCAGATGTGAACTGTTTGTATAATAAGGCGTTTCTCCCTGATGCGCCGTCACAATGTCCGGATAAAGCTCCACGTCGTGGCGAGCCAGCCGATAAGCCGTACTTTCCGCCGGCGTCGCTTCCAGATTATAGAGATCGCCGTATCTTTCCTGATACTGCTTCAGGCGTGAACGCATGTGTTCCAAGACCCGAACGGCAAACGCCTGCGCCGGCTGCCGGGTTAAATCCGTGCGCAGCCACTTCGCATTCAGGCAGGCTTCATTCATACCCACCAGACCGATCGTACTGAAATGATTCTGCAGCGTGCCCAGATAGCGCTTGGTATACGGATACAAGCCGGCGTCCAGAAGTTTCGTGACAACGTCCCGCTTGATCTTCAAAGAGCGGGCGCTGATATCCATGATCCGATCGAGCTGTTTCCAAAAATCATCTTCCGTATCCGACAGATAGGCAAGACGCGGCAGATTCACGGTCACGACCCCGATGGAACCGGTCGATTCCCCGCTTCCGAAGTAACCGCCGCTTTTTTTCCGCAATTCCCGTAAATCCAGCCGTAAACGACAGCACATACTGCGGACGTCGCTCGGCTGCATGTCCGAGTTGACATAATTGGAAAAATAAGGCGTGCCGTACTTGGCGGTCATCTCAAACAGCAGGCGATTGTTTTCCGTATCTTCCCACACAAAATCCTTCGTGATGGAATACGTCGGAATCGGATACTGGAAACCGCGCCCGTCGCAGTCGCCCTCAATCATCGTCTCGATGAAAGCCCTGTTCACCATATCCATCTCCGGCTTGCACATGTCGTATGTAAAATCCATCTCTTTGCCGCCGACAATCGCCTTCTGCTCAGCCAGATCTTGCGGAACAGTCCAGTCCAGAGTGATATTGGTAAACGGCGCCTGCGTTCCCCAGCGGCTCGGCGTATTCACGCCATATACAAAGGACTGCATACACTGCTTAACCTCTTGATAAGACAGCCCGTCCGCTTTTACAAACGGCGCAAGATACGTATCGAAAGAGGAAAGCGCCTGGGCGCCGGCCCACTCGTTTTGCATGATGCCGAGAAAGTTCACCATCTGATTGCACAACGTGGAAAGATGCTTGGCCGGAGCCGAAGAGATTTTGCCGCTCACGCCGCCAAGGCCCTCTTGAATCAGCTGTTTCAGCGACCATCCCGCGCAATATCCGCTGAGCATGCTCAGATCATGGATGTGAATGTCCCCCGACCGGTGGGCTTCCGCGATCTCTGAATCATACGCCTCACTCAGCCAATAGTTCGCCGTGATCGCGCCGGAATTGGAAAGAATCAGGCCGCCGATCGAATAAGTCACCGTCGAATTTTCTTTCACCCGCCAATCCAGCGCGTTGAGATAATTATCGACAATCTTTTTATAATCCAGCGTGGTGGCCTTTATATTCCGCACATTTTCGCGCTGCCGCCGATAGATGATATACGCCTTGGCCACGTCGGCATAGCCGGTCTCGGAAAGTACTTTCTCAACCGAGTCCTGAATATCCTCCACGTCGATCTTTCCGTCTTTGATCTTCGGCTCAAAATCGCTTGTGACCCGCAGAGCCAGAAGATTCAGAACCGAATCTGTATACTGCCGCCGGCACGCCGTAAAGGCCTTCTCCATCGCCGCCGCAATTTTATTCACGTCAAATTCAGCCGGTGTTCCATCTCGTTTTATGACTTGGTACATGTCTCTTCCTCCTTTATACCGCGCAAAACCGCATGCGGAATGATCTTTTGTACGGCGCGCAACGCCTGTTCCATCTCGGCCCGGCTATATGCATGCAGGCCTTTCTGGATGACATTGCCCGAACTGCGGTATTGTTGCAGAAAATAATGTCGAGCGCCTTGAATCCATTGCGCCATGGCGGTTAAATCCGCTTCGGTATGAAATTCCCGGACCACCGTCGTTCGAAATTCATATTCAATTTCACTGTCCATGAGAATCTGAACGGACTTCCGAATGGGCGTCAGATCAAACACCGAAGCGTCCAGCCCGATGGTCTCCGCATATTTTTCCGGCGTATTTTTAATATCCATGGCCACATAGTCCACCAGATTTTCTTCCAGCAGAAAGGCGAGGCGATCCGGATAGGTGCCGTTGGTATCGATTTTGACGGCAAATCCAAGGTCACGAATCGATCGTAAAAAAGGAAATAACCCCTCTTGCAGCAAAGGCTCTCCGCCGCTGATACAGACGCCGTCCAGCAGGCCGCGGCGCTTCTTCAGATAATCCAGCACCACTTCCGGATCCATAAAGGCATAACCCTCCGGCACGAATACAAGCTCCCGATTGTGGCAATACGGACACTTCATGTTACAGCCGGCCATAAAGACCGTCGCCGCCACCTTATCCGGATAATCCAGAAGCGTCACCCTCTGCAGGCCGCCGATACGCAGGCTTCCATAATCTTCCGCTTGCGGAAGATGGTTCCGCGAATGATCCGCCACGATCGCAAGCATTGCCTCAAAGGCTTTTAAATCCACGTCCTCGGCAAGCAGATTCCGGCAGGCATTGCGCATCTCATAGAGATCGTTGATGATCGCCGCCGTCTTCTTCGTCGTATACAGCCGTTTGATGCGATGGTCGTTTTCATCCTGTTTCTGCCGCACGTATTCCTGCTCCATCAATTTCTGAACGCTCTTGGTCGTCGTACCCTTATCGACCTCGCCGATGCGTGATACTTCCTGCATCGTGATGCCCTCATTCTCATTGATAAAGAACAGATACATCAGCTGGCCATACCCGATTCCATACCGTGCCAGCGCTTTGTCAAAATATTTCTGCACATTCCGCTGCAATACCGACAGGTTGAGCATGAGACTGCTGTTTTCCATCACGGGTCTTCTCCTTTCCGGCAATTAGTTGGATTTCCAACTATTTCCTTTATGATTGTACAGCATGATTCCGTTTTCTGTATATAGCATTGTGTGCTAAAATACTCCCGGAGGTAAAAACTGATGCTTTTATACATTGTAAGAACCGTTTTAGTCGGCTGTGCGGCCGGATGGGCGGCGGCGAAGCTGAATAACCTGGATTCTTCAAACTGGGTCGGTAATCTGTTATTGGGAATTTTAGGCTCTTTTGTTGGCAGCTTCCTCGGCTCCCTGATCGGCATCCGCTCGACGAATCTGATCGGCTCCGTTCTGGTGTCGATCGCCGGCGCGTGCCTTGCGATATGGGTTGATAAGACCTATATTCACAAAGCCTGAGGCCGTAAAGAAGAAACGACGCGTTTTGATAAGTCCATACAAAAAATCCTCTTAACCGAGGATTTTTTCATGCCGAAAAGGATAGCCGCAGGCGGCGATTGTTTTCATTCCGTCGGAATCTGATCTTCAAAGCAGGCCAGATCCTGTTTCATACGTTCCCGACGCATCTGTCGGATATCTTCCGGCTGAAACAGGCCGCCCGCCGTCGCAACATAGTTATAGCCGGATTGAAACGCCTCTTTCACATTTCGACGATTGATTCCGCCGACCGCCATCAGTTTTACATCGCCCAGCGGCTCGCGTAATTTTTCGGCATAGCCCGGGCTGACCTCGTTGGCGGGAAAAATCTTGATGATCGGCGCGCCGGCGTCCATCATCGCCCCCACTTCCGAAGGCGTAAACGCGCCCGGCACCGCAACGACATTCTGCGTCTTGCAATAAAACAACATTTCCCGACTCATCATCCGGGGAGACAGGACAAATGACGCGCCGGCGGCGATCACGTCCTGAAGCTGTTTGAACGTCAACACCGTTCCGGCGCCGATGTTCAGCCGCTCTCCATATACCCGGGAAATCTCCGTAAGAATGGAAAGTGCATCCTTCGTATTCGTCGTGATTTCCAAATTGCGAACATGATGCGCCTCTAAAAGAACATCGGCGACACACCGAACCTGCTCCAGCGTATAGCCGCGCATCACCATCGTGACTTTTCCGAATTTCATATTATTCCTCCACCTCATCGACCGTGCTTCGATAGGCCTCCACGACGGTTTCCAGTTCCGCAAGCGAAGTAATCTTCGACATCTGCGCCTTCGTCGTGGAAACATGCGGCATTCCCGCAAGGTGCCACGCCGCCATTCCGCGCATCATCGCGACGCCTTTGGGCTCCGATTCATAGGCACAAAGCTTTTGCGCATATGTTTTAAGAAGATCGAGCCGTTCCGAAATCGTCGGCTCCCGGTATGGTTTTCCTTCAAAAGCACACTGTAACCGGCGCATGAAATAGGGCCGTCCCAGCAGACCGCGGCCGATCAGAATCCCGTCGCACCCCGTTTCTTTCTTCATCCGCACGGCGTCTTCCACCGTCCGGATATCGCCATTTCCGAAAACCGGAATGGATACAGCTTCTTTTACCATTCGAATATAGACGTTCTGACTTGAGCCGCCGTACATCTGCGTGCGGGTACGTCCATGCACCGCGATCGCCGCCACCCCGACGCCTTCCAGCGCTTTGGCCAGTTCAACACAGTTGATGTGTTCATTGTCATAGCCGATCCGCATCTTGACGGTCACCGGCCGATTTGAATGGCGGACGCAGGCGTCGGCTACCGCAACGGCCAGATCGGGATGCGCCATCAGATAACTGCCCGCATGCGCTTTCAGAACCTTCGGCACCGGACAGCCCATGTTGATGTCGATCAGATCGCAGGCGGTATTCGCGCTTAAAAATTCCGCCGCTTCGGCCATCGTTTCCGGATCGCCGGAGAACAGCTGCAGGGCCACCGGATGCTCCGTTTCAAAAATGCGGCACATGTCGCGGGTTTTGGCATTGCGATAATGCAGCGCCTTGTCGGAAATCATTTCCGAAACGGTCAGCTCCGCTCCGAAATCATGCATCATCTGCCGATACACCGGATTGGAGATGCCGGCCATGGGCGCCGCGACCAGGCCGTTCTTAAAGCATAGGGAACCGATCTTAAACACGGCTCTTCTCCGCCAGAATCCGCTGCAGTTCCGCTTGCGTATAGTGATATTTGCGGCCGCAATATTGGCACGTGATGTCGGCGCCGTGGTCTTCCTCAATCATGGCGCGCAGATCTTTTTCCCGTAACAAGGCCAGCGCTTCACCGAAATGCTCCTTGGAACAGCCGCAATACCACCGCACATCGCGATGCTGCAAAATCGCGGCGTCCGGATACAGACAATGAATGATGTCCGCTACGGATTGATCGGCTTGCATATAGGTCGTCATCGGCCGCATGGTCCGCGTGACTTCCTCTACCCGATCGATGATTTCCTCCGGCGCGCCGGGAAGAATCTGCACCAGAAGGCCGCCGGAAGCGGCGATAGAATAATCGGTATTGATCAAAACGCCGACGCTGACAACCGAAGGCGTCTGTTCACTGACGGCATAATAATAAGCAAAATCCTGTCCGATCTCCCCGGTCTGTAACGGCACGACGCCGGTAAACGGCTCTTTCAGCCCCATATCGCGGCTGACCCGTAACATGCCGTCAATGCCGACCGCCCGGCCGACGTCTTCATGATGATCCGCCTTTACGATATGAACGTGCGGGTTTTGAATATAGCCGCGCACCCGGCAATTTCCGTCGGCCTGCACATTGATCAGCCCGCACGGCCCGCCGCCGTCCAGACGAATCTGCACATGTTCCATGGGCGACTTTAAGTCGGAAGCCATTAAGGCCGCGACACTCATGGTTCTGCCCAGCGCCGCAATGCTGGTCGGCAGGCAGTCATGGGCCCGGCGGGCCGCCTCCACCATCGCGGTCGTACGCGCGGCATGTATCCGAACGGCGCCGGCGAAAGCTTCGGCGATAACCAGTTCATCCTTCCTCATTTCACACCTCGTATACACCGTTCGTTCATGCGGCGCATCTTTTCCGTATCGACTTTCACGACCTGCCGGTCGGCGGTAAACAAACCGTTGCACTCTTCTTCAACATCGGCGACCTGCGTATATACGCAGCCGGCAAGCCCCTTGGGAATGTTGGCCAGGATATCCCGTTCATACAGTTTGAAAATTGCTTCGTTGAGTTTCACCTTATCGGTAAACGTCTTGTACCCGTATGTCTTTTCCGGGACGTCATGGCCCTGTTCCACATACGTATAGCCGCCGAACTCCGACAACAGAATAATACGGTCAGAAGCGCGCGGCACATGAAAGGCGCGGAAGTAACAATGTCGGCTGTCAAAATCGCCGGCGCCCTGATCATGCCAGCCGCTGGCGCTGTCGATCAGCCGGGTCGTATCGTAGGCGCGAATATGTTCCGTCACCTTGGCGCTTTCAAACTGTCCCCAGCCTTCGTTGAACGGCACCCACGCAAAGATGCACGGACAGTTGTAGAGCGTGTCCAGCATGGCGTCCAGCTCCAGCTGATACATATCGCGCGACGCTTTTTCCGAACGGCCGTTTTTCGCATATGCGCTCTGGTCGTCGCGCATCGTGCGTAAGCCCAGCATCGGACCGGCCGCAATCCGCCAGAACGAATACGGATGGCCGCCGCTCGGCATGTCCTGCATGACCAGCAGGCCGAGGCGGTCGCACAGCGCATACCAGCGCCGGTTCTCCACCTTGATATGTTTCCGGAGCATGTTGAAGCCCATGCTTTTGATTTTTTCCAGTTCCCTGCGCATCGCTTCCTCCGAAGGATACGTAAGCAACCCGTCCGGCGTATAGCCCTGATCGAGAAGACCGCTTAAAAAGAGCGGCTTTCCGTTGACGCCGACGCGCCAGTGCTGCCCGGCGTCGCGCACTTTGGAAAAACGGCGCATGCCGAAATAGGAGCGCACGGTTTCTTCTTCCGTCTGCACATAAAAGCTGTAGAGAAACGGGTCGGACGGCGACCAGGCATGATACGAAGACAGCGGAATCGTATACGCGCGATTGGACGTAATGCCGCGATGAACGAGCCGCTTCCCTTCAAAAACCGTAATGACGGCCTGCTCGAAGGTTCCCGTCATGCGCAGGTAGGCAACCTCCTTTTCACAATCCGACGTGATCTTGATGTCATAGACCGCGTGTTCGGGCAGATTTTCCAGCCACACCGTTCCGTAAATACCGGACGAAGGCGTGTACCACATGCCGCCGTGTAACAGCTTCTGCTTTCCGTATGCATAAATGCCGCGGTCGCTGTCGTCCGTCACGCGCACAAGCAGTTCATTTTTCGCCATAATCGCTTTTGTCACGTCGAAGGAAAACGGCGCATAGCCGCCATGATGTTCCCCCACCATATAACCGTTTAAATATACGGCGCAGAACTGATCAACCGCTTCAAAGTTCAATATCGTCCGGTATGCGCCCGGTTCATAGGAAAAGTTCCGCCGATACCACAGTACCTGTCCCGGCAGCAACTGTGCATCACTTCCGCAAAGCTTTGAGCCCAAAGCAAAAGGCACCAGAATCGTCTGCCAGGCCGTCTGGGCGGCCGGCTGTCGGCCGTCGGTAATCTGAAACTCCCACGTGCCGTTCAGATTCATCCAGTTGTCACGCGTCAATTGCGGACGCGGATACTCCGGCAATGGAATTTCCTTTTTTTGAAACTGCATCATTTCCCCCGTTTCCGCCTTTCTTTCCAAAAAACAAACAGCATCCCCGCCAGCGCTGCGCCATGCAACAACCACGCGGCCTGCATGATCGGATCCATTCGGCCTGCAGAAGACACGACAACCCGGCCGGCATACAGACGCACGCAAAGTATGGAAACAAGAAACATTGCCGGAAAAACAATCCGGCGCATATCTTTTGTCATCGGTATGCGGTCGACCAAAATCGGAAGAAAAAATGCAACGCATAGCGCCGGCACTTTGGAAGCCGGGGAAGGCGCAAAGCCCGTCGCCCGCAGAAAAGTCAGAAAAAGAGCAGCCATGGCAATGCCAAAACCGCTTCCGACGCCGATTGCTCCGCCGATTCGTCGCCCTGTTTTCATCCTCATCATTTTAGCATTGTTGCCCCGTCTGTCGAAAAGAATGTCGCCGTTTTTGCGCGGCGTTCATTTCGTCTCCATTTCCTGTATGATCTGCTTCCTATGCGATAAAGGCCGAAGCCGTTCAAAAGCGGATTCGACCCTCTGTTGTCTATTTCATTTTTCAAAACAGATGTGCCTGTTCATTCAATATACTTCTGGATTTTCGTCGCATAATCCAGGTAGTCCAAATAGCTGTCCGGAACGAAGCCTTCGGGAAATTGATAATCAATCTGCAGAAGATCCGGAACCTTATATTGTTCCAAACCGACGATTTCGATTTTTGAATCGTCGGATACTTCAACTGCCGCAACGCCGTCTACGATTTCATCGGTTCGCAAAGCATTCGAGCCGACGGATACGAGAATAAACTCGCCACCGTTCATGATCAAAAGATGAATATTTCTTTTCATGTGATACCTCTCCAATGTCAATAAAAAATAATTTGCAAAACATGCCGGAACATCTCGTTCTCACCGCCTCATAGTTTTTTACCCTAATTTACATGAGCGATCTATTTGTACGATAAATGAATCAAAAACGATCAGCGTACAATATAGTCTTCAGTTCCGTATGCACTACGTATGAATATTTCCATGATCCCAATGGGTGTAGCTGACATTGTTGTCCACGCCGCTGGCTATCGCCGCCAATAAAGGAGTGGATTGAATCGACGCAAATGCAACGACATAAGAAATTATAAGTTTTCCCCTATGATATCCCTCTTTCTATTTTTAAAAGTACTTCCTACCTATAGGCTAAAACCAGTATTTTATTTTGTCAGCGCTAACTTTCATAATGCAGATGTAGTAGGTGGAATCAAAAAAGAAATATTCATGCATGCATGTTATTTATGCCCGCATTTTTATATCGGCGAACACATTGCTTCCCAAAGAAAAGACGGCAATTTCTTTTTTATGCCGTCTTCTCAATCAGCTCGTTCAACAAACCGATATCGTTAAAATCTTATGACCGCAGGTTCTTTCACGGAAAATGGAATGTCATCGTTTTTTGTCACAGACAACGCGTATCCGATCTTCATTAAAGACCCAGCTGATCGGCCGTCCGCTCGGCATCCGCCAGCACGTCTTCAAACTTTTTCAGCGCCTGCTCGATCGGTTCGGCGGAAGTCAGATCAACGCCGGCATGCTTCAACTCATCCAGAGGATATTGCGAGCCGCCCATAGACAGAAATTCAAGATACCGTTTCACCGCCGGTTCACCTTCGCGTAAAATCATACTGCTTAACGCCGCGGCGCTGGAATAACCCGTGGCATAGACATACACATAGAATGGACGATAGAAATGCGGGATACGCGCCCACTCATACTGCACCTGTTCGTCAACGACAAGCTCTTCGCCGAAATACGCTTCAATCAAACGCCGATACAGAGCATTCAAAGCTCCCGAGTCCAGCGACTCCCCGCGCTGTGCCATCGCATGCGTCTCTTTTTCAAATTCCGCAAACATCGTCTGCCGATAGACCGTTCCCTTAAAGCCTTCCAGATACTGATTCAGCAAAGCCAGACGAGCCTTGGGATCCGTCTCCTTTTTCAACAGCTGTTCAATCAACAGATTCTCATTGACCGTCGAGGCGATTTCCGCCACGAACATCGTATATCCCGCATATTGAAACGGCTGTGTGTGGTTGGTCAGCCAGGAATGCTGACTGTGCCCCATCTCATGCGCCAAAGTCGACACATTGTCCAGACTGCCGTTGTAGTTGAGCAGGATATAGGGCACGGAACGATAAGTTCCCGACGAATAGGCGCCGCCGGATTTATTCAGATTCGGATAGACATCAATCCAACGATCGCGATACGCTTCCTTAACACGCTGCACATACGCCTCGCCCAGCGGCTTCACCGCGTCCAGCACCATCTGCTGAGCCTGCTCATAGGTATACGTTTTTCCATGATCCTGTACCAGCGGCGCATACAGATCGTAATAATGCAGTTCGTCCACTTTCAGCAGACGCTTGCGCAGGCGCACATAGCGATACATCTTGTCCATATTCCGGTGCACGCTGTCAAGCAATTGATCATAGACGCTTTCCGGAATGTGATCGATGTCCATCGCCATGGAACGGGAACCGGAATAATGCCGAATTTCCGCTTCGGCGACCGCCGCTTTGACCGTTCCGGCATACGTCGCGGCAAAAGTCGTAATGTGCTGTTGAAATTCCCTGTAGTAACTTTCAAAGCTGTTTTTGCGCAGGATACGATCGGTCGACATCTGCATCGGAATAAAACCGGAACCGGACAGCTCATGCTCCTGCCCTTGGGCATCCTTGACCGGCGCAAAGCGCATATCCGAATCCATCAGACTTTCAGCCGCTGTGCCGGTTGCGGAAAGCGCATCCGAAACCTTGGCCAATATCGCTTCTTCCCCTTCGGTCAGCGTGTGCGGTTTCTGGCGCAGAAGATTCTGCAGCAGAAACGCATATTCCGCCAATTGCGGATCGTCGGCGATCGCCTGCAGTGTTTTGATATCCAGCGCCAGCATTTCCGGCTCCGCAAACGACAGCTCGGCTTCCGCCTGCGCCATCCACATGCCGATACGCGCCGCCATGGACTGCGCCGTATTTTCCCGCGTATCTTCGCTGTGGCGCAAAAAGGCATAGCACGATACGTCTTCAATATTCAAAAAGGCTTCTTTGCGGGCGTCAAGGAACCCCTTGATCGCCGCGGCGTCCTTCAGCTTCCCTTTATACGCCGCGGCTTTTTTTATTCCGCCGTCCAGAGCCGCAAACGCCTTTTCCCAGCTTTGATCATCCGGAAACAGCTTTGACAGATCCCATTCATACGCCGGATCCATCTCACTGCGTTTTTTCAAAATTTCCTGCATGTTATTTTCCTCCGCGTTTATTATACTG
The DNA here is from genome assembly GCA_963550455.1 of uncultured Erysipelotrichaceae bacterium. GTDB lineage: Bacteria > Bacillota_I > Bacilli_A > Erysipelotrichales > Erysipelotrichaceae > Bulleidia. The sequence goes on from CAUVBZ010000023.1 coordinate 13,404, forward strand.
AATCCGTCGGACGATGTGCTTTTTAAGACTCTATTAAGAAGCATTGACAGGTTACCCCTGTCCGCTATGATAGTCATGCGGAAAGGAGCCGCCCATGGCCAGAAAAAAAAGCCCACTGATCAACGCCCTGACCCTCGGCTCTCTTTTACTGATGCTGATCGTTTATCTTTTTGCGTGGAGACGCGGCTTATTTACCGATCAGGCGGCGCTTAAAGTTTTCCTGTCCCGCTTCGGTATATGGGCCGGCCTGATCTTTATCCTGCTGCAGATTCTGCAGGTCATCTTTCCGATCATTCCCGGCGGGCTGGGGTGTCTGGCGGGAGTTTTGCTGTTTGGCGCATGGCACGGCTTTCTTTACAATTATATCGGTATCTGCCTGGGCTCCGTCTTTGCCTTTCTCATCGCCCGCGCCTATGGCGCCGGTCTTTTAAAAAAGATGTTCAGCAGCCGACTGTTGGAAAAATACGGAAAATGGGCGACCGATCAGCCTACGTTCAACAAGATGTTCGCCATGGCGATCTTCCTGCCGCTGGCTCCGGATGATTTTCTCTGCTATCTGGCGGGGACGACGGAAATGAAGCTGTCCGTTTTCTGCCTGATTTTGCTGCTCGGCAAGCCGGCTTCCATCGCCCTCTACAGCCTCGGCCTGGAATATGCTTTTCGCAATCTGCTCCGGTTTTTAGGGGGTATGCACGTATGAAAGTATGCATCTATCGCGGCGGCATGAAGCTGATCCAAAAAAGCGGTATCGGTCAGGCCATCCTTCATCAGGAGCAGATGCTGAAAGAATCCGACGTCACCGTCCTGCCTTATCTGACGCCCGATACGGATATCATTCACATCAACACCATTCTGCCGGACGCCGTCTTGGTCGCTTTATATGCACGCATGCACGACATCAAGGTGATCTACTACGGCCATTCGACCAAGGAAGACTTCAAAAATTCCTTTAAAGGCTCCAACTATCTGTCGGCCTTTTTTCAGACGTGGATACGCTTCTGCTACGGTCTTGGCAATTGTATCGTCACCCCGACCCTGTACGCCCGCCGTCAACTGTCGAACAGCGGCATCAAGAAAGATATTTTTACGGTTTCAAACGGCGTCGATACGGCCTTCTTCCACCCCAGCTCCGCGGCCGGCTTACGCTTTCGGAAACGCTACGCCCTTGCAAAGTCCGCCCCCGTCGTGATTTCCGTCGGACACTTCATGGAGCGGAAAGGTCTGTCCGATTTTATCGCGATGGCGAAACAGATGCCGACCGCACATTTTTTCTGGTTCGGCCATACCGATCCGATTCTACAGACCGAAGCGGTCAAAAACGCCATGCGAAACGCACCCGCCAACATCACCTTCCCGGGCTATGTCAGTCAGAGCGAACTGCACGAAGCGTATTGCGGCTGTGATTTATTCGCGTTTATGAGCTATGAGGAAACCGAGGGCATCGTCGTTCTGGAAGCGCTGTCCTGCGGAACGCCGACTCTTGTCCGGGACATTCCCGTCTATGCCGACTGGCTCATCGACGGCAAAAACGTTTACAAGGCGCACGATCAGGCGGAATTTATACAGCGAACCGAAGCGATCCTGACCGGAAAACTGCCCTCCCTGCAGTCAGCTGAAATCAAAACGGCGCGTCAGCACAGCCTCCGATGCGAATACATTGCCATGCGCAAAATCTATACCGACCTGCTGTCCGACGGCGCCAACTGATTTTATAATTCCGAAACAAACGTATACGACAAAAAAGAGCGGGCCCTAGGAACCGCTCCTTTGCGCTTCTTCACAAACCGCTTCGGCGACAACCTGCGCGACACGCTTGTCCAACGCGGAAGGCAGAATATGCGTGGCGGAAAGCTCTTCGCCCTGAACCATGGACGCGATCGCCCGCGCCGCCGTCATCTCCATCGCATCCGTGATCTTCTTCGCCCGCGCCTGCAGCGCCCCCTTAAAGATACCCGGGAAAACAAGCACATTGTTGATCTGATTGGGATAATCACTGCGGCCGGTGCCGACCACCTTGGCGCCCCCGCGCAGCGCTTCCGCCGGGTCGATCTCCGGTTCCGGATTCGCCAAGGCAAAGACGATTCCGTCATGCATGCGGGAAACCATTTCCGCATCGACAAGATGGCCTCTGGAAACGCCGATCATAACGTCCGCGCCGATCAGCGCATCCGGCAGCTTTCCTTTGCGGCCGAAGCGGTTCGTGTTTTTTGCCAGTTCTTTCTGCATCGGATTCAGGCGCGCATCGTCCGCGTCCAGAATGCCGTTGCGGTCACATAAGATCAGATCGCGCGCACCCATTTTAAGCAGCAGGCCGGCAATGGCGCATCCGGCCGCTCCGGCGCCGTTAATAACGATCGCCGCCCGCATCAGATTCTTCCCGGTCACCTTGCACGCATTCAATAAGGCGGACGCCACGACGATCGCCGTCCCGTGCTGATCGTCATGAAAAACCGGAATATCCAGCGTTTCCTTTAAGCGCCTTTCGATCTCGAAACACCGCGGGGCGGCGATATCTTCCAGATTGATGCCGCCGAAATTTTTAGCCAGCCCGGTAATGATGGAAACAATCTCGTCCGTGTCCTTGGAATCGATGCAGAGCGGGATGGCGTCGACATCGCCGAAAGCCTTGAACAGCGCGCACTTCCCTTCCATAACCGGCATGCCGGCCGCCGGGCCGATATCGCCCAGCCCCAGCACGGCGGTTCCGTCCGTAATCACCGCCACCAGATGACCGCGCCGCGTCAGCGTAAACGACCGATCTTCATCTTTCGCAATCTGCCGGCAGGCCTCCGCCACCCCGGGCGTGTAAAGAAGACTGAGATCTTCGCGGGTCGTAATCGGCATGCGGCTGATCACTTCTATCTTCCCCTGCAGTTTTTCGTGTAACCGGAGAGAATCCTCATATATTCCCATCTGAAAACTCCTTTCTATACCGCCTGTTCCGGATTCAGAAGCGCGTCGATTTCCGCTTCCGAAAGATAGCCGGACTGTAAGGCCGCCTCCTTCAATGTCCACTCGTTTTGATACGCCTGCCGGGCGATATGAGCGGCCTTTTCATAGCCGATCGCCGGCGACAGCAGTGTCGACAACATGAGCGAACGATGCAGATTTTTCCGCATTTGTTCAACGTTGACCTCCAGACCGTCCAGCAGCCGGATACGGAAGCTGTCCATCGATTGCGACAACAGGCGCACGGACTGCAGAAAATTATAAGCGGTCACCGGGAAAAAGGTGCACAGCTCAAACTGCCCCTGGCCGGCGGCGAAGCTGATCGCCGCGTCATTGCCGCCGATCTGTACGGCCGTCTGCGTCACCTGCTCACATTGCGTCGGGTTCACCTTGCCGGGCATGATGCTGGAGCCCGGCTCGTTGGCCGGAAGAATCAGCTCATTTAAACCGCAGCGCGGACCGCTGGCCGCAAGGCGGATATCGTTGGCGATCTTGAACATATCCATGGCGATCGCCTTGATGATGCCGTGCACCGCCACGATTTCGTCCAAAGACGTCAAAGCGTGAAACTTGTTCGGGCTCGGCACAAAGGCAATGCCGGTCTGTTCCCGCAAAACGCGGCACACTTCCACGTCAAATCCCTGCGGCGCATTCAGGCCCGTCCCGACGGCCGTGGCGCCGATCGCCAGTTCCCTAAGGCAGTCCATATTCCGGCACAGCATTTTCAGATTCTGTTCCAGCGAAAAGCGATAGCCGGAAAGCTCTTGCGAAAAGCGGATCGGAACCGCGTCCATCAGATGCGTGCGGCCTGTTTTCACGATTTTTTGAAACTGTCTTTCTTTTTTTCGAAAAGAATCGATCAAACGCTGCAGGCTCGGTTTCAGCTGTTCTTCAAGAGCCAGTACAAAGGCGATGTGCATGGCGCTCGGAAAGGTATCGTTGCTCGACTGCGACGCATTGACGTCGTCATTCGGATGCAGTTTTTTGCCGTAATGGGCAATGACTTCATTGACATTCATATTCGTCTGCGTCCCCGAACCGGTCTGGAAAACGACCAGCGGAAATTCCGCATCCAGTTCTTTGGCCAGAATGGCGTCGCAGGCCGCGACGATCGCTTCCTGTTTTTCTTCGGTGATCACTTCCGGCTTTAACTGTCCGTTGACTTTCGCGCACGCCTTTTTCAGCTGCGCAAGCGCATAGATGATTTCCATCGGCATGCGTTCATGGGGCTGACCGATCGGAAAATTCTCAAGCGAACGCTGGGTCTGCGCGCCCCAAAGATGCGCTTTTGAAACCCGCACTTCACCTAAGCTGTCTTTTTCAATACGAAATTTCTTATCGTCCATATTTCCCATCCTGAACCATTGTCTCAAGACCCGCAATACCCGGCTTTGTCAAAGCGTACGGGTCAAAGATGACTTGCAGTTCCCTTTCATTCAGCAGACGATCGCGCAGAATCAGATCGCGCACACTCGCCCCGCTCTCGATGGCCTCCTTGGCCAGCGCGGCCGCTTTGGCATAACCGATATAAGGGCAGATGGCGGTGATGATGCCGACGGAATGATCAACCATTTCCTGACAATGCGTCACATTGGCTTTGATACCGATTATACAGTTATCGACAAATGTCTTGACGACATGTTCCAGCTGTTCAATGGAATGAAACAGATTGTAAAAGATAACCGGTTCAAAGGCGTTTAACTCCAGCTGTCCGGCTTCGGCGGCCATCGTAATGGTCAGATCGTTGCCGATGACATTGAACGCCACCTGACTGACGACTTCCGGAATCACCGGATTGACTTTGCCGGGCATGATGCTGGAACCGTTCTGCTTCGGAGGCAGACGGATTTCATTGATGCCGCACCGCGGGCCGCAGCTCATGAAGCGCAGGTCGTTCGCCATCTTGGAAAGATTGACGGCGCACGTCTTGGTGGTTCCGGATACCGCAACATACCCGTCCAGATTCTGGGTCGCATCGATCAGGTCTTTCGCCCGGTGCATCTGCAGACCGGAAACGATGGAGATATTTTCCGCAACCTTTTTGAGATAGGCGACGTCCGCGTTTAAGCCCGTGCCGATCGCCGTCCCGCCGATATTCAGGAAGCGCATTTCATCCTGCGCCTGAATAAAGCGGTCAATATCCCGACCGATGGCCATGGCATACGCATGAAACTCCTGTCCCAGACGAATGGGCACCGCGTCCTGCAGCTGGGTGCGGCCCATCTTGATGACGTGGTCAAACTCCGCCGCCTTTTGCAACAACGCCGCATGCAGGCGTTTTAACTGTTCGGTCGCCTTTACCAGAAGCTTCAAGGCGGTCAGCTTGCCGCAGGAAGGGAAAATGTCATTTGTCGACTGCCCGAAATTGACGTGATCGTTGGGATGCACCGGAACATACGTTCCTTTCTTTCCGCCGAGAATTTCATTCGCCAGATTGGCGATCACTTCATTGGCGTTCATGTTCATCGAAGTGCCGGCGCCGCCCTGAATCGGATCCACGATAAACTGATCGTGATAGCGACCCGCGATGATCCGGTCGCAAGCCTCGATAATCGCCCGACAGCGCCTCTCGTCCAGCCGCCCGGCCTGATGATTGGTAACGGCGCACGCCTTCTTGATCTGGGCGATCGAAACGATCATCTCTTTCGGATAGCATAAACCCGTGATGGTGAAATTTTCATACGCGCGCAATGTCTGCACGCCATAATACGCATCGATCGGCACTTCTTTTTCGCCGATGGAATCCTTCTCCAGGCGAAACGCTTCCTGTTCCATACGTTTATTTTTCAGCCTCCAGGATAAATCCGAACGGATGACGCGGCAGCACGCACGGCAGCAGAATATCCTCATGTGCCTGCAGATGGCCGACGTAGTTGTAAATGTCGCTTGCTTCGATCGTCTCGCGGATCACCAGAACTTCCGCCGCGTAATTTTTATAATTGTCATTGACGATCAGCACGTCGCCCTTTTCAAAGGTCTTACGGACGTGAGGACGCGGCGCGATCTTCTCCTTTTTATAGACGATACGCGGATA